>NZ_JBEXYK010000041.1:0-94527 GCF_040630865.1 Nonomuraea sp. NPDC005730
GACATATACCCAAAACCTCCTTATAATTTAACGTATAAGGGTTACGGGGGGGCGCCGCGGGGGGCGGGGGGGGGGGGGGGGGCCCCGCCCCCCACGTCCGTGATATGACCCAAATGGTATGCAAGCTCCGTGGACAACTTTAAAGTTTCTTTACATAATCCGATGAACCCGCTGGTCGCGGGCCCGCGCTCGGGCGACGAAAGGGTTGTCCACCATGAAGCGAACGCGCCGTCTCCTCGTCGTGCTGCTGGCCTCCGTCCTGGCGGCACTGGGCGTCCTCGTCGTCCAGACCTCCGCCCAGGCGGCCAACCTCCTCACCAATCCGGACTTCGAGACCGGATCCCTGTCGCCGTGGTCGTGCACCGGCGGCCTGGGGTCGGTGGTCTCCACCCCGGTCCACTCCGGCACCAAGGCGCTGGCCGCGGCGGCCAGCGGGTCCGACACCGCGCAGTGCACCCAGTCGGTGTCGGTGCGGCCGAGCACGACGTACACGCTGAGCGCATGGGTGCGCGGCAGCTACGTCTATCTCGGCGTGACCGGCGGCTCCTCCTCCTGGACGTCGTCGGCGGGGGCGTACACGCGGCTCACCGTGTCGTTCACGACCACCGCGAGCCAGAGCACCGCGGTCATCTTCCTGCACGGCTGGTACGGGCAGGGCACCTACTACGCCGACGACGTCAGCTTCGACGGCCCCGGCGGCACCGCCTCCCCCACGATCACCCCGACCGTGACGCCGACCGTGACCCCCACCGTGACCCCGACGGTGACGCCCACGGTCACGCCCACAGTCACGCCGACCGTGACGCCGACCGACACCACCTGCCCGACCAAGCCGCGCCCGGCCGGCAAGGTGATCCAGGGCTACTGGGAGAACTGGGACGGCGCGATCAACGGCGTGCACCCGCCGCTCGGCTGGATCCCGATCACCGACCCGCGCATCAAGGCGCACGGCTACAACGTGATCAACGCCGCGTTCCCCGTCATCCGCTCCGACGGCACCGTGCTGTGGGAGGACGGCATGGACGCCACCGTCAAGGTCGCCACCCCGGCCGAGATGTGCCAGGCCAAGGCCGCGGGCGCGACGATCCTCATGTCCATCGGCGGCGCGGCGGCCGGCATCGACCTCGGCTCCAGCGCCGTCGCCGACCGCTTCGTGGCGACCGTCGTGCCGATCCTGAAGAAGTACAACTTCGACGGCATCGACATCGACATCGAGACCGGCCTGACCGGCGGCGGCAGCATCACCCAGCTCTCCGCCTCGCAGTCGAACCTCATCCGGATCATCGACGGCGTGCTCGCCCAGATGCCGGCCGGGTTCGGCCTGACCATGGCGCCGGAGACGGCGTACGTGACGGGCGGCAGCGTGACGTACGGGTCGATCTGGGGCGCGTACCTGCCGATCATCAAGAAGTACGCCGACAACGGCCGCCTGTGGTGGCTGAACATGCAGTACTACAACGGCAGCATGTACGGCTGCTCCGGCGACTCCTACTCCGCCGGCACCGTGCAGGGCTTCACCGTGCAGACCACCTGCCTGAACAACGGCCTGACCATCCAGGGCACGACGATCACCGTGCCCTATGACAAGCAGGTGCCGGGCCTGCCCGCGCAGCCGGGCGCCGGCGGCGGGTACATGGCCCCCTCGCTGGTGTCGCAGGGCTGGAACGCCTTCAACGGCCAGCTCAAGGGCCTGATGACCTGGTCGATCAACTGGGACGGCTCGAAGGGCTGGACGTTCGGGGACAACGTCAAGGGCCTGCAGGGCCGCTAGGGACGGGACGCGGCGGCCTTCCGGCGCGCCAGGGGCGCCGGAAGCGCCGCCGTGTCCGCGAGATAACGCTTGGCTGTGAATCCGGCCCACTGGTTTGCCGCGTTTGCGGGGGCATGGAACGCTCTAGGCAAAAAGCGCCGAGGACCAGGTGGGGATTCAGGTGTCAACAGTAAGCGGGAGGACGGCGGCGCGGCGTTCCGGCCGGTTGGCCACCTGCGTCATGGGGTTCGCCGCCATGGCGCTGCTCGCGGCCGGCTGCTCCTTCGGCGCCACCGCCGGCCAGGAGACCACCGGCGCCCAGCCGCCGGCGGCGTCCTCGCCCGCCGCCACCGCCAAGGCGCTCAAGCCGCCGCCCGTGGACGCCGACTGGCCGCGCTGGGGCCTGACCCACACCGGCGTCAGCGCCAACAACATCACCCCGCGCCTGGAGCAGGACGTCGCCCGCGCGCTGTCCGAGACGCCGATGCTGCAGAACCAGCACATCATGGGCTTCGGGGCGCTCAACCCCGAGCCGCGCCGGGGCGAGTACTTCTGGGAGGACCTCGACAGCCGGACGAACTTCATGCGGGAGTCCGGCGGCACCGGCGTCATCACGCTGTGCTGCGCCCCCGACTGGATGAAGGGCGGCCCCGAGGGCCCGACCGAGGAGTCGGCCTGGAAGGAGCACCTGGAGGACGCGCCGTACCCGGAGCACTTCGACGACTTCGCCAAGCTGGCGGCGACCGTGGCCGAGCGCTACCGGGACGTGAAGTACTTCATGGTCTGGAACGAGTTCAAGGGCTTCTGGCGTGACCACAAGAAGCCCGCGGACTACAAGGGCTACACCGAGCTGTACAACAAGGTGTACGACGCGGTGAAGGCGGTCCGTCCGGACGCCAAGATCGGCGGGCCGTACCTGGGCTTCGACAGCGACAGCAAGGGCGACACCGAGCTGCGCGGCCCGTGGGGGGCGGTCAACCAGCACGCCCTCGACGCCTTCGAGTACTGGTTCAAGCACAAGAAGGGCGCCGACTTCGTCGTCGTGGACGGCGCCTCCCCCACCGAGACCCACGAGCTGCTGCCGGACGCGTTCGGCGCCCTGGGCAAGTTCGGCGCGATCACCAAGTGGCTGCGCGAGAAGACCGGCGACCTGCCGGTGTGGTGGTCGGAGTGGTACTTCGTGCCCGAGGACGGCACCGTCTGGGACGAGCCCATGCGGCTGGCCGTGCAGGCAGTCTCGATGATGGAGTTCGCCCAGAGCGGCGCGAGCACGGCCCTTTACTGGAACCCGCAGGCCAAGGACGGCGAGTGCCGGGCCTGCATGTGGGAGCCGCGGACGGGCGCGCTGATGCCCACCGGCAAGCTGGTGAGCGACTTCACCCGCTGGTTCCCGGCGGGCGCCGAGCTGGAGCCGGTCACCTCCTCCGACCGGCGGGTGCGGGTGCTGGCCCAGCCCCGGCAGCTGCTCGCGGTCAACACCACGGGCAAGCAGGTCACCACGACGGTGGACGGCAAGGAGCTGACGCTCAAGCCGTACGAGATCAAGTGGAGCGACCGCTAGCCGGAGGCGGCGCGCGGTGATCACACGGGCGAGATGGCGGTCCGGTATGACGGCCGCCATTGATCCGGCTGACTCGCCTTGACACGATGCGCAAGATCCCGTGTCAATCCACCGAGGGAACCTGCGCATGTTGAAGCTCCGACCAGGGCTGAGCGCGCTCGTCGTGATCGCGTCGCTCAGCCTGACGACGCCGCCCTCGCAGGCGGCACCGCGCAGCGCGCCCGCCTGCGCGCCCGGCACGACCGTCACCACCGACTCGGGCCAGGTGTGCGGGATCGCGGGCGAGGGCCTGCGCTCCTGGCTCGGCATCCCCTACGCCGCCCCACCCGTCGGCGACCTGCGCTGGACGCCCGCGCGCCGGGCCACGCCCTGGCCCGGCGTGTTCTCCGGCACCGGGCGGGGCAGCCCGTGCCCGCAGGCGGAGCTGCTCGGCTCCCCCTCCGAGGACGAGGACTGCCTCAAGCTCAACGTCGCCGCCCCCGAAGGGGCCCGGAATCTGCCCGTCATGGTGGAGTTCCACGGCGGCGGCTTCCGGTACGGCGCCCCGTCCGACGGCTCCTACCTGGCCAGAGCGGGCAACGTCGTGCACGTCGGCGTCGGCTACCGGCTGGGCATCCTGGGCTTCCTGTCACATCGGGCCTTCGGCCGGAACGCCGGCAACTACGCCCTGTCCGACCAGCAGGAGGCGCTGCGCTGGGTACGGCGCAACATCGTCCGCTTCGGCGGCGACCCCGGCAACGTGACGATCTTCGGGGCCAGCGCGGGCGGGTCGAGCGTCTGCGCGCACACGGCGTCGCCGACGGCGAAGGGCCTGTTCGAGAAGGGGATCGTGCAGAGCGGCGAGTACAACTCGCTGCGCGGCGTGAACACCTTCTGGCAACCGCAGGACTGCAAGGCCGAGCTGCCCACGCAGGCCGAGGCGCAGGCCCAGGGCGGCAGGTTCGCCGCCGCGCTCGGCTGCGAGCAGGCCGCCGACCCGGCCGCGTGCCTGCGGGCCGAGCCGGTCAAGGCGCTGCTCGACCAGTCCTCCGACGGGCTCGGCCCGGACCGCGGGACGATCGCCCCCATCGTGGACGGCCGCATCCTGACCATGTCGCCGTCGCGGGCGTTCGCCAGGGGCAAGGTCAACAAGGTCGCCCTCATGCGCGGCGTGGGCCGCGACGAGGTCCAGCTCCCCGCCGCGAACACCCCGGACGAGTACGAGACCCTGGTCCGCCGGCAGTACGGCCCCCTCGCCCCCGAGGTGCTCGCCCGCTACCCGCTGGCCAGGTTCCCCGCTCCGGCGGCGTTCATCGCGTACCGGACGATCGTGGCCGACAGCAACTCGGTCTGCCCGGCGCTGCTCAACGACGAACGGCTGGCCGCGCACATCCCGGTGTACGCCTTCCAGGTAGACAACACCGACGCGCCGCCGCTGTTCTTCCTCGACCAGACCAAGCCGAACGGCGCCTTCCACATCAGCGAGGTGCCCTTCCTGTACTCCGACGTCAAGGACATGGACGCCAACCAGCGCTCCTTCGGCGCCCAGCTCGTCGCCCAGTGGACGGGCTTCGCCCGTACCGGCGACCCGACCGCGGAGGGGACCCCGCTCTGGCCCCGCTACACCCGCACCGACCCCGCCGTCATGTCCCTGGCCCCGGCCGGTGACAGCCAGGTGACGCGGGAGATCGCCAGGCAGCACCAGTGCGCGTTCTGGAACAAGGAGGCGACCTCATGATCCGGCTGCTGACCGCGCTCTGCCTCGCGCTGCTGCAGGGCCCGGCGCCCGCGCAGGCGGCGACCGGAGGCGACTGGCCCATGTGGCAGCAGGGCCCGCTGGGCTGGCGGCACAACGCGGCCGAACGCGCGATCAACCCGCGCACGGTCGGCGGCCTCGCGCTGAAGTGGGCCTTCGCCTATCCCAAGGAGGCCGGCACGCCGCGCAGCCAGCCCGCCGTCGTGGGCGACACCGTGTACTTCGGCTCCCCCGAAGGCAAGCTGTACGCCAGGGACGCCGCCACCGGCGCCGCCCGCTGGGAGTTCGACCTGACCACCGTCGGCACCGGCCGCACCCAGGTGCAGGACGGCCCGGCCGTGGCCAGGGGCAAGGTGTACTTCGGCGACGTGCGCGGCTGGTTCTACGCCGTCGACCAGCACACCGGCCGCCTGGCCTGGGCCCGCAGGCTCGACGACACCATCACGGCGATCGTGACCAGCTCGCCCCTGGTCTTCGGCGACCGCGTCTACGTCGGCGTCTCCAGCGGCGAGAACATCATCGGCAAGGAGCACGCCTGCTGCACCTTCCGCGGCCACCTCGACGCCATGGACGCCGACACCGGCCGCCCGGTCTGGCGCTTCAACACCGTCCCGAAGGCCCGCCAGGACGGCACCTGGCCCAACGGCGTCCCCCGGTACGCCCCCTCGGGCGGCGGCGTGTGGAGCTCCCCGGCCCTCGACCCGGTCACCCGCACCCTGTACGTCGGCACCGGCCAGAACTACACCGGCAGCGCCGGCCACTACGACTCCGTACTGGCGCTGGACATCGACACCGGCCGGCCGCGCTGGACCCGGCGGATGACCGACGTGGACACCTGGCGGCTGGAGTGCTCGCTGCCCACCCCCGAGGACCGCGAGTACTGCCCCAACTTCCCCGACGGCACCGCGCTCGACTTCGACCTCGGGGCCGCGCCCAACCTGTTCAGGGCGGGCGGGCGCGCCCTGGTCGGCATCGGGCAGAAGGCGGGGGTGTACCACGTGCTCGACGCCCGCACCGGAAAGATCGTCTGGCAGCGGCAGCTGTCCAAGCCGATGCCCGGCGGCGGCCTGTCCGGCGTCCAGTGGGGCACCTCCTTCGACGGGCAGCGCCTGTACGTGGCCACGTACATGGCCCAGCCCGGCACCCTGTTCGCCCTCGACCCGGCGACCGGGCACCTGCTGTGGGAGACGCCCAACCCGGCCGACGGCTGCGCCACCGGCGGCGCGGCCCAGTACCCGAACGTCTGCCGCCTCGGCCACACCCCGGCCGTCTCCAGCACGCCCGGCCTGGTCTGGGAGGGCAGCATGGACGGCAAGATGCGGGCCTACTCGGCGCGCACCGGCGAGGTCGTGTGGGCCTACGACACCATGCAGGAGGTGCAGGGCGTCAACGGCCTGACCGGGCGCGGCGGGGCCGTCTCGGGCGGTGGCGGGGCCGTGGTGTCGCACGGCATGCTGTTCGTCCAGTCCGGGTACTCCTTCACGCCGTACCCGAACCCGTACGGGTCGGTGTTCCTGGCCTTCGGCCTTCCGTAGGCGCCGCCGGGGCGGTCGAGCCGCGCACCACCAGCTCGGTCGCCAGCTCGACATGGTGGGAGTCGATCCGCTCGCCGGCCGCCAGCCGCAGCGCGGTGCGCAGGGCCGCCCGGCCCATCTCGCGCAGCGGCTGGCGCACGGTGGTGAGCTGCGGCGAGGCCATCCGCGCGATCTGCGTGTCGTCGAAGCCGACGATGCTCAGGTCCTCCGGGATGCGCAGGCCGCGCGACCTGGCGGCCTCCATGACCCCGAGCGCGATCTCGTCGCAGCCGGCGAAGATCGCGGTCGGGGGCTCCGGCAGGTCGAGCACGCTCGCGCCGTTGACCAGGCCGTCCTGGTAGTGGAAGTGGGCGGTGCGGACGTAGCCGGGCGGCTCGGGCGCGCCGGCCGCCTCCAGCGCCGCGCGGTAGCCGTGCAGGCGGGCCTGGTTGCAGGCCGAGGTCGGCGGGCCGCCGATGTAGGCGATGCGGCGGTGGCCCAGGGACAGCAGGTGCTGGGTGGCGGTCAGGCCGCCGGCGAAGTTCGTCGAGCCGACGCTGGTCACGCTGGTGGTCGGCAGGTTGAGCGGGTCGATCACGACCAGCGGCAGCCGGGCCCGCGTCAGCGCCCCGAGCTGCGCGCCGGTCAGCTCGCTGGTCACCACGATGAGCGCCCGCCGCCCGGCGGCGACCAGGTCGCGCGCCCAGCCGCCGGTGCGCTGGTGGCTCTTCCTGATGCTGACGACGACCGACGTCTCCAGCTCGTCGCCGGCCTCGATCGCGCCGTGGATGATCTCGGTGGAGTAGGCGTTGAGGTCGTCGTCGAACTGCACCTCGACCGTGGCGGGGCCGCCCGCCTCACCGCGGCGCGGCGTGGCGGGCACGTAGTCGTGCTGCTGGAGCAGCGACTGCACCAGCGAACGGGTCGCCGGGGCCACGTCGCTGCGGCCGTTGAGCACCTTGGAGACGGTGGCGACGGACACGCCGGCCGAGGCCGCGACGGTGGCCAGCGTGGCGCGCCTAGGAGCCGGCATCTGTTCCTCCTCGGATCTCCACGGGTGTGACCAGCCGCCTGCCGGTGCCGGCGGGCCGCGCCGGCCCGGTCAGCCGGACCACGCCGCGGCACGGCAGGTCGGCGGCGGACGTGCCGACGAGCACCTCGACGTCTCCGGGCTCCACGACGCGCCGCAGGTCGCGCCCGGTGAAGGCGGTCCTGTCGGTGTGGACGAGGAAGGAGACCCGCCTGCTCTCCCCCGGTTCGAGGTGCACCCCGGCGAAGCCGGTGAGCTGCTTCACCGGCCTGGTGACCTGGGCGAGGACGTCGTGCAGGTAGAGCTGCACGACCTCGTCGCCCGCCCGGCCGCCGGTGTTGGCGACGCGGACCGAGACGGTGAACTCGCCGTCGGTCGGGACCTCGGCGGCGCTGAGCCGCAGGTCGCCGACCTCGAAGGAGGTGTAGGAGCGGCCGTGCCCGAAGGGGAACAGCGGGGTGGGATCGAGGTTGCTGATGCCCTTGCTGTCGGCTCCGAGCGGGGGCTGCAGGTAGGTGCCCGGCTGCCCGCCAGGATGGCGGGGTATCTGCACGGGAAGCTTGCCTCCAGGCTGGACACGACCGCTCAGTATACCGGCGATCGCCCCGCCGCCCTCCTCTCCCGGCATGAACGCCTGGACCAGCCCGGCGGCTCCGGCGTGCACCTCGCCCAGCGCGTACGGGCGGCCGGAGACGACCACCACGACGACCGGCGCGCCCGTCGCGAACAGCTCGGCCAGCAGGTCTGCCTGGAGCCCTGGCAGCCGCAGGTCCTCGGCGTCGCAGCCCTCGCCCGACGTGCCCTGGCCGAACAGGCCGGCCAGGTCGCCCACGACCGCGACGCACAGGTCGGCCTCGCGGGCGGCGACGGCCGCCGCGGCGAACCCGGACCGGTCGCCGCCCTGGACCGCGCACCCCGGCTCGTGCACGATCTCGGCGCCGGGCAGCTCGGCGCGCAGCGCGTCCAGCACGGTCGGGGCCTCGACGCCGAGCCCGAGCCCGGGGTGGCGGGGCAGCACGTGGTTGGGGAAGGCGTAGCAGCCCATGAACGTGCGCGGGTCGTCGGCGCACGGGCCGACGACGGCGATCCGCCCGAGACCCGCGCGCAGCGGCAGCGCGGTCCCGGCGTCGAGCAGCACGATCGAGCGTTCGGCCAGCTCGCGGGCGAGGGCGCGGTTGGCGGCCGAGTCCAGCTCGACGTCCTGGGCGCCGGCCACCGAGCCCTCCGGCGTCCAGCCGGGGTCGAGCAGGCCGAGCTGCACCTTCTGGGTGAGCAGCCGGCGCGCGGCGCGGTCGATCAGCGACTCGGGCAGCTCGCCCCGGCGCACCCGCTCGACCAGGTGGGCGCCGAAGCCGAGGGTGTCGGGCAGCTCGACGTCCACGCCCGCGGCGAGCGCCTGCGCCCCCGCGTCCTGCGGGCCGGCGGCCACCTGGTGCATGGTCGCCAGGAACGGGACCGCCCAGTAGTCGGACACGACGGTGCCGGTGAACCCCCATTCCTCGCGCAGCAGCTCGGTCAGCAGCCAGGAGTCGACGGCGGCGGGCACGCCGTCGACGTCGGAGTAGGAGTTCATCACCGAACGGGCGCCGCCCAGGGTGACGGCCGCCTCGAACGGCGGCAGGATCATGTCCATCAGCTCGCGGCGGCCCATCGGGACCGGGCCGTGGTTGCGGGCGGCCCGCGCGGCCGAGTACCCGGCGAAGTGCTTGAGCGTGGCGATCACGCCGGCGCTCTCCAGGCCGCGTACGTACGCCGCGCCGAGCATCGAGACCAGGTACGGGTCCTCGCCCATCGTCTCCTCGACCCGGCCCCACCGGTAGTCGCGGACCACGTCGAGCACCGGGGACAGGCCCTGGTGGACGCCCACGGCGTGCATGTCCCGTCCGATGGCCGCGGCCATGCGCTCGACCAGGCCGGGGTCGAAGGTGGCGGCCCAGGCGATGGCCGCCGGGTAGACGGTGGCGCCGTAGGTGGTGAAACCGGTCAGGCATTCCTCGTGCACGAGGGCGGGGATGCCGAGCCTGGACAGGCCGACGACCTCGCGTTGCAGCCGCACCACCTCGGCGGCGCCCTCGGCCACCGTCACCGGGACGCTGCCGAACACGCGGGTCAGGTGGCCGAGCCCGTGCCGGGCGGCCTCGGCCAAGGGGACGGTGCCGGAGGCGGCGAAAACGTCCTGCATGGGGGCCACGTTGTGGGTGCCCGTGCCGTCCGGGTCGGGGACGGGGGCCGCCTCCTCGTGCGCCATGTCGTTGCCCACCCACCGGCTGCCGAGCTGGGCGACCTTCTCCTCCAGCGTCAACTCCTGAAGGAGGGCCTCGACGCGCTCGGCCACGGGAAGCGCCGGGTCCAGCCACGGACCGAGGACCCGATCCGCCGGGGTCCGATCTAGAGCCGTCATGAACTGCACTCCTTCAAGAGTTCCTGCCGCAAAGTTTCGAAACATTTCGGAGCCGGGCCTGCCACCTGCACAATGCCGCAACTGGGGCAGAATATCCAGCTAGATGACCGCGCGAGATTACTACACAGGCCCGGCCGCCGCCCAGGCCGGGTTTCACGACAGAGGTCTTGACAGGGTAATGGCCGAAATCTAGATTGACGTGCCGCGCGGTCATGTCGCAAATGTTTCGACTAGTTCACTCAACGGCGAGCGGACGAGCGGCATTGGGGGGTTTGCCGATCCGACCGCCGGCCAACGCGTCCCAAGGACAACCGAGCCGCGGCCAGGCCACGGCATTCGAGTACGGAGATCAGCGTGGAGACCAGGACAACCTCTCGCCGCACCTTCCTCAGCCTCTCGATGGGGCTGCCCCTGGGAGCCGCGCTCGCCGCCTGCGGCACGTCCGGCCCCACCCGCGCGGGTGGCGGCGGCGCGACCGGCGGTGGGGGCGGCGGCGCCAAGGCCACCTACTGGTACCTGTCGGTCGAGCCGCAGGAAGGCGTGCGCCGCCGGGCGATCGAGCGCTTCAACAAGGCCAACCCCAACACCCCGATCGAGGGCACGGCGTTCCAGAACGACGCCTACAAGACCAAGATCAAGACGGCCATCGGCGCCGGCCAGGCCCCCACGCTGATCTGGGGCTGGGGCGGCGGCACGCTGCGCAGCTACGTGCAGGCGGGCCAGGTCGAGGACCTCACGTCCTGGTTCTCCGAGAACGCCGCCGTCAAGGACCGGCTGTTCCCCTCCTCCTTCGGCGCGGCCACCGTGGACGGCAAGATCTACGCGATGCCGTGCGAGACCGTGCAGCCGATCGTCCTGTACTACAACAAGGAGGTCCTGGAGAAGGTCGGCGTGCAGCCCCCGACGACCTGGGGCGAGATCATGGACATCGTGCCCAAGATCAACGCCAAGGGCATCGCGCCGTTCTCACTCGGCGGCCAGTCGCGCTGGACCAACATGATGTGGCTGGAGTTCCTGTTCGACCGGATCGGCGGCCCCGAGGTGTTCCAGGCGGTGTTCGACGGCCAGAAGGACGCCTGGTCCAACCCCGCCGCCCTCGACGCCCTGACCAAGATGCAGGACCTGATCAAGGCGAACGGCTTCATCAAGGGCTTCTCCTCCATCACCGCCGACTCCAACGCCGACCAGGCGCTGCTCTACACCGGCAAGGCCGCGATGATGCTGCACGGCGGCTGGACGTACGGCGGCATGAAGAACGACGGCGGCGACTTCGTCCCCGGCGGCCACCTCGGCTACATGAACTTCCCGCCAGTGGACGGCGGCAAGGGCGACCCGAGCAACACCGTCGGCAACCCCGGCCAGTACCTGTCGATCTCCGCCAAGGCCACCCCCGAGCAGAAGGAGATCGCCAAGAAGTTCCTCACCAGCGGCGTGCTCGACCAGACCGAGGTCAAGGAGTGGGCGGACACGGGCGCCGTGCCGATCGTCAAGGGCGCCGACGCGGCCTTCGCCGCCTCCCCCGACGCCGAGTTCCTGAAGTTCGTCTACGGCATCGCCAGCAACGCCAGCACCTTCGCCCAGTCGTGGGACCAGGCGCTCAGCCCGACCGCCGCCGAGGTGCTGCTGGACAACATCGCCAAGCTGTTCCAGCTGTCCATCTCGCCGCAGCAGTTCCAGACGAACATGAACGCGGTCATCGGCAAGTGAGCGTGATCCCGATCCCCGCCGGGCGGCGGGCGCCGGCGGCGGCCGGGCGAGGGGGCCGCGGCTCCCTCGCCTGGCTGGCCGTCCCGGCGTTGCTGCTCTTCGTCGCCTTCGGCGTGATCCCGCTGATCGGGGTCCTCGTCCTCAGCTTCACCTCCTGGGACGGGCTCGGCGACATCGGCTTCGCCGGCCTGTCGAGCTGGCGGGCCGTGCTCGCCGACCCCGGGCTGCCGCACGCGCTGTGGGTGACGTTCCTGGTGATGGCCGCGTCCTGGGCGGTGCAGACGCCGGCCAGCATCCTGCTCGGGGTGTTCCTGGCCGGCCGGCAGCGCTACCGGGCCGTGCTGTCGGTGTTCTACTTCATCCCGCTGCTGCTCAGCTCGGCCGCCGTCGCCATCACCTACAAGGCGCTGCTGGACCCGAACTTCGGGCTCGGCGCCGGGCTCGGCCTCGACCTGCTGGCCCAGGACTGGCTGGGCGAGCCCGTCCTCGCCTTCAGCGTGGTGATCTTCGTGGTGTCGTGGCAGTTCATCCCGTTCCACTCGCTGATCTACCAGGGCGGCGTGCGGCAGATCCCGCGCTCGATGTACGAGGCCGCCCAGCTCGACGGCGCGGGCCGGGTGCGCACGTTCTTCAGCATCACGCTGCCGCAGCTCAAGTACACGATCATCACGTCCTCGACGCTGATGGTGGTCGGGTCGCTGACGTTCTTCGACCTGATCTTCGTGCTGACCGCGGGCGGTCCCGGCGACGCCACCCGGGTGCTCGCCCTGGACATGTACAAGCGGGGGTTCCAGGCCAACCTGATGGGCCCGGCCAGCGCGATCGCGGTGATCCTCGTGCTCGTGGGCCTGGCGCTGGCGCTGCTGCTGCGCCGCCTCGGCGGTCGCGACGCCGCGGCGAGCCAGCTGGAAGGGGCCTGACATGGCGACGACGCTGACGAAGCCGGCGCGGCGGGCCGCCGGGGCGTCCCGGCGGGCGGGCGGCCCGGCCGCCGCCCGCCGCAACTGGGTGGCCGGGGTGGCCGGGTGGATCTGGCTGGCGATCGTGGTGGTCCCGATCTACTGGATCGTCATCACCAGCTTCAAGGAGCAGAGCTCCTACTACGCCTCCAACCCGCTCGCGCCGCCGTCGGAGCCGACGCTGGGGGCCTACCGGATGGTGCTGGAGTCGGACTTCGCGCTGTACTTCCTCAACAGCCTCCTCCTCACCCTCGGCGCGGTGGTCCCGGCCGTCGGGGTGTCGTTCATGGCGGCGTACGCGATCGTGCGCGGCGGCGGGCGGTTCCTGCGCGGGGTGAACTCGCTGTTCCTCATGGGGCTGGCGATCCCGCTCCAGGCCACGATCATCCCGATCTACCTGATCATCATCCGGCTGCACCTGTACGACTCGCTGCTGGGCATGATCCTGCCCTCCATCGCGTTCGCGATCCCGCTGTCGGTGCTGGTGTTGTCGAACTTCATCAGGGACGTGCCCAAGGAGCTGTTCGAGTCGATGCGGCTGGACGGCGCCACCGACTGGGGCATGCTCTGGCGGCTGACCTTCCCGCTGACCCGCCCCGCCGTGGTGACGGTGACGATCTACAACGCGCTGACCATCTGGAACGGCTTCCTGCTGCCGCTGATCCTGACCCAGAGCCCGGACAAGCGCACGCTGCCGCTGGCGTTGTGGACGTTCCAGGGCCAGTACAGCGTGAACGTGCCCGCCGTGCTCGCCTCGGTCGTCCTGACCACGCTGCCCATCCTGATCCTCTACGTGGTGGGCCGCCGTCAGCTGCTCAGCGGGCTGACCGCGGGCTTCGGCAAGTGAGCGACGGTCCTCCCCCGCTCCCGCTCGGGAGGGCCGTCCATCGCGGCGCGTACCAGGGCCTCGGCGTCCCTGGCCAGGGCGGCCCGCGCCCGCTGGCGGCCGGCCGGCGGGGCGGCGCGCAGGGGGGCCAGCAGGCGCACCTCGACGGCCAGCCGCCGGGTCGCGGCCACCCGGAGCACCGAGGCGAGCAGTGAGTCCTCGCCCACGTAGCAGGCGCGGGTCGAGGGCCGGCCGTCCTCGCAGTAGCGCAGCGTCGTGGGCCGTACGGCGGCGCCCGCGTCGATCGCCGCCTGGAACACCGCCGGCCGGAAGTCGCCCATGCCGAGGCCGCACCACGTGGTGCCCTCGGGGAAGGCCACGACGGTGTCGCCCGCCCGCAGCGCCGCGGCCACGGCGGCGACCACCGACGGCAGCGCGGACAGGCGTTCCCTGTCGATGAACAGCGCGCCCGAGCCCGCGGCCAGCGTGCGGACGACCGGCCAGGCGGCGATCTCCCGCTTGGCCAGCGGGCGCGAGGGCACGGCGGCCGCGATGACCAGCGGGTCCAGCCACGACACGTGATTCGCCACGACCAGCACCCCGGCCTCCCCACCTCCTCCAGAACCCGCGGCCCCGACCCCGGACCCGCACTCGACCCCGGCCCCGGCCCCGGCCCCGGCCCTGGTCGGCGGCCGGGTCGCCTCCGCCGGATCCTCGGCGACGAGGTCCAGGTGGATGCCCAGGGCGCGCAGCATGAGCCGGGCCCACGTCCCGGTGACGCGCGCCCGCACGTCCGGGCGGGCGTGGCGGAACGCCAGCGCCACCGGCACCCCGGCGAGCACCACCAGGGCCGCCGCGAGCAGCCGCAGCGCCCGGCGGGCCGCCCCCGCACCGACGACCGCCGCCCCCACGCACATGTCCGGCGTGCACGGCCCCGTACGCAGCCACGGGCCGGTCACGGCGTCCCGCCCAGGAAGTGACGCAGGTAGCGGGTGTTCACCTGGGCCATCGAGAGCAGCACGAAGAAGTCGGCCGTGCCGAAGTCCCGGTCGTGCGCGGGCGGCCCGCACACCCACGCGCCCAGCCGCAGGTAACCGCGGAGCAGGGCGGGCGGCACGAACCGGTCGGAGCGCGGCGCGCCGTCGGCCTGCCAGGGCACGTGCGGCGTGACGCGGTGCTCCTCGGGGCCGAGCGGCACCCGCCCGGCCACCCCGGCCGCCAGCGCGCCGCCGTCGTCGAGCGGCACCGAGCAGCAGCCCGCCAGCCACTGGTGGCCGCCGTCCACCATGTACCGGGCGATCCCGGCCCACATCAGCGCGACCACCGCGCCGTCCCGATGGTCCGGGTGCACGGTGGTACGCCCTGCTTCGACCAGGTTGTTCCGGATGGGGGCGAGGGCGCGCAGGTCGAACTCGCCGTCGGAGTAGAGCCGGTCTGACCGTCCCGGCGGCAGCAGCCGGTACGTCCCCACCACCCGCCGCCCCTCCCGCACCAGGAGGTGGTCGCAGTAGGCGTCGAACCGGTCCACGTCGAGGCCGGAGACCGGGCTGTCGAGCCGCGCCCCCATCTCCTCGGCGAAGACCTCGTACCGCAGCCGCTGGGCCGCCTGGAGGTCGGCGGGGCTCGTGGCCATGCCGACCGTGTACCGGCTCGTGTCAAGAGAGATCGTCATGGGCGCGGGGTCCTTCCCTGAAAGCGTCTCGCGACCATGTCGTCATGCCGACATGACGGCCGGCTCTCGCGTCGGGGGCACCCAGGCGTCGGAGCGGTGAACTAGCTCGCGGCCTCCTTCTCGCGGTCGCGGCGGTTGGCGTACAGGCTGGTCAGGGTGACCGTGGTCAGGACGGCGACGATCACGCCGAGCGAGGCGAGCGTCGGGATCTGCGGCATCCAGTCCCACACGCCGTGCGCCCAGTGCAGCATGAGCTTGACCCCGATGAAGGCCAGGATGACGCTCAGCCCGTGGTTGAGGTGGCGCAGCTTGGCCAGGACGCCCTGCAGCACGAAGTACAGCGCCCGCAGGCCCATCAGCGCGAAGGCGTTGGTGGCGAAGACCAGGAACGGGTCCTCGGTCACGCCGTACACGGCCGGCACGGAGTCCACGGCGAAGACGATGTCCGTACCGAGGACGGCGACGGCGGCCAAGGCCAGCGGCGTCAGGGCCAGCCGCCCGCCCTCGCGCACGGCCAGCCGGGAGCCGCGGTAGTCGTCGGTGACCGGCACGAACCGGCGCACCAGCCGGACGCTGCGCATGGAGGAGATGTCCACCTGCTGCTCGTGGCCGCCGAGCACGTCCTTGAGGATCTTCCCGGCGGTGACGATGAGGATCGCGCCGAACAGCAGGAACGCCCACGTGCCGCTCTGCAGGGCGGCGGCGCCGAGCCAGATGAAGATGCCGCGCAGGACGAGCGCGCCGACGATCCCGTACAGCAGGACCTGCCGGGCCAGCGCCGGCGGGACGGCGAACGCGGCCAGCAGCAACATGAACACGAACAGGTTGTCCACCGACAACGACTTCTCCACCACGAACCCGGTGAAGAACTCCACGGCGACGCCGCCGCCGTGGTCCGCCCACAGGTAGAGGCCGAAGATCACCGGCAGCACCAGGTAGAACACCGACCAGCCGGCCGCCTCGCGCATGCGGACCTCGTGCGGGCGCCTGGTCAAGAAGAGATCCAGCGCCAGCAGCAGCACGAGCCCGGCGATCGCGACCAGCCAGAGGGTGGGCGTGGCGATGGTGGTCAGGGCGGGGGCAGCCTGCAATGTGCCCGGGGGCATGGGTCCTCCTCGAACGCGCGTCATCGTTCGAGGTCTCCTTCGCCCGTGCGCCGATCGCGCGGGCGGCCGCCCGGGGACGTCTGGGACGTCCGTACTGACCGGGCCGGCGCTTGCGAAGTACTCCCCTCGGCACCCTCAGCCTAGGCGATGTCACGACATGTCACCACCTGTTGGCCCGCGCCATCTGGGACGGCCGTGAGCGCCGGGTGACTCAATCTCCGTTGAGGACGCGCACCATCCACTCCAGCGACCCCGTGCTGAGCACCTCGTCCGCGAGGCGCTTCGCGGACGCCGTCCGTAGCGCGGCGAGCGAGCTGTCGATCCACGGCTGGACGTTCTGGTGTCCTTGCTCGCGGTACTCGACGGCCTGCATCAGGCATTCGAGCTTGTCGGCGTCACGAGCGCAGACGGCCTCAAGTCCAATGTCGAGGGGCGCAGTATGACCAGTGACCACAGCGTGTGGGCCCACCACGTCGAGGTAGGGAATGGCGGAGTCCAGCTTGCCGGCCGCCCGGCCCGTGTCGGCACGCTCGGCCACGACCTTCAGGTGCTCGAAGAAGTGCGCGCGTTCGTCGGGCAGAAGGGAAGGTGAGGTGGCCACCGGCCCCCGGCGGCCGGTGCCCCGCGCGGTTCCCGCCATGGCGGACGGAGCCGTCCCGGTGAACGGCCAGGCCACGAGGTCGGTGAGCGGACGCGTGATCACCCATGAGGCCAGTGGATGATCCTCGGCCCGGGCCTTCCCCGGCTCGGTGCCGAGCACGTGGCCGACGAACCGGTCGGCTTCAAGGGCCATGTCCAGTTGGAAGAGCAGGCGCGATCGGATGCCGAGCCGCAGGAGCCAGTGCCGCGATGACAGGTACGTCCCCGTGGAGATCGCCATCAGCGGGCGGCGCCCGGATTCCCATCCCTGAATCGTCGTGACGTCCAGGCCGAGAGGTTCGGCGAACCGTTCCTGGGTCATCCCGGTGGACTCACGGATGACCTTGAGCACATGGCCGGAGATCCTCGGGCCCGACGGAATCAACCAGCCTGACTGCGGGGCGGAAAAGCGCTGACTGCGCCATTTACCGTTAGGAAACTTTCCTTTATATTTGGGAGCATCCCCCAGCATGAAGGAACGGTGACATGCGCAGAGTATGGACCTTCTTAGCCATGGCGGCGGTCTCCGTCGCCACCGTCGTCGCCCTGTCCCCGCCGGCCTCGGCGCACGGTTACATCTCCGACCCGCCCAGCCGCCAGGCCAACTGCGCGGCCGGCAAGGTCAAGAACTGCGGCCAGATCATCTGGGAGCCGCAGAGCGTCGAGGGCCCCAAGGGCCTGCGCAACTGCAGCGGCGGCGACGCCCGGTGGGCTCCGCTGGACGACGACAGCAAGGCCTGGCCCGCCGCGTCCGTCGGCGACACGGTCAACTTCAAGTGGCTCATCGAGGCCCGGCACGCCACCAGCACGTGGGACTACTACGTCGGCAGCACCCGGATCGCCTCGTTCAACGACCACGGCAGGGAACCGGGCGCGACAGTGACGCACACCGTCAGCCTGGGCGGCCGGACCGGGCGCATCAAGCTGCTGGCCATCTGGAACATCGCCGACACGGAGAACGCCTTCTACAACTGCGTCGACCTCCAGGTGGGTCCCGGCGGACCGACGCCGACCCCCACCGCCACCCCGACGCCGACCCCCACGCCCACCCCGACCCCCACGGTGACCCCCACGGTGACCCCCACCCAGGGCCCGACCGGCAACTGGACGGCGGGCACCGCGTACAAGTCGGGTGACCAGGTGGTCTACAACAACGTCACCTACCGCTGCGTCCAGCCGCACACGGCGCTGCCCGGCTGGGAGCCGCCGAACGTGCCCGCCCTGTGGCAACGGGTGTGATCGTCTAGCTCCGGTGCACGGGGGCGGTGCGGTCGGCCATGATGGACGGGCCGGCCGCACCCCCCTTCCGGAAGGACGTCGATGAAGCGACTTCTCCTCGCCCTCGGCGTCGTCGCCGGGGTGGCGGCGGCCGTCTGGGGCGCCGTCCTGGTGCTGTCCGCGACGGCCGGTCCGGCGCCGGCCAGGCAGCGATTGGCCGTCGCCCCGCTGGTCGTGCAGGACAGCGTGATCACCGACGGCGGCGGCCAGGTCGTCGAGAAGCTCGCCCCCGACTGCGCGGCCAGCCGCCACCCCGCCTTCTGCCGCCGGGTGCACGACGAGCTGACCGCGATCGATCCGCGGCTGCTCACCCGGGGCGGCCTGGTCGTCGCCACCACCCTCGATCCGCGGGCGCAGCAGGCGGCGCGGCGGGCCGTCGAGGGGCGGGTCCGCCCGGGTGACGCGCCCGTCGCCGTCGAGGCCATGGTGGCGCCCGGCAGCGGCGAGATCAGGGCGCTGGCCGCCAGCCGTGGCGACGGCGCGCACGCCCTGTCGCAGGGCTCCACGGCGATGGCGTACACGCTCGCGGCGGCGCTGTCCGGCGGCTTCCGCTACGACGACGGCTTCCCCCGCGCCCGCTCCTTCCGGGCCACCGGCTACAACTCCTTCACCAACTGCAAGGGCGAGAACGTCGGCGACCCCACCCACACGGTCGTCGGCCCCGGCGGCGGGGACGGCGGCGCGTTCACCACCCTGCGTTCGGCCGCCCGCGCCGCGCCGAACCCCTTCTTCCTGCGGCTGGAGGAGCGGGTCGGCCTCTGCCAGACCGTGCGCACGGCGCAGCGGCTCGGCCTCGCCCGCCGCGACGGGACACCGCTGCAGGAGTACGAGACGTTCACGCTCGGCATCAACGAGGCGGACACCGTCACCGTCGCCGGCACCTACGCCACGCTCGCCGCCCACGGCCTGCGCTGCGCGCCGCGGGCCGTCAAGGAGGTCCGCGACGGCTCCGGCAAGGTGCTGCACGCCCTCGCCCCCCGGTGCGAGCAGGTTCTGGACGCGGCCGTCGCCGACGCGGTGACCGGCCTGCTGCGGACCGGCGGCCTCGGCCGGGACGCGGCGGCCCTGGCGGGCAGGATCCCCGACCTCGGGTCGGCCTGGTACGCCGGCTACACCCCCGACCTGGCCGCCGCCGTCAGCCTCGGATTCCCCGACGAGTCCGAGCCCCGCACGTTCCCCGACGGGTCCCAGCGGCGCCCGCCCACCGCCGGGCGCGATCGGCCCACGCTCACCGGCCTGACCGTCGGCGGCCGCCGCTACGACACCGTGGACGGCACCACCATCCCCGGCCCGATCTGGCGGGCCTCGATGGCCGAGGCGCTGCGCGGGGCGCCGAAGTCCCACTTCCCGGAGCCGGACGAAGCCCGCTTCGGCGGCTGCCGCCTGGCCTGCCCGAAGTAACGCCTCAGCGGGCCTTCAGCAGCTCGGCGAGGCGGTCCATGGACTGGACGCCGCCCTTGGGTCCGTCGGCGCGGACGATGGCGTCGCGCGCCTCGACGGACGGGTGCACCGACTGGGCCACGTACCGGGTACGGCCGCCGGTCTCCTCCAGCCGGACGGTCTCCAGGGCCACCTCGCCCGGCGTGCCCTCGAACTCCCACGTGCGCACGTACCGCTCCGGCGGCACGACCGCGTGGTAGACGCCGCCGAAGGCGTACTCCCGGCCGCGGGCGTCGGTGTTGACGAAGCGCCACCGGCCGCCCGGCGCGACCTCCATGGCGTCCACCCGGGTGTCCAGCCAGTGGGGGCCCCACCAGCGCGGGATCAGCGCCGGGTCGGTCACGGCCCGGAACACGACGTCCCTGGGGGCGTCGAAGGCCCGGATCATGATGATGTCCTGGCGGCCGGGTTCGATGACGAATTCGGTCTCACCCATGGTCACGTCCTTCCTCGCTGTGCCGGAGCTTCCTGATCTCCTGGTCGAGCCGGTCGAAGCTGCCGGTCCAGCGGTCGCGGTAGCGGTCGATCCACGCGGAGGCGCCCTCCAGCGGCGCCGTCTCCAGGCGGCACGGCCGCCACTGCGCGTCGCGTCCGCGGCTGATCAGCCCGGCCCGCTCCAGCACCTTCAGGTGCTTGGACACGGCCTGCAGGCTCATCTCGAAGGGCTCGGCCAGCTCGTTGACCGTCGCCTCGCCGTCGGCCAGCCGGGCGAGGATCGCCCGCCGGGTGGGGTCGGCCAGGGCGGCGAAGGTGAGGCTGAGCTGGTCGTCGGGCATCGGTGGGTACGTTCCTTCCTGGGCGGTGCCGACCCTAATGGTCCACGATCGCGCCGCAGGAGACGTTCACGGTCGCCGACGTCATGGTCCGGGCCCGGTCGGAGGCGACGAACGCCGCCACGTCGCCCACGTCGGCGAGGGTGGCGAGCCGTCCGAGCAGGGTGGGCTCGCGCAGCTCCGCCTCCAGCGCGGCCTTGCCCGGGAACGAGCCGGGGACGCTCTCCGGCACGCCGCCGGTGATCAGGGTGACCACGCGCACGCCCTGCCCCCCGGCCTCGCACGCCCACTGGCGGCGGATGCCCTCCATGGTGTCCAGCGACACCTTGAACCCGCCCAGCCCCGGCTGCGTCTGCGGCCCCCCGCCACCGAACAGCAGGACGACGCCCGAACCGGCCATGTGCCGCACGGCGGCCCTGATGGTGAGGAACTGGGTGCGCGCGGCGACCTGGATCGGCCGCAGGAAGTCCTCGACGGAGATCTCGGCCAGCGGGCGCTGCACGTCCTGGACGGAGACGGCGTTGAACGAGACGTCGATGCGGCCCTCGCGGGCGGCCACCGAGCCGGTGAACGCGTCGACGGCCTGCTCGTCCAGCGCGTCCACGAGGGCGGTCGCCGCCGTGCCGCCGGCCGCACGGATGTCGTCGGCGACCTTGTCGAGCGGGGCCTGGGTGCGGCCGGCCAGGAAGACGCGGGCGCCCTCGCGGGCGAAGGCGCGGGCCACCGCGCCGCCGATCGAGCCGCCGCCGCCGTAGACCACCGCGATCTTTTCTCGGAGAAGCATCTCCACCTCCTTGTTCAACCCATTGGTTTATCAACCTACAGGTTGAATAGGTGGCGGCGTCAAGAACTGGACAGTCCTGGAGGCTTTATCCGATCTTGTCAGGACTCCTGGGCGGTGTTACCTCTGGCGGGACGGGCGTCAACCGCGCGTCTTCTGTACCCAGGAGGAACTGTGTCCACTAGACCCTGGTTACGCAGCGCCGTGATCGCCCTCGCGGTCACCGCCTCTGCCCTGCCCCTGACCGGCGCCGCGCGGGGCGAACCCGGCGGCCAGGCCCCGATCGTCCACGACTTCCAGGCCGAGCAGCACGGCGAACCGGACCTGGACAACCGGCAGGGCCGCGTCCCGCCGCCCGCCGGGCTCGGCGCGCGGGCCGCCGGCGCGGAGATCCGCTGGAACGCCCTCGGCACCCCCGCCGTCGTCACCGGCGCCGCGCCGCTCGCCGAGGGCCTGGGCGAGGACCCCGAACGGGCCGCCCGCGCCTACCTGACCGCCAACGAGCCGCTGTTCGGCCTGTCGGCCGAGGAGGTCGCCGGGCTGGAGACGGTCGCGGTCAACCCCCTCGGCGCCGGTCACGCCGTGCTCCTGCGCCAGCGGTTCGGCGGGCTGCCGGCCGGGGTGGACGGGCTCGTCGCGGTCGGCGTCGTGCGGGGGAAGGTGCGCCACGTGACCTCCTCGCTCGCCCGCGAGCAGGCCGCGCCCCCGGCCGCCGCGATCAGCGAGGCGCGGGCCCTGGAGATCGCGGCCCGCGACGGCGGCGTGGACCTGGCCACGGCGACGACGAAGCAGGTCACGAAGGTGGCCGTGCCCGCGCCGGACGGCGTGCACAGCGCGTACCAGGTGGTCCTGATCGGCGGCGGGAAGGGCGCGGCGGCGGCGTACACCACCCACGTGGACGCGGTCAGCGGCGGCATCCTCACCCGCGAGAACCTGGTCGACCACTTCGACCCGGAGAACCCGCGCTGGGCGGCCTTCCCGGTCAACCCGCCCGGCGACTACTCCGCCACCGACACCCGGCGGACCTGGTGCCAGGCGGCCGGGCCCGGCTGCGACCTCGCCACCGGCGGCGACCCGGCGACCGGCCGCGCCTGGGACGTGGACCACGCCACCGGCACGCCGACCCGCACCAGCGCGGGCAACGCCGCCCGCACCTACGAGAACCGCGCCAACGGCGACCCGTTCACCGTCGGCACCCGTGCGAACGCGCCCTCCCCGAACCGCGACTACGTCTACCCGTGGCGCAACACCTGGCACCAGGCCAAGTGCGACCCGGCGACGTTCGACCAGCCGGGCGAGGCGGACCTGGAGGCCGCCATCGCCAACCTCAACGCCATGCACAACCGCATGCACGACTGGTCCTACCGGCTCGGCTTCACCGAGTCCGCCTGGAACATGCAGGTGGACAACGGCGACCGCGGCGGGCTCGGCAACGACCCCGAGCTGGGCAACGCCCAGGCCGGGGCGCGCGTGTTGTCGGTCCGCGACAACGCGAACCAGATCACCGGCCCCGACGGCGTCGCCCCGATCACCAACATGTACCTGTGGCAGCCGATCGCCGGCTCGTTCTACTCCCCCTGCGTGGACGGCGACTACGACATGTCGGTCATCGGCCACGAGTACACCCACGCCATCTCCGGCCGCATGATCGCCGGCCCGAACGCCGGCTGGAGCGGCGCGCAGGCGGGCGCCATGAACGAGAGCACCTCAGACCTGTTCGCCATGGAGTACCTCGACGAGTACGGCTTCCGCTCCTCCGGCGCGACCCCGTACGTGATCGGCCCGTACGTCACGGGCGACCGGACGCGCGGCATCCGCAACTACGACATGTCCAGGTCGCCGCTGAACTACAGCGACATCGCCTACGACCTGGTCGGCGCGCAGGTGCACGCGGACGGCGAGATCTGGACCGCCACCCAGTTCGACGTCCGCGAGGCGTTCGTCAAGCGGTACGGCAAGGGCACGCCCGCCCGGCAGCGCGACTGCGCCGACGGCAAGGTGGCGGTGGACAGGTGCCCGGGCAACCGGCGGTGGGCGCAGCTCTCGTACGACGCCCTGCTGCTGATGGCCTCCGGCGCGGTCAGCTACGTCGATCACCGTGACGCGATCCTGGCCGCCGACGCCATCCGCTTCGACGGCGCGAACCAGGACATCCTGTGGCGGGCGTTCGCCGAGCACGGCCTCGGCAAGGGCGCGGCCAGCAACGGCCCGAACGACCCCGACCCGACGCCGAGCTTCGTCGACCCGCAGGGCCGCAACGGCTCCCTCCAGCTCAAGCCGCTCGGCGCGGCCAAGGACGCGGCCCTGCGGCTCTACGTGGGCGACTACGAGGGCCGCGCGGTGCCGGTCGCCGACACCGATCCGGCCACGCCGCTGGGCGACACCGTCGAGATGACGCCGGGCACGTACCGGTTCGTGGTGGCGGGCGCCGGGTTCGGGCACGCGCGGCTGACGTTCCCGGTGGTGGCCGGGGCGAAGCTGCCGCTCCCGCTGCCGTTGCCGCGCAACCTCGCCTCGGCCGCGGCCGGCGCGACGGCCGCCGGCGACGGCGTCAACCAGGCCCGGCTGATCGACGACACCGAGGCCACGAACTGGGCCTCGCGCACCGGCGCGCCGGCCGGCAGGTCGGTCACCGTGGACCTGGCGGGCGACCGTCCCGTCACGGTGCGCAGGGTCCAGGTGAGCGCGATGCTCCGGCCCGACGTCGGCGACGCCGCCGACCCGGGCGGGCAGAACAGGTTCTCGGCGCTGCGCGCGTTCGAGGTGCTGGCCTGCGCCGCGAACTGCGCCGACCCGGCGAGCTTCAGGAAGGTCTACACCAGCCCGGCGGACGCGTTCGACGCCACGCTGCCCCGGCCGCGCGGCGCGGACCTGCTGGTGCGCTCCTTCCGGGTGCCGCCGACCAGCGCCACCCACCTGATGCTGCGGGTGGTCAGCAGCCAGTGCACCGGCAACCCGCGCTACGCGGGCGAGCAGGACGCCGACCCCGCCTCCGCGACCGACTGCGCCACGGCGAGCCCGGCGCGCGAGCAGGTGCGGGCCGCGGAGTTCCAGGCGTACGCGCACTGACCCGGCGGCGGGCCGGCCGACCGACCGGCCCGCCGCTCCCGGGAACGGGCCGGGCGGTCAGAACGGGTAGTGGGCCTGCTCGGTCGCCAGGGTGATCCAGCGGGTGTTGCTGAACGCCTCCAGGCCCCACCGGCCGCCGAACCGGCCGTAGCCGGAGGAGCCGGCCCCGCCGAACGGCGCCTGCGGCTCGTCGCCCACGGACTGGTCGTTGACGTGCACGATGCCGGTCCGCAGGCGGCGCGCCACGCGCAGGCCGTGGGTGCCGTTCTCGGTGATGATCCCGGCGGTCAGGCCGTGCTCGGTGTCGTTGGCCAGGGCCACGGCCTCGTCGTCGGTGGCGAAGGTGCCGACCACGCACACCGGGCCGAACGCCTCGCCGTAGTACAGACCGGCGTGCTTCGGCACATCGGTCAGCACCGTGGCCGGGTGCACCGCGCCCTCGGGCTCGCCGCCTCCGGCCAGCACCGTCGCACCCTTGGCGACCGCGTCGGCGACCAGCCCGGCCACCCGGCGTGCGGCGTCCGCGCTGACCAGCGGCCCGATCACGGTCTCCGGCCGGGACGGGTCGCCGGCGGGCAGCGCGCGCACCTTGCCGGCGAACCTGCGGCCGAACTCCTCCGCCAGCGACTCGTGCACCAGCACGCGGTCGCCCGACATGCAGATCTGGCCCGCGTTCATGTAGACGCCGAACGCGGCGGCGTCGACGGCGTGGTCGAGGTCGGCGTCGTCCAGGACGATGATGGCGTTCTTGCCGCCCAGCTCCAGCAGGGCGGGCTTGAGGTGGCGGGCGGCGTGGGTGCCGATGATCCGGCCGACCTCGGTGGAGCCGGTGAAGTTGACCGCGCGGACGCGGGGGTCGGCGATGAGCGCCTCGGCGACCACGGCGGCGTCGGCCGGGTCGTTGGTGACCACGTTGAGCACGCCCGCGGGCAGCCCGGCCTCGTGCAGCAGGTCGGCGACGAACAGGCCGCACGCGATGGGGGCGTCCTCGCTGGGCTTCATCACGACGGTGTTGCCCGCGGCCAGGGCGGCGGCCACCGAGCGCACGCCGAGGATGATCGGCGCGTTCCACGGCGAGAAGGCGGCGACCACGCCGAGCGGCTCGCGCACGGCCAGGCCGAGCACGCCCTCCTCCTGCGCGGTGAGCACCTCGCCGCGCGGCGCGGTGATCGCGGCGGCGGCCTCGCGCAGCATGTTCGCGGCCAGCCCGACGTTGAACAGCGCCCACGGGCGGGTGCCGCCGACCTCGGCGGCCATCAGCGCCACGGCCTGCTCGCCGCGCTCCTGGAGCAGGTCGGCGGCCTTGAGGAAGATCGCCCGGCGGGCGAACGGGCTGGTGGCGGCCCAGCCGTCGAAGGCGGCCTGCGCCGCGTCCACGGCCGAGGTGACGTCCTCGACGCCCGCGGCGGCCACGGTCGCGTACACCTCGCCGGTGTAGGGGGCCAGGTCGGGTGTCGTACGGCCGCTCAGGGCGGGGACGTTCTTGCCGCCGATCAGCAGGTCACGGGTGATGGTCATGCGGACTCCCCTGATATCTCGGTAAGGACGCGCTGGGCGACGGCGAACGCCGCGTTGGCGGCCGGCACCCCGCAGTAGATCGCGCTCTGCAGCAGCACCTCGCCGATCTCGTCGGCCGTCAGCCCGTTGCGCACGGCGGCGCGGACGTGCATGGCCAGCTCGTCGAGGTGCCCGTGCGCGACCAGCGCGGTGAGGGTGACGCAGCTCCTGGTGCGCCGGTCGAGGCCGGGCCTGGTCCAGATCTCCCCCCAGGCGTAGCGCGTGATGAGGTCCTGGAAGTCCCTGGTGAACGCGGTGGTGCGGGCGACGGCCCGGTCGACGTGGGCGTCCCCCAGCACTTCCCGGCGCACCCGCATGCCGGGGGCGGCGGGCAGGTGGGCGAGCAGCGCGGCGGTGACCCGTTCCGGCTGGTCGACGCCGGCCAGGTGGGCCGCTCCCGGCACCTCCACGAGCGTCGCGCCGGGGATGCCGTCGGCCAGCTCCCTGGCATGCGCGGGCGGCGTGGCCGGATCGTCGCGCCCGCCCAGGACCAGCGTCGGGACGGCGATGCCGGGCAGCTCGGCGCGCAGGTCGTAGCCGGCCAGGGCGTCGCAGCAGGCGGCGTAGCCGGCGGGGTCGGCGGCGGCGAGGTCGTCGAGCAGCGCCGGGTCGCCCGGCCCGGCGAACCAGCGCTTGGCCGTGGGCTCCAGCAGCGGCGCGGTGCCCCGCTCGCGGACCAGCGCGGCGCGCTCGCGCCAGCCGTCCGGCTCGCCGAAGCGGGCCGAGGAGCAGATCATCGCCAGGGACAGCAGGCGTCCGGGGTGGCGCAGGGCGAGGGTGGCGCCGATCGCGCCGCCGATGGAGATGCCGGCGTAGTGGAAGGCGTCCAGGCCCAGGTCGTCGGCCAGGTCCAGGACGAGCCCGGCCAGGCCGTCGATCGTGGACACGCCGGACGACGGGGAGCCGCCGTGGCCCGGCAGGTCGAAGCGGACCACGCGGAACCGGCGGGCCAGCGCGGCGACCTGCGGCTCCCACACCCGGGTCGAGGTGCCGACCGACGGGCCGAGGACGATCGGCTCTCCGTGTTCCGGGCCGTCCACCCGGTGCTGCAACAACGTCACTTCTCCTCCAGCGCCCGCTCGACCAGGGCGGCGGCGGCGCCGGGCGGTCCGGCGACGGTCAGTGCGGCGCGCATGCGCCCGGGGTGCACCCGCAGGTCGGCGACCAGTTCCGCGGCGTCGCGGGCGGCGCCGGCGACCATGCGCAGCGCCTCGCGCAGCGGCTGCCATTCGGCGTGCCAGGCGCCGGGCGGGCGCTCGTCCTCGGCGGCGAGCGAGGCGTACAGGACGGCGGCCTGGGCGGGCACCTGGCGGGCCGCCGCGACGATCATCGTCGCCCGCACGGGGTTGTGCTTGTGCGGCATCGACGACGAGCCGCCGCCGACGCCCTCGGACACCTCGCCGATCTCGGTACGCGACATCACCAGCACGTCGGCGGCCATCTTGCCCAGCGCGCCCGCGGTGAACGCCAGCGCCCCGGCCAGGTCGGCGACGGGGGTGCGCAGCACGTGCCAGGGCAGCGTGGGCGCGGCCAGCCCCAGCTCGGCGGCGAACCGGCCGGGCACCTCCAGCGCCGCCGCGCCTGCGTCGTCCGCGGCAGGGGCGGTGAACCGGTCGAGGGTGCCGGCGGGGCCGCCGAGCTGGGCGGGAAGGGCTTCGCGGGCGGTGCGGAGCCGGTCGCGGGCGTCGAGGGCCAGCTTCCGCCAGCCCGCCGCCTTGAGCCCGAACGTGGTGGGCACGGCCTGCTGGGTGAGCGTGCGGGCGGCCATGACGGTGTCGCGATGGGCCCACGCCAGCGTGGCGAGCCCGGCGGCCACCCGGTCGAGGTCGGCCAGGACCGGCCCGAGCGCCCGGTGGGCGACCAGCATGAGCGCGGTGTCGAGGATGTCCTGGCTGGTCGCGCCCGCGTGCACGTGCTCCCCGTACGGCCCGGCGGCGGCGCGCAGGTCGTCCACCAGCGGGATGACCGGATTGCCGCCCGAACGGGCCCGCGCGGCCAGCCCGGCCGGGTCGAACAGCTCGGCGCGGGCCGCGGCGGTCACGGCGTCGGCCGCCTCCCGCGGCGCGCGCCCGAGCGCGGCCAGCACCCGGGTGAGCGCGGCCTCCGCGTCGAGCATGGCCTGCAGGACCGCCACGTCGCCGGTCACCTCGGCCCCGCCGCGCATGGGCGCGAGCAGCCCGAAGTCGCCCGAGGCGGTCGCGGGCGCCCCCGTGCCCCCTCCGGCGTCGGCGGAGGGGGCGCCCGGGGCCCCTCCGGCGGGGTCAGCCGAAGTCAAGGAAGACCGTCTCCTTCTCGCCCTGAAGATGGATGTCGAAGCGGTGGACGCCCTCCCGCTCCTCGACCGCGACCAGCGTGCGCGCCCGCTCGGGCGGCAGCGAGTCGAGGAAGGCGTCGGGCCGCAGGTAGATGCGGGTGAACAGGTGGTGGAGCAGGCCGCGGGCGAACACGCACACGCTGATGTACCCGTTGCCCGGCTCGACCGTGCGCAGGGTCCAGTGGCCGTCGGCGTCGGTGGGGACGCGGCCGAACCCGGTGAAGTCGACGCCGTGCCGGCCGATCACCGCGCCGTCGACCGGGTCGCGGCGCAGCGAGCCGGGCGCGCCGGACACGTCGCCCGCGGGGTCGGCCTGCCAGAACTCCAGCAGCGCGTCGGGGATCGGGTCGCCGGCGCCGTCGTGGACGCGGCCGTGCACGGTGATGCCGCCGGTGGCCAGGTCGCCGCCGCCGGGGAAGGGCAGCGCGTAGCCGTAGAACGGGCCGACCGTCTGCGAGGGAGTGGGGTTCATCGGCCTTCCTCCATCCAGGTCGCGGCGGGCCCGTCGAGCACGATGTCCCACCGGTAGCCGAGCGACCACTCGGGCTTGGACAGGTCGTGCGCGTAGGTGGAGACCAGCCGCTGCCGGGCGCCGTCGTCGGTGACCGACTGCAGGATCGGGTCGTAGGGGAACAGCGGGTCGCCGGGGAAGTACATCTGGGTCACCAGCCGCTGGGCGAAGGCCGTGCCGAACAGCGAGAAGTGGATGTGCGCCGGCCGCCAGGCGTTGAGGTGGTTGCGCCAGGGGTAGGGGCCGGGCTTGATCGTGGTGAAGTGGTAGCGGCCGTCGTCGTCGGTCAGGCAGCGGCCCACGCCGGAGAAGTTGGGGTCGAGCGGGGCGGGGTGGTCGTCGCGCTGGTGCAGGTAGCGGCCGGCGGAGTTGGCCTGCCAGATCTCCACGAGCTGGCCGCGTACGGGCCGGCCCTGGCGGTCGAGCACCCGGCCGGTCACGGTGATCCGCTCGCCCAGCGGCTCGCCGAGGTGCTGCCGGGTCAGGTCGGAGTCGAGGGCGGTCACGTCCGTGACGCCGAACACCGGGCCGGACAGCTCGCTCGCCTCCGGGTCCTTCAGCGCGACCAGCGGCTGCTTGGGATGGCGCAGCAGGGTGCTGCGGTAGGGGGCGTAGTCGCGCGCGGGGTGGTCGGCGGGCCGCTCGCCGCGGGACTCGCTCAGCGCGGCGATCTCGCGGTCGATGTCGGCCTGCGTGAGTGGTTCGGACATGGACGCTACCTTTCGAGTACGACGGCCAGCCCCTGGCCGACGCCGATGCAGAGGGAGGCGATCCCGACGCCCGAGCCGGCCGCGGCCAGCCGGTGGGCCACGGCGCCGGTGACGCGGGCTCCGGAGGCGCCGAGCGGGTGGCCGATCGCGATCGCGCCGCCGTCGGGGTTGACCAGGGCGGGGTCGAGTTCGGGCAGCTCGGCCAGGCAGCCGAGCACCTGCGCGGCGAACGCCTCGTTCAGCTCGACGGTCGACAGGTCGCCGAAGCCCTTGCCGGCCTTGGCCAGCGCCTTGCGCACGGCCTCGACCGGGCCGAGCCCGAAGTAGCGCGGCTCCAGCGCGCTCGCGGCGCTCGCGGTGAGGCGGGCCAGCGGCTCGCGGCCGCGCAGCCCCTCCTCGTCGGTCAGCAGCAGCGCCGCCGCGCCGTCGTTCAGCGGGGAGGAGTTGCCGGCCGTGACCGTGCCGCCGTCCTTTCTGAACACCGGCTTGAGCCGGGCCAGCGCCTCGGCCGAGGTGTCGTCGCGGATGCCCTCGTCCCTGGCCAGGCCGGCGATCGGGACGATCTCGCGGTCGAGGGCCGCCTTGGCCGCCTTCCGGTGGCTGCCCAGCGCGTACGCGTCCTGCTCCGCGCGGGTGATGCGGTGCTTGTCGGCGATCAGCTCGGCGCCCTCGCCGAGCGCGACCGTGTGCTCGGCGGGCATCCTCGGGTTGACCAGCCGCCAGCCGAGCGTCGTGGAGACCAGCTCCCCGCCGCCCGCCGGGAAGGCGCGGTCGGGCTTGGGCAGCACCCAGGGCGCGCGGGTCATCGACTCCACGCCGCCCGCGATCACCGCCGAGGCGTCGCCGACCGCGATCGCCCGGTAGGCCTGGATGACCGCCTCCATGCCCGAGCCGCACAGCCGGTTGACGGTGGCGCCGGGCGTGGTGACCGGCAGCCCGGCCAGCAGCGCGGCCATCCGGGCGACGTTGCGGTTCTCCTCGCCCGCGCCGTTGGCGTTGCCGAGGATCACCTCGTCGGCGCTCTCCTGGCCGGTCCGCTCGACCAGCGCCGCGACGACGTGCGCGGCCAGGTCGTCGGGGCGCACCTTGGCCAGCGCGCCGCCGTGGCGGCCGAACGGCGTGCGGACGGCGTCGACGATGTAGACGTCCTTCATGCGATGACCTCCGCGTCGGTACGGTTGCGCAGCTCGTCCAGGCCCACGCCCGGCGCGCTCTCGACCAGGGCCAGCCCCTGGCCGGTGACGTCGAGGACGCCGAGGTCGGTGATGATCCGGTGCACGCATCGCTTGCCCGTCAGGGGCAGCGAGCACTCCTCGACGATCTTGGGTGAGCCGTCCTTGGCGTTGTGCTCCATGATCACGATGACCTTGCGCGCGCCGTGCACCAGGTCCATGGCCCCGCCCATGCCCTTGACCAGCTTGCCGGGGACCATCCAGTTGGCCAGGTCGCCGCGGGCCGAGACCTGCATCGCGCCGAGCACGGCCACGTCGATGTGACCCCCTCGGATCATGCCGAACGACAACGAGGAGTCGAAGAACGACGCGCCGGGGAGCACGGTGACCGTCTCCTTGCCCGCGTTGATCAGGTCGGGGTCGACGTCGGCGGGCGCGGGGTAGGGGCCGACGCCGAGGATGCCGTTCTCGGAGTGGAGGACCACGTCGACGCCCGGCGGCAGGAACGACGGGATGCGGGTGGGCAGGCCGATGCCGAGGTTGACGTAGTCGCCGTCGCGCAGCTCGGCCGCCGCCCGCGCGACCATCTGGTCACGGGTCCAGCTCATTCGGTGACCGTCCCTCCTGCCGGAGGCGGGGTGATCGTACGCCTCTCGATGCCCTTGTCCGCGGCCTGCTCCGGGGTGAGCGGGAGTACGCGCTGCACGAACACGCCGGGCAGGTGGACCTCGTCGGGGTCGAGGTGCTCGGCCAGCTCCTCGACCTCGGCGACGGTGATGCGCCCGGCCATGGCGGCCAGCGGGTTGAAGTTCCTGGCGGCACGGTGGAAGACCAGGTTGCCGGACCGGTCGCCCCTGGCCGCCCGGACCAGCGCGAAGTCGGTGCGGATGCCGTGCTCCAGGACGTACTCCCGACCGTCGAACTCGCGCACCTCCTTCGGCGGCGAGGCGACGGCGACCGTGCCGTCGGGGTGGTGCCGCAGCGGCAGACCGCCGTCGGCGACGGGGGTGCCGACCCCGGCCGGGGTGTAGAAGGCGGGGATGCCGCTGCCGCCGGCCCGCAGCCGCTCGGCCAGGCTGCCCTGCGGGGTCAGCTCGACCTCCAGGTCGCCGCCGAGGTACTGCCGGGCGAACTCCTTGTTGTCGCCGATGTAGGAGGCGGTGACGCGGGCGATGCGCCCGGCGGCCAGCAGGATGCCGAGGCCGCCGCCGTCGACGCCGCAGTTGTTGGACACGACGCCGATGCCGGTCACGCCGGTGTCGTAGAGGGCCTGGATCAGCACGTTGGGGATGCCGCTGAGCCCGAAGCCGCCGACCGCGAACGACGCGCCGTCCCGCACGCCGGCCAGCGCCTCCGCGGCCGTCGCGACCACCTTGTCTCTCCGCACGACGCTCCGTTCAGCCGAGGTGTTCGCTCTGCGAACTTTAGTTCACTATTATGAGTTCGAGTATCTGTAACCGGGGCGTTCCTGTCAAAGCCCCCACCTGGATGAGGAGCCGCCGATGGAACCGGCCGGGACCCTGGAGCGCGGCCTGGCCGTGCTGCGTGTGCTGGCCGCCGACCCCGGGCGGCCCATGCGCGCGACCGACCTCGTCCGCGCCACCGGGCTGGCCAGGTCCACGGTCGACCGCGTGCTGGCCACGCTCGTGCACCTCGGGCACCTGCGGGCCGAGGGCCGCGACGTGCTGCTCGCGCCGCCGCTGATGGAGCTGGGCGCGGCCTACCTGGCCTGCGACGGCCTCCAGGAGAGCCTGTCGCCCCTGGCCGAGCGGCTGGCCGCCGAGCTGGAGGAGTCGGTCTCGCTGGCCGTGCGCGACGGCGACGGCGTGCGCTTCGTCGGCCAGTTCACCCGGCGGCGCACGATGTCGGTGGCCTTCCGGGTGGGCGACCTGCTGCCCGCCGGGCGGTGCGCGGCGGGGCTGGCCCTGCTCGACCCCACCGCGCCGTGGGCCGAGGACGACCAGCTCATCGAGCCGGGGCTGATCGCGGTCGCGCTGCCCGTACGCGACCCCGGCGGCACGGCGGTCTGCGCGGTCAGCGTGGTCAGCCACACCAGCAGGCACACGGTGGCGGGGCTGCGCGAGCACGCCCTGCCCCGCCTGCGCGCGACGGTGGCGGACATGGAGGCCGCCCTGGCGGCATTGGCCTCCCGGCCCCGGGAGCCGCGCCGCGCGTCCGCCGGGCTCGACGGTTCGCGGGCCGTCAAGGAGGAGCTGGGCATGGGTTACCTGCAGTCGCTCGCCCGCGGCCTGGCCGTGCTGGTCTCGCTCGGGTCGGCGCGCGGCGGCTGCACGCTGGCCGAGTCCGCCAGGGTGACCGGCCTGCCCCGGGCCACGGTCCGGCGCGCGGTGCTGAGCCTGGAGGGCCTCGGCTACGCCGCCGCCGAGGGTGACCGCCACGTGCTGCTGCCCAAGGTGCTCGAACTGGGCTACGCCCACCTGTCGGGGCGTACGTTCGGCGAGGTGGTCCAGCCGCACCTGGCCGACCTGGTGGCACGCGTCCGCGAGTCGGCGTCGGTGGCGGTGCTGTCCGGCGACGACGTGCTCTACGTGGCCCGGGTGCCGACGGTCAGCATCATGAGCGTGGACATCACGGTCGGCACCCGCTTCCCGGCGTACGCCACGTCCATGGGCCGGGTGCTGCTGGCCGGGCTGCCCGCCGCCCGGGTGGCCGCCATCGAGCCGAAGCCGCTGTCCCGGCACACGATCACCTCGCCGGAGGGGCTGGCCGCGGCCGTCCGGCAGGCCGCCGCCGACGGCTACGCGCTGGTGGACCAGGAGCTGGAGGAGGGCGTGCGGTCGATCGCCGTCCCCGTGCGCGGGCCGGACGGGCGCGTGGTGGCCGCGGTCAACGTGGCCACGCACGCCGGCCGGGCCAGCCGCGACCACCTGCTGCGCGACGTGCTGCCCGAGCTCAGGCGGACGGCCGCGGGCATGGAGGCCGACCTCGCGCACACCGGCCGGCTCCCCTAGCGCGTCCTGCCTACCGGGTGGCCTCGGCGCGGGCCTCGCTCGGGGTCAGGCCGTACCGGGCGCGGAACAGGCGGGCGAAGTGGGCCTGGCTGGAGAAACCCCATCGGTGGGCCACGTCGGCGATCGTGGTCTCCAGTGCGCCCGGCCCGGTCAGCTCGGCGTGCGCCCGGACCAGCCGCCGCTCCACGATGTGCCGGGCGGGCGAGCGGCCGGTGGACTCGAAGATGCGCGCCAGGTGCCGCACGGAGATGCCCATGACCCCGGCCACCTGCGCCGCCCCCAGGCAGGGGTCGTGCAGGTGCCGGTCGATGTAGTCCTCGGCGACGATGAGCTGCGACCGGTAGGCGTCCGGCCCGGGACGCCCGCCCGTACGCTCCTCGGCGAGCTGCCTGAGCAGGTCGAGCACGGCCCGCTCGGCCTCGGCCGGGTCGGGCGCGGACCGCAGGGCGGCCAAGCCGCCGATCATCGAGCGCAGCGCGGCCACGAGCACGCCCTCCCGAGCCGTCCCCCTGCCGAACACCATCGGCCCCGGCAGCCCGCCCGCCACGCACGCCTGCGCGAACAGCTCGCGCGGGACGTCCACCAGGATCTGCCGCATCGAGGAGGAGAACCCGAACAGGTACGGCCGGCGCGTGTCGTAGACGACCAGCTCGCCCGCCGTGGCGGCCAGGCAGCCGTTCTCGTGCAGGAACACCGCCTCGCCCTTGAGCAGCAGGGTCGCGAACACCGAGTCCTTCGGCGTGGACCTGACGGTCTGCGGGCTGCGTTCGATCGCGTGGGCGTTCCCGGCGATCTCGGCCAGCCGCAGCCCGGCCAGCTCGATGTTGGTCTGCCTGGCCACCAGGCCGTGCTCGGAGTACGACGTGCACGACAGGCCCACCAGCGCCCTGCGGTTGTAGTCCTCCCAGAAGTGGATGCGCTCGGCGGGTTCGACGTGCTCGGTCGTGGCCTGGGAGATCACGGAGACGGCGGACAAGGCGACCCTCCTCGCGTTCGTGCCGGTCAGGGGACACACAGCTTAGGTGAGATGTCACACAGCCAGATAGCCTCCGTCCACCGGGACGACCGCCCCGGTGACGTACGACGCGCCCGGCGAGCACAGGAACGCCACCACCGAGGCGACCTCGCGCGGCCTGCCGAGCCGCCCGCCGGGGATGCGGGCCAGCACCTGGGCCAGGGCCGGCGGGTCGTCGAGCACGCCGCGGGCCAGCGGGGTGACCACGAAGCCGGGGGCGACGGCGTTGACCCTGATGCCGTCGGCGGCGTACTCGGCCGCCAGCGACTTGGTGAGCTGGGAGACGCCGCCCTTGCTGGCGCTGTAGGCGGGCCGGTCCCTGCTGCCGGAGAAGGCGAACATGGAGGAGACGTTCACGATCGCGCCGCCGTGCTCGGCCAGCGCCGGGCGGGCGGCCTGGCAGGCGACCATGGTGGCGGTCAGGTTGACCTCGATGACGCGCTGCCAGCGGGCCAGGTCGTACTCCTCGCGGTCGTGGCTGACGCCCGCGCAGTTGACCAGCGCGTCGAGCGGGTCGCCGGCCGACAGCAGGCGGGCCAGGCCGCCCCGGTCGAGCACGTCGTGCTCCACCACCCGGACCAGCGGGTGCACGGGCAGCTCGGCCGGGTCGGCGGGCGGCAGGCCGAGCGCGGTCACGGCGGCGCCCAACTCGGCCAGGAGCACGGCGGTCGCCGCGCCGATGCCGGAGGTGCCGCCGGTCACGAACGCCTGCCGCCCGGCGAACAGCCCGGGGGCGAGTCCGTCGGTCACCGGAGCCGACCCCCGTCCTGAGACGGTCGCACCAGCACCTTGACCTGGTCCTCGCCGCGCAGCAGCGCCTCGAACCCGTCGCGCACCACGTGCTCCAGCGGGATGGTCGCGGTGACGATCGCGGCCAGGTCCACGCCCTCCTCGGCGACCATGCGGATCAGCTCGGGGTAGGCGTCGCGGTAGCCGACGCTGGTCACGATCGTCTGCTCGTTGTTGACCAGGGCGAAGGCGTCGAGGGAGACCGTGCCGGTCAGCCCGAGGAAGACCACCCGGCCGCCGCGTCTGGTGGCGGCCAGGCAGGCGCGCAGTGTGCTCTCCGAGCCGACGGCCTCGAAGACGACGTCCGCGCCCTCCCCGCCGACCGCCTCGGCCAGCCGGTCGCCCGTCGCCGCCTCGACGCCGAGGCGGCGGGCCGGCTCCAGGCGGGCGGGCGAGCGGTCGGCGGCCACCACGCGGCCCGCGCCGGCCCGCGCCGCGAAGCGGGCCACGAGCAGCCCGATCGGGCCGAGCCCGAGGACCGCGACGGTGTCGCCGGCGCGGATCCCGGCCCGCCGCACCGCGTGCAGGGCCACGGCCGCGGGCTCGAACACCGCCGCCTGCTCCAGCGGCACCGACTCGGGCAGCCGGTGCAGCATGTACGCGGGCACCGTCGCCCGTTCGGCGAGCCCGCCGTGCCCCATCAGCCCGGCGAACCCGAAATGGCGGCAGATGTTGTACTCCCCCGCCAGGCAGCGCGGGCAGTTCCCGCACCGGTAGTGCGGCTCCACCGCGACCCGGTCGCCGACGGCCAGGCCGGTCACGCCCGCGCCGAGGCCGGTGACCGTGCCGCAGAACTCGTGACCGAGCACGATCGGCGCGCGGACGCCGGACTCCGGGTGCGGCTCGCCCACGGGGATGGCGTGCGGGCCGTCGGCGTACTCGTGCAGGTCGCTGCCGCAGATCCCGCAGTACGCCACCGCGATCGCCGCCTCCCCCGGGCCGGGCTCGCGCACGGGGACGTCCTCGACCCGCACGTCCTTCGCCCCGTGCCAGACCGCGGCCCTCACGCGGCCGCCCTGCGCAGCACGGCGGGGGCCGTCTCCTTCAGGGCGAAGGCGAGCCCCACCACGACCAGTGCGCCGCCGGCGGCGATGAACATCGCGGCCTGCAACCCCCACTGGTCGGACGCCCAACCGGCGACCATCGGGCCCAGGAAGCCGCCCGCCAGCTCGCCCACGCCCATGATCACGCCGAGCGCGGTGGCCAGCGCGCCGCGCGGCACGGTCTCGGCCGGGATGGTGGCCATGAACAGGGTGAAGCAGCCGAGCCCGGTGTAGGTGACGATCATGATCGCGCCGAGCAGCACGGGGCTCTCGACGTAGACCACGGCCAGCGGGCAGAACACCGCCAGCGCGGTGAAGCCGATCAGCGCGGGCTTGCGGCCCAGCCGGTCGGAGATGGCCGGGGTGGCGAAGCCCCAGAGCACCCAGGCCACGCCCAGGCAGGTCATGACGCCGCTCATCGTGCCCGGCCCGAAGCCCTTCACCTGGGTGAGGTACGTCGGCGTGAAGGTGATGATGGTGACGAACCAGGTGAGGTAGCAGCAGGCGATGAGCATGCACACGACGATGTTGCGCAGCTTCAGCACCTCGCCCAGCGGCACCCTCGGCTTCTTGGCGGGCTCCTTGGCGGGCGCCTCGGCCGCCGTCCGCGGCGACCGCTCGCGGACGAACTTCGCGATCAGCAGGGCCATCACCAGCCCCGGCACGATCGTGACGTAGAAGGCGATCCGCCAGTCGTAGGTCTCGGCGATCCACACCACCACCAGCGGCGCGAGGATGCCGCCGAGCAGCCCGGCCGACGAGCCCTGCAGCAGGCCCATGTTGAAGCCCCTGCGGCGTTCCCGGCTGGCCTCGACCATGAGCGACTGCGCCATCGGCAGCACGGCGCCCTCGGCCGTGCCCATCAGCGCGCGGGCGGCCAGCAGCCCGGCGAACCCGCCCATCAGCCCGGACGAGGCCGAGAACAGCGAGAACAGCACCACGGCCACGACCAGGATGGGCTTGCGCCTGCCGAGCACGTCGGACAGGCGGCCGGCGAACATCCCGGCCAGCGCCCAGGTGAGCGCGAGCACGCCGGACAGCGTGCCCAGCTCGGCGTTGGACAGGCCGAAGTCCTGGTCCATGTACGGCGCCAGGAACGACAGTGCCTGCCGGTCGAAGAAGACGAAGCCGAAGGACAGGAAGAGGATGACGAGAAGGCGGTTCTCGTACCGGTCGGCGGCCCTGGTGTCCGGCGCGGCCGCGAGGTCGGTCATGACGCTCTCATTTCGGGGGATGCGGCGGGGCGGCGGTCAGCGGAACAGGGAGTTGACGTAGTCGGCGCCGATGCCGACCTTCTCGTAGTGCTCGCGGCACATCTTGATGTAGTCGTGCACGTCGAAGAAGCCGTCGGGGTCGCCGTTCTCGTCCAGCCAGACCAGCGGGCCCTTGACGATGAAGAACGTCTTCATCGGCTCGCCGCTGTCGTAGGCGACCAGCGTGTGGCCCTCGCCCGGGGCCTCGTAGACGAAGTCGCCGGCGGTGGCCGTCCAGGGGCGTTCCAGGTAGCCCCACTTGCCGGAGATCGTGTACGCGAACACCTCGTGCGGGTGGTAGTGCCGGTTGACCAGCCCGGCCTCCTTGGCCCGCAGGATGTCGGCCCAGCTGTTGTCCTTGACGTTGATCCACAGCGGCCGGGAGCCGACGGTCTCGGTGAACGGCACGTAGTACCGGTCGTCGTCGGTGGCCACCTTGGACAGGTACACCTCGGGCAGCGCGTCCGGCCGGAAGGAGTTCTCGATCGGCCGCAGGTCCTTCCAGAACTCGCCGGTGGGGTTGTCGGGCATCTGAACGGCCCCTTTCGTGTCGTGTTCCCGGCAGTGAATCCCGGCGGGACCGACACCGTCTTTCCCCAGGTGGACGTGGCGGCTTGCAGATTCAGGACATGCGGCCGCGACGCGGGCCGGCCGGCGCTCAGGCGCCGAGGTCGCGCACCACGTTGTCCAGCCGCACGGCGAGGTCGTCGAGGGCCTGCCCGCTCGTCGCGGCGCCGTCGGGGAGCTGGGCCATGACGTCCTGGCGGCTGGCTATCACCAGCCCCCGGTGGGCGTCGTCGATCTCCGCGGCCCGCAGCACGACGCAGTCGCCCCGGACGAACACGAGCGTCGCGTCGGCGTGCTCCGACTCCAGCAGCCTGCGTACACAGTCACGGTCGATGAGAGACATCACGGCTCCTCTTCCCCTCAGCGGGCGTGTACCCCCACAGACGGGCCGAAACCCCAGGTGACCGCCCCGCCCCGGGCGGGACGGGCCGCCCGGCGTCGCGCTAGCCGAAGGTGGGCGGGCCGCCGTCGTCGCGGGCGCGCCGCCGCGCGAACACCACCAGGTACGCGGCGGCGGCCACCGCCAGGATCGCCGGCGGCAGCGCCAGCGGCAGCCGTCCGGCCAGCACCGCGAGCACCGCCAGCACGACCCCGGCGAGCAGCAGCAGCGCGGCGGCCAGCAGGCGCAGGCCGAGCGCGTTCGACGGCGGCGGCTTCTGTGGCCAGTGCCCCTCGCCGCCGCCGTGCACGCCGGGCACGCCGGTGTCGCTCACCACGCCTGAGCGGCTGATCTCGTCCGGGGGCGGCGGCTCGCGCAGCACCGGAGCGAAGAACTCGTCCTCGGGATCGTCGTCTCGCCGGTTCATGAGGGTGACCCCTACCCAGGATTCCGGCCGCTCCCACGAGTGAACGGCGGGGCACCGGGAAGGGCTGTTGCTGGCGGTAGCGAGCCGCTCACCTGCGTGAACGAGGACTGAGGACATGACGACGACGCCGCATCCAGCATCGGGGGACGAGCAGCGTGAGCACACCCTGCGCGATGCCGTGAGGACGGACATCGAAAGCGTCGAGGAGCCCGCCCGGCTGCTCCGCGTGAGCGCGATGGCCCGCAGCCTGCTGGAGGAGGCCAAGGGGGTGCACCTGGAGGAGCGCGCCAGGGAACGCATGCACCGCATCTACGAGCAGGCTATCCAGGAGGTCGCCGGGGCGGTCGCGCCCGAGCTGCGCGACGAGCTGGAGCGCCTGCGGCCCACGCCCAACGGCGGGACGCCGACGGAGATGGAGATCCGGGTCATGCAGGGGCAGCTCGTGGGCTGGCTGGAGGGCGTGTTCCAGGGCATCCAGGCCGGGCTCCAGCTCCAGCAGGCCGCCGCCCGCCAGCAGCAGCTCGGCCTGCACGCCGGCCGCGCCCTCCCCCGCCCCGACGGCGTCGGCGCCCAGGGCGAGGGCAACTACATGTAGACACGAGAGCCGGGAGCGATCAGCGGGAGGGGCTCCATTCGGGCCGCCAGCCGGGGCGCAGGCGGTAGCCGTAGGCCAGGTGGCGCAGCGTCTGGCAGGGGGAGCCGGCGGCCTCGCCGCACAGCGGGCAGACGGCGTCCCCGGCGTCCCCGGCCGACAGCGGCGGGGTGTGCTCGTTCAGCAACGCCAGCTCGGCGCCGCAGCGGGCGATCGCGTCGGCCGGGTCGTGCAGGGCGATGTGGATCGCCTCGACCGGGTGGAGCAGGTCGTCGTCGTGGAAGCCGACGCGGGTGATCGTCCGCCCGCCGCCGAACTCCAGCCGCCGCGCGCCGCCCGCGCCCTGGCGTACCGGGGCGGCGGCCGGGCCGGCGGCCGTGAGGTAGCGCCAGGGTCCGGCGCCCGCCGCCTCCGCGGTGGCCTTGTCGGCCTCGATCTGCGTGCGCAGCCACTGGATCAGCGTGGCGCCGTCGGTGTCGAGGACGCCCTCGGCGCCGTCCAGCTCGCGCAGGAACGGGGTGACCGCCGCGTTCAGCTCGGCCACGAACGCCTCCAGCGAGGCCTGGGCGTCGTCCAGGTTGGGCAGGCCCTCGGCGCGCGGCCGGGTGGGCGTCGGCAGCCGGTTCCCGGACAGGGGGATGCGCAGCTCCAGCGTGCTCAGGGCGGTCGGCGTGCCCTCCGCGCCGGCCGCGTACGGCTGCTCGCCCTGGTGCCGCCAGCTCGACCAGCCGTCCGGCAGCGGGACGGGCGGCGGCGCGGCGAGCTCGACCACGGCCAGCGGATCGCGGCCGTCCTCGGCCCGGTGGCAGGTCGCGTCCAGGACCCGGGGATGGGTGCGCACGTACGGGGAGTCGGCGACCGGCCGGGTGGCGACCTCCCAGGCGGCCAGCGCGAAGTGCAGGGGATCCAGCGTGACGCCGCTCGCGCCCGGCTCCCCGCCCGTGGCCGCGAACGCGTGCCGCCACCTGCGCAGCTGTTCGCCGTAGTGCTCCTGCGTCCCGCCGTGCCCGGCGTCGATCCAGAACGCCTGCGTCGCGGTGCGAACCGTGCTTCTCATGCCAGAACTCCCCTTAAATCCCCTGTCGTCCCTCCTGCCCGGTATCGCGGGCGACCAACGCGTCCGGACGGCCCCCGTTAGCGCTGTGACCTGCGGGGTAGGCCACGGCCAGCGGGAAGTGCGAGCGAGGGGGATTGTGGTCATGCGCACGACTGCTTTTCGGGGCATCAGCTCCATCAACGGGGAATCGCGGCAACCGGCTCCGCGGCGCATCCAGATCGTGCACACGGAGTCGCGAGGACGGTCGCACCCGTTCGTCGCGGCCGTGCTCGGCGCCTGCGCCGGGGCCGCGGTGACGTACCTGCTGGATCCGGACCGGGGCCGGACGCGCCGCGCCCGCGTGCGGGACAAGGGCTCGCACGCGACCCACGAGGTGCGCGACGGCCTGGGCGTGCTCGGCCGCGACCTGTCCAACAGGGGCCGCGGGTCGGCCGCGGCGGCCAGGTACCGCCTGACCGGCGGCTCCGCCGACGACCGCGTCCTGCACGAACGCGTACGCGCCGAACTGGGCCGTCACATCAGCCACCCGCACGCCGTCGAGGTCGACGTGCGCGAGCGCGTCGTGACGCTCTCCGGCGACGTGCTCGCGGGCGAGGACGAGCGCGCCCGCCAGAAGCTGCGCCGCATCCCGGGCGTCAAACGGGTGGAGACCAACTGGCACGTGCACAGGGACGGCACCGACGCGCCCCGGCTGCAGGGCCAGGGCCGTCGCCGCAAGGCGGTGCCGGAGCTGTTCCAGCAGCGCTGGTCGCCCTCGACCAGGCTGGTCGCGGGCGGGGCGGCGGCCTCGATCTGGGCGATCACCGGCAAGCTGCCGAGGCCGCTGTCCTGGCTGACCCGCTGCGCCGCGTCCGCGCTGGCCGTGCGGGCCGCGACGAACCTGCCGCTGCGCCGCCTCACCGGCGTCAACGCCGGTCGCGAGGCGATCGACGTCAACGCGGCCGTCTCGATCGCGGCACCGGTGGCGGCCGTGTGGCCGCTGGTGAGCGACTACTCGCTGTTCCCGCGCTTCATGCCGGACGTCGAGGAGGTGCGGCTGTCGGCCGACGAGCTGCGCTCCCACTGGGTGATCAGGGGCCCGGCCGGGACGCGCATCCGCTTCACGGCCACCGAGACCAAGCGCGAGGAGGGCGCGGAGATCGCCTGGAAGTCCGGCGACGGCGAGCTCATCGCCCACACCGGCGTGCTGCGCGTGGACGCCCAGGCCGACGGCAGGACGCGCGTCCAGGTGCACCTGTGCTACAACCCCATCGCGGGGGCGGCCGGGCACGCCATCGCCGGGCTGCTCGGCGCGCATCCCGCGCGCAAGCTGCGGCAGGATCTGGTGCGGCTGAAGGAGCACGTCGAGAACCAGGTGCAGCCGGTCGCGCCGTCGCTGCTCTGACCGCCGGACGGCCACGCGCGACGGGGGTTCGCGCGTGGCCCGTAGGCTGGCGTGATATCGATCCCGATATCACCGGATGGCTGATATCGGTCTTGGACACCGCCTTTTGTCCTGTGCTGTCATGTCCGGGCTTGCCCCTGTTCCCGCCCGGAGGTGCTCCCGCATGCCCAATCGCCTGTCGAACATCGCCCGGCTCACGGTCGCGGCGATGTCGGCCGGGTTGCTGACGGCCGCGATCACGCTGCCCGCCGTCGGCGGCACCGGCACGCTGGTCGTCTCCGCCACCGAGCAGCTGAACCTCAAGCCGGTGGCGCTGGTCGAGCCGCCCCTCGCGCAGACCTCCACCGTGTACGACGCCCGCGGCAACGTGATCGCCCGCTTCTACGACCAGAACCGCGAGATCGTCCGCCTGGACCAGATCTCCGAGGTGATGCGGACGGCGGTCGTCGCCATCGAGGACGACCGGTTCTACCAGCACGGCGCGATCGACATGGAGGGCACGCTGCGCGCCCTGGTCAAGAACCTCAGCTCCGACCGGCTCAGCCAGGGCGGTTCGAGCATCACCCAGCAGTACGTCAAGCAGGTGCTGCTCAACGCGGCCGACACCGAGCAGGACAAGAACAAGGCCCTGGAGGCCAGCTACGCCCGCAAGCTCAAGGAGCTGCGTTACGCGATGGGCGTCGAGCGGAAGTACGGCAAGGACGAGATCCTGCGCCGCTACCTCAACATCGCCTACTTCGGCGCGGGGGCCAACGGCGTGCAGGCGGCGGCCAGGCGGTTCTTCGGCGTCCCGGCGTCCCGGCTCGACCTGGCCCAGGCCGCCACGCTGGCGGGCGCCGTGCAGGACCCGAACACGACCGACCCGAGCCGCGGCAAGAAGGCCCGCGCGCTGCTGCTCGACCGGCGGAACGTGGTGCTCGACCGGATGGCCGAGCTCGGCAGGATCACGCCGGAGCAGGCGTCCGCGGCCAAGGCGAAGAAGCTGGGGTTCAAGGGCGTCCGGCTGCCCAACGGCTGCGGCGACAGCGACTATCCGTACTTCTGCGAGTACGTCCGGCACGAGCTGCTGTCCAACCCGGCCTTCGGCGACACGCGGCGGGCCAGGGAACGCGCCTTCGCGCAGGGCGGCCTGAAGATCTACACCACGCTCGACCCGAAGGCCCAGGCCGCCGCCGACCGGGCGATCAGGAAGCACGTCAACGCCACCGACCACGCCCTGGCCGCCGAGGCGCTGGTCGAGCCCGGCACCGGCGCGATCAGGGCCATGGCCGCCAGCCGCGGCTACGGCTCCTCGGCCAGGAAGAAGCAGATCTCCTTCAACGCGGTGGCCGACGCGCGGCACGGCGGGCTGATCGGCTTCCAGGCGGGCTCGACGTTCAAGACGTTCACCCTGGTCGAGGCGCTCAAGCAGGGCATGAAGATGGACGACGGCATCACCGTGGGCAACGGCTACAACGCCCCCTCCACCGCCGCCTTCAGGAACTGCGCCGGCGCCGGCGTCGGCGACCCGTCCTGGACGGTCACCAACGACGAGGGCTCCCCCGGTTTCAAGACGCTGCAGACCGGCACGTGGGGCTCGGTGAACACGTTCTTCATGGCGCTGGAGCAGCGGGTGGGGCTGTGCCGGACGGTGGAGACGGCCAAGTCGCTCGGGATCGCGCGGGCCGACGGGCGCAAGCTCCAGGAGTACGAGACGTTCACGCTCGGCATCAACGAGACCGACCCGGTGACGGTGGCCACCGCGTACGCCGCCATCGCCGCCCGGGGCAGGTACTGCGCGCCGATGGCCATCACCAAGATCACCGACGCCGCCACCGGCCGGCCGGCCTCGTACCGGCCGTCGTGCCGGCAGGCGCTCGATCCGGGCGTCGCCGACGCGACCGCGCACATCCTGTCGGGCGTGTTCACCAAGGGCACGATGAGCCGCGTCGGCGGCATCGGCCGTCCGGCGGCGGGCAAGACCGGCACCACCGACGGGTACGCCTCGGCGTGGTTCGCCGGGTTCACCCCGGATCTGGCGGGCGCGGTCAGCATCGGCGACCCGCGCGGCTCGCAGCGGTACAAGCTGGTGAACACCACGATCGGCGGCCGGTACTTCGCCCTGGTGGCCGGTGCCTCGCTGCCGGGGCCGATCTGGAACGACACGATGAGGGCGGCGCTGAAGGGCGTGCCCGCCACGCGGTTCACGCCGATCGACACCGGGCGCTTCGGCGGTTGCGGCGACGCCTGCGCCCCTGCCCGTCCCGACCGGGACGCGGACCGTCCCGACGCGGGCGAGCCCGGCCTGGACCAGACGGACCTGGGAGAGACCGGCCTCGGGGAGCCGGCCCCCGACGACCGGACGGCCCCATAACCCCGACGGGTGACTCAAGAGCTATACGACAGGCGGCGCGGCACGACCGTACCCTCGATGAGTCCGCACATCTCCGCCTCACGAGGGACGGTTTCGCCATGCCCAAGGCACGGACGTTCGGCCGGACACATCTGGCGCTCTGCCTCGCGCTCGCCGCCGGGGTCGCCGCCATCGGCGTGAGCGCGGTGGCCGACGCCACCGCCTCGCGCCAGGGCGACCCGCGGCCCGTGGTCATCCGCGACACGCACGGCGCCGCGGTCGGGCGGCTCAGCATCCTGCGCGAGGGGTTCGGGACGGCGCGCGTCTCGGTCTCGGTCAAGGGCCTGACGCCCGGCTTCCACGGCTTCCACATCCACACGACGGGGCTGTGCGACCCGAAGGCCGTCGATCCCGCGACCGGCCAGGTCTCCCCCTTCTTCACCGCCGGAGGCCACTTCGACCTGGCCGGCGGCGTCCACGCCGGGCACTCGGGCGACCTGCCGCCGCTGCTGGTCGGCAAGGACGGGTCGGGCGCCGCGTCGGTCGTCACCGACCGGTTCGGGCTGCGCGAGCTGACCGACGCCGACGGCAGCGCGGTCATCGTGCACGCGCTGCCCGACAACCTGGCCAACATCCCCGCCCGCTACGCCCCCGACGGCCCCGACGAGGCCACCCGCAGGACGGGCGACGCGGGCGGGCGCACGGCCTGCGGCGTGATCAGGTGACGCGACGCGTGTGAGGTCCGCCGTGGCCGGGCGGCGGTGTGCGGCTAGTCTCGTGCCGTAACGCCGCCGACCTCGGGAGTTCCCGTCATGATCTTCATCACCGCGAAGTTCCGCGTCCTGCCGGAGCACGCCGGCCGCTGGCCGGAGATCTCGGCCGAGTTCACCGAGGCCACCCGCGCCGAGCCGGGCTGCCTGTGGTTCGACTGGTCGCGCAGCCTCGACGACCCGGCCGAGTACGTCCTCGTCGAGGCCTTCCGCGACGACGCGGCCGGGGCGGCGCACGTGACGTCGGCGCACTTCAAGCACGCCCAGCAGGTGCTGCCCGGCTACCTGGCCGAGACGCCGCGCATCGTGAACGCGAACGTCCCGCAGGACGACTGGTCGCTGCTCGGCGAGATGGCCGTCCCCGAGCGCGGCTGACCGCTCAGGGCCGCGGCACCAGCGCCGGATCCAGCGCCAGGGTGGCGACCGCGAGCGCGAGGAACACCGTCGCCAGGTAGAACTGCGGCGAGCGGTCGGCCACGCGCAGGTGGGTGTAGAGGGCGCAGACGAAGTAGAGGACGAGCCCGGCCGCGGCCGCCGTCCCGGCCAGGGGCACGCCCAGCAGGCCGAGCGTCAGCCCCGCCGCGCCGGCCGCCTTCAGCGTGCCGATCGGACAGACCAGCCACGACTGCGGCACCCCGGCCCGGTCGAGCGCGGGGCCGAGCGACCGCATGACCGGTTCCAGACGGGTGATGGCGGCGAACCCGGAGAAGGCGTTGCAGGCGATCGTCACCAGCGCGGTGACGACGTAGGCGGTGGAGTGCGGCACGGGATCCTCCGGTCGGTGTCGGCTGGTCAGCCATGCGGGCGAAGGCCGGGCGAGCGGTCCTGGCGGGCGAAGGCGGGGGCGTGGGCGGCGGCCCAGGCGGCGAAGGTGCCGGGCGGGCGGCCGAGCACCGCGGCCGCGTCTTCGGTGACCGGGTGCTGGGGGCGCGTGGCGTACCTGGCGTAGCGGGCCAGCAGGGCGCGGACGAACGGCTCCGGCAGGCCGCCCGCGACCAGATGCCGCTCGGCGGCCTGCGGCGGGATCTCCTCGAAGCGCAACGGCCGGCCGATCGCCTCGCCGAGCACGGCCACCATCGCGGCGTGGGTCAGCGACTCGGGCCCGGTCAGTTCGAGCCGGCCTCCGGCGGGCCCGCCGAGCAGCGCCCTGGCGGCGATCTCGACCAGGTCCCGCTCGTCGATCGGCACCTCCTGGAAGCCGGCGTGCACGTACCGGACGACGTCCCCGGCCCGGATCTGGGGGGCCCACGCCTGGAGGGCGTTCCCGGCGAAGGAGGCGGCGCGCAGGCTGGTCCACTCCAGGCCGCTGTCCACGGCGGCGGCCTCGGCCTCCTTGTTCCGGTCGCCGCGGAAGCGGGAGGGCTGCTCGTCGAGGGGCTCGTCGACGTTCATCGCGGACAGGGCCACCACCCGCCGCGCCCCGCGTTCGGCGGCGCGGGCGAGCAGGCCGGGCGCCCCGTCGCCGATGGCGCGCGGGTGCAGGAAGACGGCGGTGACGCCGTCCAGGTGGCCGGCGAGGGTCTCGGGGCGGGCCGGATCGCCCTCGACGGCCTCGGCCCCGGCGGGCAGGCGCACCCCGGCCGTCGAGCGGGTGACGGCGCGTACCTTGGCCCCTCGGGCGGTGAGCAGTTCGACCAGCGGGCGTCCGAACGTCCCGGTGGCGCCGGTGACGAGAATCATGTCGTTCATGCCCTCTGAGAGGAACCCGGGACGGGAAGTGTGACATCGCCTTGACCGGGTCCCGGGGACCCGCCGACAAGGGGTGCTTTATCCGGATCGGAGCGCTGGGCGGCTAATCTGCGGCCCATGCACACCCAGTCACTCGCACCCGCTCCGGCCCTCGGCCCCCGGCTCATCAGAGCCGAGATCCTCGTCGTGCTGTCGGTCTCGCTCGGCGCCAGCGCGGTGTTGTCGCTGGTCCGGCTGATCGGCTCGCTGACCGCGCCCAAGGAGCTGAAGGGGCAGCAGGCCGTGCTGGTCGGCTCGCTGGCCCCCGGGCGGCCATGGCTGGACCTGACGTTGCAGCTCGTGGACATCGCGATCTCGGTGGCGCCGGTCGCGCTGGTGGCGTACCTGCTGGTCCGGTCGGGCGAGTCGGTGCGGACGATCGGGGTGGACCTGCGCGAGCCGGGCCGCGACACGTTGCGCGGCGCGCTGCTCGCCGCCGCGATCGGCGGCACGGGGCTGGCCTTCTACCTGGTCGTCTACGCGCTGGGCGTCAACCTGACGGTGGTGCCGGGCCAGTTGCCGGAGGTGTGGTGGCGGGTGCCGGTGCTGCTGCTGGCCGCCACGCAGAACGGGGTGCTGGAGGAGGTGCTGGTCAGCGGCTACCTGCTGCACCGGCTGGACCAGGCGGGCTGGGGACCGTGGCGGGCGGTGGTCGTGTCGTCGGTGTTGCGGGGGTCGTACCACCTGTATCAGGGGTTCGGGGGGTTCGTCGGGAACGTGGTGATGGGGCTGGTGTTCGGGCGGCTGTACCAGCGGTGGGGGCGCGCGATGCCGCTGGTGATCGCGCACACGCTGATCGACGTGGTGGCCTTCGTCGGGTACGCCGCCCTGCACGGCCGGGTGAGCTGGCTCCCCTGACGCAAGTCTCTTGCGTATCTGTCGCAAAAAACTAATAAACGCTTGCACCTCGACAACAACGCTTCGAAACTTCCTCGCAGGAGTCTTGTGTCGCGGGGGCGTGGGGTCCTACTGTCACCTCACCCCCCGAGAGAATCGAGCTTCGGATGTCAGGCACGAGCACATCCCGGAGGGTCGTGGCGGTGCTCGCCGCGGCTCTCGGCCTCCCCCTCGCCTCGCTCGCCGTCCCCGCGCAGGCCGCCACTCAAGCCGCCACTCAAGCCGCCGCTGCAGCCGCCGCGGCGCGGCGGCCCGTGGTCACCAGGGCCGCCCTCGACCCCGCCCTCGTCGCCGGCCGGGGCGCGCGCGTCGGCTTCGCCGAGCAGGAGGCCGAGAACGCCCCGACGGACGGCACGGTCATCGGCCCCGACCGCACCGCGTACACGCTGCCCGCCGAGGCGTCCGGGCGGCGGGCGGTCCGGCTGACGCCCGGCCGGCACGTCGAGTTCACCCTGCCGGCCGCGGCCAACGCGATCACGGTGCGCTACAGCATCCCCGACGCGCCCACGGGCGGCGGCATCACCGCGCCGCTCGACGTCGCGGTCAACGGCCGCCACCGGGCCACCATGACGCTGACCTCGCAGTACTCGTGGCTGTACAACCAGTACCCCTTCACCAACGACCCCGGCGCCGACCTGCTGCACCCCGACTGGTGGATCACCGAGTGCTCCTGCGTGCCCGGCGCCACCACCCCGGCCCCGGCGATCGCCAAGCCGTTCCGGCCCAGCCACTTCTACGACGAGCAGCGCCTGCTGCTCGGGCGCACCTACCGGGCGGGCGACCGGATCCGGCTGACGGCGGGCGCCGGAGCCGCCTGGACGGTCGTCGACCTGCTCGACTCCGAGCTCGTCGCCCCGCCGCGGATCGAGCCGGTCGCGGCGAACGTGCTGGCCTTCGGCGCCGACCCGTCCGGGCGCCGCGAGTCGTCGGCCGCCTTCGACCGGGCCATCGCCTTCGCCAGGCGCGCCCACCTGAAGGTCTACGTCCCGCCCGGCACGTACCAGGTCAACCGGCACATCGTCGTGGACGACGTGACGATCATCGGTGCCGGAAGCTGGTACACGATCATCAAGGGCCGCGAGGTCGCCCTGGACGCCCCCGCGCCCGACGGGTCCGTCCACACCGGCGTCGGCTTCTACGGCAAGGACGCCGCGGACGGCGGCAGCCGGAACGTGCGCCTGTCCGGGTTCGCCATCGAGGGCGACGTCCGCGAGCGCATCGACACCGACCAGGTCAACGGCGTCGGCGGCGCGATGAGCGACTCCACGATCGAGGGCCTCTACCTCCACCACACCAAGGTCGGCCTCTGGTTCGACGGCCCGATGAACGGCACCCGCGTCGTCGGCAACGTGATCGCCGACCAGATCGCCGACGGGCTCAACCTGCACACCGGCGTCACCGGCACGGTCGTGTCGGACAACTTCGTCCGCAACTCCGGCGACGACGGCCTGGCGATGTGGTCGGAGCGGACGGCGGACGCCCGCAACACGTTCGACCACAACACGGTCCAGACGCCGGTGCTGGCCAACGGCATCGCCGTCTACGGCGGCACGGACAACACGGTCTCGGCGAACCTGATCGCCGACCCCGTCCGCGAGGGCAGCGCCCTGCAGGTCGGCTCCCGCTTCGGCGCCGAGCCGTTCGCGGGCCGCCTGGACATCACCGGCAACACCACGGTGCGGGCCGGCACGTACGAGCTGAACTGGAAGATCGGCCTCGGCGCCATCTGGTTCTACGCCCTGGAGCGGAACATCGACGCCGACATCCGGGTGACCGGCGACCACTACCTGGACACCACCTACAACGCCGTCATGCTGGTCGCCGACTGGCCCGTCAAGGACCTCTACTCCATCACCGGCCTGCGCTTCAAGGACGTCCGGGTGGACGGCACGGGCACCTCGGTGCTCAGCGCCCGCGCCGCCGGCTCGGCCACCTTCGAGAACGTGGACGCCCGCAACGTGGGCGCCGTCCCCGTCAACAACTGCGGCACCTTCCACTTCACCCCCGCCGGCTCGGAGTTCTCGCTGACGGACGGCGGCGGCAACGACGGCTGGCTCGCCCCCTGGCTCCTGCCCAACACCCTCACCTGCGACGACCGCCCTCCGGTGGTCCCGCCGCCGGCCCCCGCCCCCTGGTGAGACGGCCGCGTTAGGCGCCGGGGTGCGGGGCAGGAGGGACGGCATGACCGACACCTACGACCGGGTCGCCGTCGTCACGGGCGCCGACTCCGGCATCGGCAGGGCCACCGCCGTGCTGCTGGCCGAGCACGGGTTCGACGTGGGGATCACCTACCACGAGGACGAGGACGGCGCACGGGAGACCGCCGCGCTGGTACGGGACGCGGGCAAGGCGGCGGCCGTGCGCCGCCACGACCTGACCGACCCGGTCCGCGCCGCGCACGTCGTCGACGAGCTGGCCGGGGACCTGGGCGGGCTCGGCGTGCTGGTCAACAACGCCGGCACCGGGTCGTCGGAGCCGCTGCTCGACATGGACTACGAGCGCTGGCGTTCGGTGCTGGCGGTGGACCTGGACGGGCCGTTCCTGTGCGCGCAGCGGGCGGCCCGGCGGATGGTCGCCGAGGGGCGCGGCGGCCGGATCGTGAACGTCACCAGCGTGCACGAGGAGTACCCGAGGGTGGGGGCGGGGCCGTACTGCGCGGCCAAGGGCGGGTTGAAGCTGCTCAGCCGGGTGCTGGCGCTGGAGCTGGCCGCGCACGGCATCACGGTCAACACGGTCGCGCCCGGCGAGATCGCCACCCCGATGACCGGGCAGGAGGACCGGCCGCCGCGGGCCGGGAGCCGCCCGGGGTACCCGATCCCGCGGCCGGGCGACGCCCGGGAGGTCGCCGCGGTCATCGCCTTCCTGGCCTCGCCGGCCGCCTCGTACATGACCGGCTCGTCGGTGTTCGTGGACGGCGGCCTGGTCACGATGGGACCGCAGGCGGCGGGGGCGCTCCAGTCCGGAGACTGGCGTTGACCCCGCACCCCCGCCCGCCCGCTCCCACGCGGCACCCCCGCCCTCAGGCGGGTGGCACCGCACGCTCTCGGACAGCGGCCCACCGCCTTCAGGCAGCGGCCCGCCGTCCTTCAGACGGTGGCCCTCCGTCCTTCATGCAGCGGCCCGCCGTCCTTCAGGCGGTGGCCGGATGGCCCACCGCGAGGGCCGCGGCCACCTGCGGCGCGACCCGCTCCGCCCAGCGGCCCAGGAGCTCCTCCAGCTCGGGCAGCGGCGACTCCCGCACGGCCAGCTGCGACTCCAGCACGGCGAGCCCCGGCGTCGGCACGGTCGCGCCCAGCTCCACCAGCAGCGGCCGCAGGTGCACCTCGACCGCCAGCGCGTGCTTCGGATCACCCATGACCAGCAGCGGCAACGCCACCACCCCGGCCAGCGCCTCCGGCCGCAACCGGTCGAGGAACGCCTTCAGCAGCCCGGTGTACGTGCCCTTGTAGGTCGGGCTGGCCACCACCAGCACCCGCGCCTCGGCGACCAGCTCCAGCGCCACCTCGACGCCGGGCGCGGGCCCGGGGGCGAGCAGGTGCGGCCCGAGCGCCGACAGGTCGATCACGTCGTGCGCGCCCGGAAGGCCGAGCCGCCGCGCGACCGCCTCGGCGGCCTCCACGGCCACGGTCCGCGTCCTGGAGCCCTCGCGGGGGTTGCCGACCAGCGCGACGACGCTCATCCGGCCACCGCCGCCGCCAGTCCGGCGGCGTACCGGGAGACGGGCCGGGTCAGGCCGTAGTTGTCGCGGAGGGTACGGCCCTCGTACTCGTACCGGAACAGGCCCCTGATCTGCAACTCCGGCACGACGTGGTCCACGAAGTCGGACAGGCCCGACGGGAGCAGCGGCGGCATGATGTTGAAGCCGTCGGCGGCCCCGGTGAAGAACCACTCCTGGAGCTGGTCGGCGATCTGCTCGGGCGTCCCGGCGACCACGCGGTGGCCGCGGCCGCCGGCCAGCCGGTTGAGCAGTTGCCTGACCGTCAGGCGTTCCCGCCTGGCCAGGTCGATGACGAGCTTGCGCCGGCTCTGCGCGCCCTCGGTCTCGACGGCCACGTCCGGCAGCGGCCGGTCGAGGTCGTCCTCGGTCAGCTCGATGCCGGTCATGTGGGAGAGCTGGGCCAGGCCGTAGGCAGGGATGATCAGGTCTTCGAGCTCCTTCTCCAGGTGCAGCGCCTCCCGTTCGGTCGAGCCGATGATCGGCGAGATGCCGGGCAGGACGAGCACGTCCCCGGGCTGCCTGCCGTGGGCGGCCACCCGCCGCTTGAGGTCGCTGTAGAACTCCTGGCCCTCCTCCAGGGTCTGCTGGGCGGTGAAGACGGCCTCGGCGTGCCGGGCGGCGAACTCCTTGCCGTCCTCCGACGAGCCGGCCTGCACCAGCAGCGGGCGGCCCTGCGGGGAGCGGGAGGTGTTCAGCGGCCCCCGGACGGCGAAGTGGCGGCCGATGTGCTCGACGAGATGGATCTTGCCGGTGTCGGCGTAGCGGCCGCCGGTGCGGTCGCCCAGGATGGCGTCGTCCTCCCAGCTGTCCCAGAGCTTGCCGGCGACCTCCAGGAACTCGTCCGCCCTGGCGTAGCGGGCGGCGTGGCTGGGGCGTTCGACGCCGAAGTTGAGCGCCTCGGCCTCGCTGGCGGAGGTGACGATGTTCCAGCCGGCCCGGCCGCCGCTGATGTGGTCGAGGGAGGCGAACTTGCGTGCCACGTGGAAGGGCTCGTTGTACGTCGTGGAGACGGTCGCGATGAGCCCGATGTGGTCGGTCACCGCGGCGAGCGCGGCCAGCAGCGTGAGCGGTTCCAGCCCGCCGAGCGCGTTGTGCCGGACGTCGCCCTGCAGGGCCACGCCGTCGGCGAGGAAGAGCGAGTCGAGCTTGCCGCGCTCGGCGATCCTGGCCAGCTCCTGGTAGTGGCGGACGTCGGTCAGGCGGCTCGGCTCGGTGCGGGGGTGCCGCCAGGCGGCCTCGTGATGGCCGACGCCCATGAGGAAGGCGTTCAGGTGGAGCTTTCTCGTCACGTGGTCCTCCAGGTGGAGAAGCGGCGCTCGACGCCGATCAGGAGCAGGTTGAACAGCAGGCCGACCACGGAGATCGTGATGATGCCGGCGTACATGTCGGGGATGCGGAAGCTGGACTGGGCGTCGAGGATGAGGTAGCCGAGCCCGGCCTTGGCGCCGACCATCTCGGCGAACAGCAGCACGAGGATCGAGTACGCGCCCGCCAGGCGCACCCCCGTGAAGATGGTGGGCACGGCGGCGGGCAGGATCACCTTCTGGAACAGCCGCACCGGGCCGAGCCCCATCGACCGGGCCGACTTGATCAGCAGGGGTTCGACGGTCTTCACGCCGCTGACGGTGTTGAGCAGGATGGGCCAGGAGCAGGCGTACAGGACGAACGCCACCTTCGTCGTCTCGCCGATGCCGAGGATGAGCGTGAAGACCGGCAGCAGCGCGACCGCCGAGGTGTTGCGGAACACCTCCAGCAGCGGGGTGAGGAAGTCGGCGACGGGCTTGTACCAGCCGATCAGCAGCCCGAGCGGGATGGCCAGCACGATCGCCAGCCCGAACCCGGACAGCGAACGCGCCAGCGACGCCTCCAGGTGCTCGGGGAGCCGGCCCGTGAGCAGCAGGTCCGCGCCGGCGGCCAGGCTCTCCGACAGCGGGGGCACGAACACGGGGTCCACCACGCCGAGGCGGGGCAGCACCTCCCAGGCGGCCAGGAGCAGCAGGATCGCGGCCGAGTTCCGCCCCGCCCGCCGCGCCAGCCTCCACGTCGCCGCGGGGGACGCCGCCTTCCGGCTCACCCCCGACGGGGCCGGGTTCCGGCTCTCCCCCTCGGTGGGCCGGACCGGGGCGGCGGGCTCCTTCCCTGCGGTGCGCTCGTCCCCGGCGGCGGGGTCGGGCTCGTCGTCGGGGAGGTCGTACCAGTGGACGTCGCCCTCGGGCCGCGTCCGTTCGTCGGCGCGGGCGTCAGTCATGCCGGATCGCCGCCTTCCGCTCCTGCACCTGCGCCGCGGCGACCTCGTCGCGCAGCAGCCCCCACACGTGGTGCCGGTACTCGCCGAAGCGCGGGGCGGCCCGCAGGTCGCCCTCGCGCGAGTCGAACTCCACCTCGATGATCTCCTTGATCCGGCCCGGCCTGGAGGTCATCACGGCGACGCGTTGCCCCAGGTAGACGGCCTCGTCGATGCCGTGCGTGATGAAGACGACGGTCTTGCGGGTGTGTTGCCAGATGCGCAGCAGCTCCTCCTGGAGCGACTCGCGGGTCTGCGCGTCGAGCGCGGCGAACGGCTCGTCCATCAGCAGGACGTCGGGGTCGAAGGCCAGGCTGCGGGCGATGGCGACGCGCTGGCGCATGCCCCCCGACAGTTCGTGCGGGTAGCGGTCCTCGAAGCCGGACAGGCCGACCAGTTCCAGGTGCCGCCGCGCCCGTTCCGTACGCTCGGCCCTGGGCACGCCCTTGGCCTCCAGCCCGAAGGCCACGTTGGCCAGCGCGGTCCGCCAGGGGAACAGCGCGTACTGCTGGAAGACGATCCCCCGGTCGAGGCCGGGCCCGGTGACGGGCGCGCCGTTGACCACGATCTGGCCCGACGTCGGCTCGGTGAGCCCCGCGACCAGGTCGAGGAGGGTGGACTTGCCGCAACCGCTCGGCCCGACGAGCGTGAGGAACTCCCCTTCGCGGACGTCGAGGTCGATCCCGGACAGAGCGGTGAACGGCTCGCCCGCGTCCCTGACCGTGAACTCCTTGGAGACGTTCCGGATGCCGATCTTCGTCTGGACGCCGGTCTCGCTGATCGTGGCGGTCATGAGCCGCTCCCGTTCGCGTAGGGGTTGAACTCGTTGGTGTAGAGGTCGGTGGCCTTGACCTGACCAGGACGGATCTCGCCCTCGCGCTGGAGCCAGTCGATCCACCGCTGGAACTCCCGGCTGTCGATGACGCCGCCCTTGCCCGCGATGCCGGTGCTCTTCCAGAGCTTCACGACGTCGGCGCTCTCGTTGCGCCCGCGCCTGGCGATGATCTGCTCGAACTTGGCGACAACCTCCTCGCGCGGGTGGGTCTGCGCCCAGGCGATGGCCTTGGCGAAGCCGGCGACGAAGGTCCTGACGGTGCCGGGGTTCCTGGCGATGAAGTCCTCGCGCAGCACGACGGCCCCGGCGGTGAACGGCCCGAACAGCTCGACGTCGGTGAACAGCGGACGCAGCCCGCCGCGTTCGAGCGCCTTGTCCTTGAGCACGCCGCCGAGCGTGCCGACGTCGAGCTGCCCCTGCCGCAGCGCCTGCTCGGTGTTGACCGGCGGGATGACCACGAGCTGGACCTGCTCGATCTCGGCCGGGGTCAGCCCCTGACGCTTGAGGTACTCCTTGATGACGGCCTCGTGATGGGCGCCGAGGGTGTTGACGCCTATCTTCTTGCCGATGAGGTCGCGGGCGGTCCTGATCGGGCTGCCGTCCTTGACGTAGTAGCCGTTGAACGACTTCTCGTCCGAGCCGTAGTAGCCGATCACCGCCTTGATCGGGGCCTTGGCCGCCTTGAGCTTGATGACGGCGCCGTCGAAGGCGCCGCCGAAGTCGGTCTGGCCGGTGGCCGCGGACTGGATGTCCTGCGGCCCCGAGGTGGTGTTGCCCACCCACTTGAGCTTGACGTCGCCGAGGTAGCCGAGCTCCGCGGCCAGTTCGGGGAAGGTGACGTTGCCCACGCTGCCCTGGTAGCGAAGCTCCTTCACCTCCGGTTCGCCGGGTTTCGCCGAGCCCTCGGCCGCGCCGCAGCCGACGGTCACGGTCGCGAGCAGCACGGCGAGGAGTGCACGTCTGATGTTGATCACGATGAGTTCCTCTGGGGAGAACTGCGCAGGGGGTAGGGAGGTCTGCCGGAGGTGCGTGATCAGCGACACTGCGCGCTGGCGACGTGGCCGAAGTCCACGTGCGGGCGCCGGGTCAGGTAGAGGCCCTGGCTCATGCGTACGAAGCTACGGAACCCGGAACGCTAAGTCAACATTTCCTACTGGATTTACATGGATTACTGGTCGGGAACGGCCCCCTTCCGGAAACGACGGTCCCCACTTGCCCGGTTTGATGATCTACTCTGGCGGGAATCCGGTCCGGGGATGAACGAGCTCGGACACCGAGCTTCGTCGCAGCCCCGGGAGCTGATCAGCGTGGGCGAAGCCGAATGGCCCGCAGATCTCGATGTGGGAAGACTGCTGGAGTCGGGGTGGCGGCCCACCCCGTTCAGGCAGTTCATACTCAAGCTCCACAGCCGCTGCAACCTGGCGTGCGACTACTGCTACATGTACGAGATGGCCGACCAGAGCTGGCGCCGCCAGCCGCGCCGCATGTCCGGCCCGACCATCGACCGCGTGGCCGCCCGCATCGCCGAGCACGCCGAGGCCAACGGCCTGGACAGCGTCGAGGTGATCCTGCACGGCGGCGAGCCCCTGCTGGTCGGCGTCGACCACATGCGCTACGCGCTGACCGCCCTGCGCTCGGCGCTGGCGCCCGGCGTCGACCTGGTGGCCCGCGTGCAGACCAACGGCGTCCAGCTCAACGAGGGCTTCCTGAGCCTGTTCGCCGACCTGAACGTCTACGTGGGCGTCAGCCTCGACGGCGACAAGGAGGGGCACGACCGCCACCGCCGCAACGCCTCCGGCCGGGGCAGCTACGAGCAGGTGCGGGCCGGCATCGAACGCCTGACCGCGCCCGCCTACCGCCACCTGTTCGGCGGCCTGCTGTGCACCCTCGACCTGGCCAACGACCCGGTCACGACCTACGAGGCGCTGCTCCGGTTCCGCCCGCCGGTGCTGGACTTCCTGCTGCCGCACGGCAACTGGACGACTCCCCCGCCCGGCTGGTCGTCCACCGGCTCGCCGTACGGCGACTGGCTGGTGGCCGTCTTCGACCGCTGGTACCGGGCGCCCGAGCGGGAGACCCAGATCCGCATGTTCAGCCAGATCATCCGGCTGGTGTGCGGCCGGCCGTCCAGGAGCGAGGGGGTCGGACTGTCGCCGGTGGCGGTCGTGGTCATCGAGACCGACGGCAGCATCGAACAGGTCGACACGCTCAAGTCCGCCTACGAGGGAGCGGCCGGCACGCTGCTGCACACCTTCCGCGACTCCTTCGACGCGGCGCTGCTGCTGCCCTCCATCGCGGCCCGGCAGATCGGCGCGCGGGCGTTGTCGGACGAGTGCGCCGCCTGCGAGCTGGCCAGGATCTGCGGCGGCGGTCTCTATCCCCACCGGTACCGTCCGGGCAGCGGGTTCCGCAACCCGTCGATCTACTGCCGCGACCTGTACCGGCTGATCGGCCATATCCGGCGGACCGTGACCGCCGACGTGGCCGACCTGACCAGAGCCGACCCGCGCACCCCCGAGCTCCTCGCGCCCGGGGGGTGAGCGGGGCCCGGCCCGGTCAGACCGGCGGCGGGTCGAAGTCGCAGTCGAGGTGGCGCCGTTCGCCGGCCACCCGGGTGTCGGGGTGCTCGGGGCCCAGCGTCTCCAGGTAGGACCGCATGGTCTCGTCGAAGAGCGCCCTGCCCTCCGCCCGCTGCCCGGCGGCCTCCAGGTCGGCCGACAGGTTGGCCGCCGCCGCCAGGGCCGTGGGGTGGCGCGCGCCCACCAGGGCGCTGAGGCGCTGGTGGGCCTCCGCGCCGATCTCGCAGGCGTTCTTGAGGTCGCCCAGGACGGCCAGGTCGCTGGCGTAGTTGACGGCGATGAGCAGGTAGTAGTGGTGGTCGCGGCCCAGCCTGCGCTCGATGCCGTCGAGCGCCTTCTTGTTCAGCTCGCGCGCCGCCTGCGGGTCGCCGAGCACGCGGTGCAGCAGGGCCACGTTGCTGGCGCAGCCGTGGTTGTACGGATGGTCGGGGCCGTAGATCCGCGGGTAGCGGTTCATGGTGTCGAAGGCCAGCTCGTAGGCCTGCTCCACGTTGCCGTTGGCGCGGTTGCAGTTGGACAGGCAGGTGGCGGCGGCGAGCGTGCTGGGGTGGTCGACCCCGTACAGCCGCACGTAGCGCTCGTGCACGTCGATGGCCTGCAGGAGGGCGTCCTCGGTCTCGCCGGACCGCAGCAGGGCGATGGCCAGGTCTTTCTGGGCCAGCAGGATGCGCGGGTGGTTGGCGTCGAAGAACTCGCGGCCGAAGATCAGCGCGTCGTCGCAGACGTCGACCGCCTGGCGGTAGTCGCCGCACAGCCGCACCACGCGGCCGAGGCCGGTGCGCAGGTTGAGCTCGGTGCCGCGGGTGACCGCGGTCTCCCCGCCCTGGGCCGTGCGCAGCGCCTCCAGGAGCAGCTCCTTGGCCCGGACGTAGTCGGAGGTGAGGCCGTAGTCGAGGGCCAGGCTGTTGATCGCCCTGACCGTGATGACGTCGTCGGGCCCCAGCACCTTCCTATGCAGCCGCAGCGACTCCTCGTCGTGCTCCCTGGCGTCGATGAAGCGGCCCTGCGCGCGCAGGTCGGAGCCGATGCCGTTGAGCAGGATGAGGGTGTCGCGCTCCTCCTCGCCGAGCGCCGCGCGCATGGAGATCAGGGTGGACTGGTTGAGCTGGTAGGCCTCGGCGTAGCGGCCCTGCTCGCGGTAGAGGTCTCCCTGCAGGCGCTTGGCCTGGAGCACGTGCCGGTTGTCGGCGCCGGAGTCGTGCGTCCAGCGCTCCAGGAACGTCGCCACGTGGCTGCCGGTCGCGGCGAAGTTGCCGGAGGAGCTGAGGTAGGTCAGCATCTTGATCGCGAAGTCGCGGACCTCGTCCCTGCGGCTCTCGGCCACCCTGGCCGGCCGGACGTGGGCCAGCAGCGCGTCGTAGCGCGGCCAGTTGGCCGGGTCGTCGGGGGCCTGCGGCACCGCGCCGACGAGCAGCGAGTGGACCTCCGCCCGGATCTCCTCCTGGATCTCCGGTTCGAGCTCCTCCCGCAGCAGGGCCTGGATCAGACGGTGGACCTGGAGGGTGGCCGGTCGCCCTGGGCCGCGCTGGCCGCCGGCCTGACCGCTCGCCTCGGCCTCCACCCGCACCAGGGCGTATTTGGCCAGCGTGCCGATGGCCCCGCTCAGCTTGATGGGATCGGCGAGCAGCTCGGCGATCACCGGGCGCACCGCCCCCTTGACCGGGACGAGCACCGAGCGCGGGATGGGCTCCGGCCCGAAGAAGGCGCAGCAGCGCAGCAGCTCCATGGCCTCGGGCAGGTTCTCCTTGAGCTTGTTCACCGACAGCCCCCACGCGGCCGTCATGGAGACCGGGTACTCCGAGGGCTTGCCCCTGCTCAGCAGCTGACTGGTGTGCTCCTGGAGCAGCTTGAGGTACTCCTCCGGCGCCATGCCGGTCTCGCTCTGCAGCGCGGCCGCCTGCTCCAGCGCCAGCGGCAGGTCGCCGAGCGCCTCGGCCAGCTCGACGGCGACGGACTCGCTGATCGCCCTGCGCAGGCGCTTCTGGAAGAACTCGACGCTCTCCCGCCGCGGGAAGACGTCCACCGGGACGGTGTCGACGACGCTCTCCCAGCGGTGGTTGCGCGAGGTGATCAGGACGTGCCCCGGGCCGGGACGCACGATCTCCCTGATGTCGTCCGGCTCGTCGGCGTTGTCGAAGATCAGCAGCCACCGGCGGGTCGGCTCGCCGCGGCGCAACGCCTGCAGGACGGCGTTGGCCGCCTCGTCGATGCCCGTCGCGGTCGGGCCCGGCAGGCCGAGCTGGGGCGCGAGCTGGGCCAGCGTCGAGCGCACCAGGCCGGGCTGGTCGGAGGGGATCCACCAGACGAGGTCGTACTCCTCGCGGAAACGATAGGCGTATTCGATCGCGGCCTGCGTCTTGCCGACGCCGCCGTAGCCCTGCAGGGCGTTCGGCACGACCGCGGTGGGCTGCTGGAGAATGCTGTCGCGCAGCCTGGACAGCAGTTCCTCCCGGCCGGTGAAGTTCTTGTTCCGGGGTGGAACCTTCCAGACATTGGGAAAGTCGCTCACTGCGCGCAGTGCGGCGGACGGCTCTGGAATCGTCACGTGCCCGCCCTTCTGCCCGTGCCTTCACGGGATGCTGGTGCAGGAATGGAAAGTCGTTCTCGAGAATGGGGCAAGATAAAAACGACAGACTGTCATGGTAGCGGCCCGGCGGGTCCCGTACTACCCGGCCATTAACGGCGACCGCCAACGGCCGATTCAGGACGGCACTAATTCACCGCCTATTGGCGGGCCCGCCGAATTCGGCCACTGTGGGATCAGCCTGTTGAGCACTTCGCTCCGGACGGGCCGGTCATCCGGACGGGGAACGCTGCGGGCAGGCCAGAGCCGACGAGGGAGCGCCCATGGCACCGCAGGTCGTCACGCAACACAAGGATCTTCTTGATTTGTCCGCACTCTCACCTGCCCGTCTCGAAGGGCTGGGGAACTCCGTGATCGCACTGGAGTTACTCGAGCTGCTCGAGTCGGGCCCGGGGGAAGACGAGGTGTTCGCCGCGTTCGACAACAGCACCCCGGTGCCGTACCGGCCGGGCAATCCGTAATCACGAACCGATTCGCCGAGACCCGGCGGGAGATGTTTCCCCGGGTTTCGGCGAACCCGAAAACGGGGCGCCGGCCACGGCGATGCCATACCATGGGGAGCCATCGAGAATCGTGCAGCGGTGCCAGCCGGACGTTGAGCTCGAAACCGGACGGAATTATTCAGGAGTCTCGCCGCCACACGCGTCTTGCGGCATCGACCGGGGCGGGCGCCTCCGCAGTCCGGTCCCGGGCCACAAAGGAATACGACGTCGTCCTCGGTGAGTGAGGTCTGGTCCCATGACTGCTTCCGGCCCCCGACGCGGTCCCTTCGTCGGAGCTCGTCCCTTCGACGAAGGCGACGGGGCCCTGTTCTTCGGACGGTCCGCGGAGACCGCGGAGCTGGCCGGCATGTGGCGGCGCAACCGGCTGACGATCCTGCACGGCGCGGCCGGCGCCGGCAAGACCTCGCTGCTGCGGGCCGCCGTGATCCCCTCGCTGCGGGACGAGCGGGCGCGCGTGCTGCCGGTGGGCCTGGCTCGCTCCACCCGCGTCTGGCCCGCCGCCGCGCTGCCCGAGCACAACCCGTACGTGATCGCGCTGCTCTCGTCGTGGTCGGACGGCGGCTCGCTGGCCAGTTTCGCGGGCCTGTCGGTGAGCGACTTCCTACGCAGGCTCCAGCACAACGACGGCGTCGCCGGGCCGACGCTGGCCGCCGTCGACCAGGTGGAGACGTTCCTGCGGCTGCCCGACCCGTACGAGCACCTCAGGGAGAGCTTCTTCGACGAGCTGCTGGGGTCGTTGGCCCAGCGGCCCGACCTGCGCCTGCTGCTGTCGGTCCGCACCGACCACCTCGACGAGCTGCGGCACGTGCTCAGGCGCTACGCGGTCCGGGAGCCGCAGGAGCTGGCGCTGGCGCCGCTCACCCGGGCGCACGCCGTCGAGGCGATGCGGCTGTCGGCCGAGTCCACCGGCGACGGCGCCGCCGCGGACAAGGTCGAGGAGCTGGTCGACGAGATCCGCACGGTCCGCGACGACACCGGCCGGCCCTGGCCCGTCACCGACGAGGTCGACCCGCTGCTCCTGCAGGCCGCCGGCGCCCGGCTGTGGGGCGATCCGCCGGACCGCGAGCGGTTCCTGCTGACGGAGCTGGACACCGCGGCCGACCGGGCGGTGCGCGAGTTCTGCGCCGAGACGCTGGCCGAGGTCGCCGCCGACTACCTGTTACCCCCCGGCCGCCTGATGTCCTGGTTCCGCCGGGACATCCTGCACGAGTACGGCAGGCTGTCCGACCCGGTCGCGGACGTGGGCGCGGTCGTGCTCAACGCCCTGGAGGACCGCTACCTGGTCAGCTCGCCCAAATGCAACGGCCTGCCCATGCACGGCCCCCGCCACCCCCGGATGCTGGCCCCGCTCAGGCAGCTCGACGCCGCCATGTGGCCGCAGTCCCCGCCCGACCCGGCGGCCCGGTTGCGCGCCGCCAAACGCGCCGGCGACGAGGGTGAGCCCGACCGCGCCCGCCGGCTCGTCCACGAGGCCGCCCAGACCTGCCCGCCGCACGCGTTGCGGCTGCGGGCCGAGATCGACACGCTCTCCGGCAACATCGACTACGACCAGGGGCTGCTGGAGGAGAGCATCCAGCACTACCGCGCCGCGGCCCGGCTCTTCGAGGCCGTCGGCGACAACGCGGCCGTCGGCTGGCTGATGACGGCGGTCGGGCGCGTCGTCCTGGCCCAGGGCAGGCCGGGCCTGGCCGTCGAGCAGCTGCGCGCCGCCGTCGGCCGGGTGCCGGACGACCTCATCGTGCAGACCGCGCTCGGCCAGGCCCTGTGGGAGGCCGGGCAGCCGGACGCCGCCCTCGCCGTGCTGAGCGACGTGCTCAACCGCGAGGCGGACACGCCCGAGGCCCGGCGCTCGCGCGGGGAGTTCCTGGCCGATCTCGGCGACGCGGAGTCGGCCCTGCGGGACATGCGGCAGCTGCGCGGCGGCCGGCCCGCGCCCTCCACCAAGGCGGCCCGCGCGCTGGCGATGGCCAGCCTGACCCGCCCCGAGGTCGCCCATGACCTCGGTGACGCCCTCGACGAGGCCGAGGAGGCGCTGAAGGAGGCCGAGGAGAGCGGGCCCGTGCTGCTGCGCGCCGCCCGCGTCCACAAGCTCACCGGCGACGTCACCAGGGCGACGGAGCTGGCCGACCGCGCCATGACGGCGCGGCGCCCGCCGCTCCCCGAGCACCAGCGGCGTGCGGCCAGGAAGCTGCTCGCGGGCTCGTGATGCCGGACACCGCCATGGTGGCCCTCATCACGGGCGGATCGGCCGTGCTGGCCGCGTTCTCGGGCGCCGGATGGGCGATGGTGACCGAGCGGCTGAAGGCCAGGCAGGCCACCAGGGCCGCCGCCGAGCAGCGCCGGGCCGACCGGGAGGACGCGCGGGCCGAGACTTTGCGCACGGCGTTCGCCGACGCGCAGTCGGCGGTGCTGCGGTTCGGGCTGACCGTGAGCATCTCGCTCGACATGCGCACCGACCGGGACGCCCGCCTCGACGGCGAGGACCTGCCCGGCCAGTTCCGGCAGGCGCGGGTGGAGTACCTGGCGGCGGCGGTGGCGGTCGAGCGGTTGTGGCCGCTGTGCCCGGAGGGCGCGCGCGAGCGCATCGAGCAGCTCAGCGCGGCCGTCACCAGGGCGTTCGGGCACGCCCGTTCGGTATCAAGTCCTGTTGTGGCCGGGGAGGAGGTCGAGGTGGCCCTGCAGCGGGCGCTGCGCGCTCTGAGCGCGGAGGTCTTCCCGCCCGCGCCGCCCCCTTCCGAGCTCGCCGTCCCGTCCGGCTGACGGCCGCGCGCCACAGGCGGCCCAGGTCGTGCCCCAGCGAGGTCACCATGAGCGTCAGGACGACGGCCAGCAGGCCGATGGCCACCGCCACCAGGACGAGTGCGCCCCTGGTGCCCCACACGGCGATCAGGTAGCCGGCCGACAGCGCCCCCAGCGGGACGGCGCCGCCGGAGAGGAAACGCCCGGCGCCCGTGACCCTGCCCAGCAGCTCCTTCGGCACCTCGTCGGCCTGGTAGACCGCGAGCGCGACGTTGATGTGCGCGCCGGTGAACCCGATGCCGCCCCAGACCAGCGGCAGCACGACGGCGACGAACACGACGCTGTCGTGGTCGACCAGCGCCACGAACCCGGTCAGCATCAGCCACGACCACACGCAGGTCACGATCACGCCCCGGGTGTGCCCCTTGCTCTGCAGCCGCGACGCGGTGAACGAGCCCAGGACGCCGCCGAACCCGGTGGCCGCGATCAGGCAGCCGATGAGCAGGCTCGGCAGCCGCTGCTGGTGCGCCAGCAGGATGAGGACGAGGGCGAGCGTCTGGAAGAAGAAGTTGGCCAGCGCGCAGACGACCAGCACCGGCACCAGGAACCGCTCCCTGCGCAGGTAGGCGAAGCCGTCGCCCAGGTCGGCCACCAGCGCCCTGACCCGCGGTCGCGGCGGGACGCCGTGCGGGGTGAGCCGGTCCTTGGCCATGCGCAGCAGCGCGAACACCGACAGGAACGAGGTCAGCGCGTCGACGGCGAAGGCCAGCGCCCGGTGCAGGTCGAACAGCAGGCCGCCGAGCGGGCGGCCGAGCAGCGCCGCCGCGTGCACGCGCGCCTCGTTCTTCGCCATCGCACCCGGCAGATGCTCGCGCGGGACGAGCCGCGGCACCACCGTCGCCTCCGCGGTGCTGAAGAACACCAGGCAGACGCCCTGCGCAGCGGCGACCAGCGGCAGCACGACGTGCTCCGGCATGGTCGCGAACGCGCCGGCCGTCAGCAGCACGGCGAGCACGCCGCGGGCCAGCAGGCTGACGATCATGACCCGCCGCCGGTCCATGTAGTCGACCAGCGCGCCCACCGGCAGGGCCAGCAGGATCCGGGGCAGCGTGCCGGCCGCCGTCACCCAGCCGGCGAACACCGGCGAACCGGTCAGCGACAGGGCGAGCAGGGGGACGGCGAGCATCGCGTTCGTCGAGCCGAGCTGGTTGGCCGCCGAGGCACTCCACAGGAGGTTGAAGTCGCGCCGCCACGGGGCGCGTCTCCCGTCGGCCGGGCCCTCGCCCGCGGTGCTGTCGGTCACCTCTGTCGCTCCCAAGGCGCCGGACGCTGGGCAAGCCAGGTGCGGTGTCGTCCCAGAGCCGGGCTTCGTGTCACAGGTTGAAGACCGGCCTTCGGACGGTGATCGTACCCGTAACGGGGGCCTGTTACAGGCAAACGGTCACCTCGACGTACCCAAGGTCCCTTGACCTCGGCGGGCGGTGGGCCGGGTTGACAGGGGGGTCCGGGTGGTTTTCTCTGCAACCAGGCGTGGGGGCGGAGGGGAGCGTTCATGCGTGGTCTTCGGCGGTGCTTCGTCGCCCTGGTCCTGTGCGTGCCGCCGGTCGTCCTGCCGGTCGCGCCCGCCGTCGCCGCCGGGCCCGCGCCCGCCGGGCCCGGGGCCGCCGCGCACTTCGGGCAGGCGCGCAAGGACTGCGTGGGGACGGCGGCGGGCCGGGCGTCCAAGGTCTGGTACACGGTGGCGGGCGGCGTGTTGTCCGACGTCCACGAGCCCACGATCGACAACACGAACGTCGAGACGATGCAGTTCGTCGTCACCGACGGCCGCACGTTCACCGAGGCGCAGGCCCGCGACACCACCTACCGGGTGGAGACCGGGCGTTCGGGGCTGAGCTGCACCGTCACCTCCACCAGCAGGACCGGCCGCTACCGGCTGACCACCACCTACGTCACCGACCCGGGGAGCGACGCGGTCGTCGTACGGACCCGGCTGCAGCCCCCCGGCCTGCGGCTGTACGTCCGGCTGGACGCGAGCGTGAACGGCAACGGCGGCGGCGGCCCGGCCGACGGCGGGGCCGACACCGGCGCGGTGGACGCCGCCACCGGCGCGCCCGTGATCTCCGACACCGGCACCGAGACCTCGGCGCCCGAGCGCGACTACGCGGTGCCCACCCACCTGGCTCTGCGGGCCGAACGGCGGCTGCCGCTGGCCGGCGTCGGCTACGCGGGCACGTCCGGCGACGGGCTGGCGCAGCTCGACGCCGCCCACGAGCTGACCCCCTACGACAGCGCGCCGCGCGGCAACGTCGTGGCCACCGCCCGGCTGCCGATCGACGCCTCGGGCGCGGTGACGTTCGCGCTGGGCTTCGGGCGCACCGCCGAGGCCGCGCTGCGGACGGCGGGCGCGGCGGCGGCGCGGCCGTTCGAGTCCACCCGCGCCGCGTTCGAGGCGGGCTGGGCGGCCTACGACGCCGGGCTGCGCCGGCCGCCCGCCGCCCTCGCCGACGTCTACCGGCTGTCGGCCAACGTGCTGAAGGCGAGCGAGGACAAGACCTTCCCCGGCGCGGTCGTCGCCTCGCCGGCGAGCCCGTGGGGCCAGGCGGTCGACGCGGGCGCGCTGCCCGGCGGCAGGCCGGTCTACTTCGGCTCCTATCGCGAGGTGTTCGCCCGCGACCTGTACGAGGCGTTCACCGGCTTCCTCACCGCCGGCGACCTGGCCACGGCCCGCGCCACCACCCGCTTCCTGCTGGAACGCCAGCAGCTCCCCGACGGCAGGATGCCGCGCAACTCGCTGCTCAACGGCCGGCTCGCGCCCGACTCCGGCGGCGACCAGCTCGACGAGACGGCCTACCCGATCCTCATGGCCCACCAGTCCGGGCTGGGCGGCGAGGCGGGGCTGTGGCCGCGTGTACGGGCGGCGGCCGACTTCCTGCTGGCGCGCGGGCCCGCGTACGGCGTGGAGCGGTGGGAGGAGCAGGCGGGCCACTCGCCGTCCACGATCGCGGCCGAGATCGCCGGGCTGGTCGCGGCGGGCGAGATCGCCGACCGGCAGGGCGACCGGGCCCGCGCCCGGCTGTACCGGGCCGCCGCCGACCACTTCGCACGCTCGGTCAAGGGCTGGACGGTGACCACCACCGGCCCGTACGCCCCCCGCTACTTCCTGCGCCTGTCGCGCGGCGGCGACCCCGACGCGGCCCTGTCCTACGACCTGGGCAACGGCGGCCCCAGCGAGGACCAGCGCCGGGTGGTGGACGCCGGTTTCCTGGAGCTGACCAGGCTCGGCGTCCTGCCCGCGGACGACCCGGACGTGCTGGCCTCCCTGCCGGTCGTGGACCGGGTGCTGCGGCGCACCACCGCGAGCGGCCCCGGCTGGTACCGGTACGGCTCGGACACGCCGGGCACCGAGGACGGCTACGGCGACTGCCACGAGCCCGACCCGACCTCGTGCGCGCCGTCCGGCAGGCCGTGGCCGACCGGGAACACCGGGTCGGGCCACGTGTGGCCGGTGCTGGCCGGGGAGCGGGCCGAGCAGGCGCTCCAGAGCGGCGACCAGGCCGCGGCGGCGGCGCTGCTGGCGGCCATGCGGGCGATGTCGTCGGGCACGGGGCTGGTGCCCGAGCAGGCGTGGGAGAACCCCGGCCTGGCCGCCGCGCCGTACGGGAGCGACCCGGCGACCGCCTCGATCGGGTTCCGCGACGGCGGTCCGGCGGGCTCGGCGTCCCCGCTGACCTGGGCGCAGGCGCAGCTGGTACGGCTCGTCCTGTCGCTGGGCGCCCGCCGTCCGGCCGAGCAGCCGGAGGCCGTCCGCGAGCGGTACGCCGCGCACGGCATGCCGGGCACCACCCCGCTCACCGTCACCGCCCCCTCCGACGGCGCGACCGCCGAAGGCGCCTCGGTCTCCGTCGAGGGGACGGCCGCGCCGGGCGCGCTCGTGGACGTCGAGGCCGCGCCCGTCGACCTCGGGACGCCCGCACGGGTCGTCTCGGTGCGCGCCGGGCCCGACGGGGCGTTCACGGCGCGGGCGCCGGTCGCGTTCGGCGAGGTGGTGCTCACCGTCGCCGCGACCGCGGGCGGCCGCACCGCGTACGCCCGGCGCTCGGTCGTCGGCGACGTCGTCGGGGGCACCACCGTGCTCGACGTGGCCGACCCCGAGGGCGACGACGACGGCCCTGGGACCTACGCCTACCCGACGGCGGCCGACTTCCGTCCCGGCGCGTTCGACCTGCGGCGGTTCCAGGTGATCACCGACGCGACCACCGTCTACCTGCGGGCCGGGCTGCGCGACCTGACCCCCACGTTCGGCAGCCCGATGGGCGCGCAGCTGCTCGACGTCTACGTCCGCGACCCGGCCGCCGCCGGGTGGTCGGCGCAGGCCGCGTTCCCGCAGCGCAACTACCGCATCGCCGAGGAGGACGCCTGGTCGCAGCGCGTCGAGGCGCAGGGTTTCGCCGCGCCGGTGCTGGCCGGCGCGGACGGGCGCGGGCGCGGCGGCGCGGCGCTCCGCGTGTCCGGCGCCACCAGGACGATCACCGTCGCGCTGCCCCGGTCGACCTTCGGCACGCCGGGGCCCGGCTGGCGGTTCGCGGTCGTCCTGACCGGCCAGGACGGCTACGCCGCCGACCGGGCCAGGGGGTTCGCCGCGACGCCGGAGCCGTACCGGTTCGGGGTGTGCCCGCAGGGCGGCGGCGCGCCCCTGTGCGCGGCCGACCCCGGCACGGTGCCCAAGGCTCTGGACGTGCTCACCCCCGACGGGGTCTCCCAGGCCGACGAGCTGAACCCGCTGCTCGGCCCGGTCACGCTCCGCGCGGTCACCGTGCCCTGACCGGCTGCTCGGCGTGCGGGCGGCCCGGTGGCCGGACCGCCCGGTGGTCAGGCGAAGCGTTCGATGGTGACCGGGATCAGGCCCTGCCCGCGGATCGCCTGCCGGTGGTGGTGGAGCAGCGCGCCGATGGCGGCCAGCGGGCCGGCGCTCAGGCGTACGGTGACGTCCAGGCACCAGGCGATGCCTGGGCCGATGCGCCGCAGCTCCCAGGTGAAGGTGTGTCCGTCGGCGGTCGCCGTGGCGGTGCCGGCGATCCTGGCCCGCGGGTTCTCCCGCGGCGGCTCCAGGCGCAGGACCGTGCTCACGTTCGCCAGGCCGCGCTCCCCGAGCTCGCCCGCGAACAGGATGCGGTAGCGCCGGGTCTGCGCCGAACGGGAGCCGCCCAGGTCGAGCGGGGCCGCGGCGGGGAGCGCCTGGCGGTACCGGAAGAAGGCCCGCAGCTCGGCCTCCTCCGGCAGCGCGCCGCCGCCGAGCATCGAGTAGGTCTCGCGGGCGTCGCGCCTGGTCACGGGCAGCACCCGGTCGCGCAGCGCGGGGTCGGCGCGGATGGCCCGGCTTGATCCGGGCGACTCGCGCCACTCGCCGCACTCGGCGGTCCATTCCGCGCAGTCGATGCCCGCGGCGGTGTAGTCGTCGCAGAGCACGAACTCCTCGACCAGGATGCCCAGGGGAAGTGTTCCGCGGCCACGGCCGGCGGCGTAGATCAGGTAGTAGTCCAGGGGTACGTCGGCGTCCATTGGCGACATGATCGTGGTGCGGGCCTCCGCGGGCAAGGCGACATTCTGATGTTCTCGCAGGTCCTGCCGTCAGATGACGGTCTAGCCGGTTACCGGCTTGCCCGTGGCGCTGCCGGCGAGCCATTCCGCCCACGACTTGGCCCACGGGGTCGGCCCGTTGCCGAACCGGAGCTTGCGCGAGGTGCCCTTGACCTGGATGACGTCGCCACGCTGGGTGAAGTCGTAGAACCAGCGGGCGTCGGCCGGGCTCGCGTTGACGCAGCCGTGGCTGACGTTGGAGTTGCCCTGCGCGCCCGTCGACCAGGGCGCGGCGTGGAAGAAGGTGCCGCTGTAGGTCATCCGGACGTTCCACTTGGTCTTGATCCGGTACTCGCCCGGTTCCCCGATGGTGGCCGAGTCCATGACGGTCTCCGCGGCCTTCTCCTGGGCGATCATGGTGCCGGAGTAGCTGTCGTCGCCGGGTTTGCCCAGGCTGACGGGGATCGTCCGGACGACCTTGCCGTCCGCGGTGACGACGGCCCGGTGGCGGTCGGCGTCCACCTTGGTGACGTGCCGGGGGCCGACGGTGAAGGACAGGCTGCGGTCCCTGGTCCCCCACAGGTCCTCGCCCGCGCGCAGCCCGGCCAGGTGGGCGACGACCTTGACCTGCTCCCCCACCGGCCAGTACTCGCGCGGCCTGAACTGCACCTCGCGGTCGCTCACCCAGCTCCACGCGCCCTCGACCGGCTCGGACATCTCCACGACCAGCGAGCGCTCGACCGCCGCGCGGGCCTGCCGGGAGGTGACCGGGTGGGACAGCAGGAGCTGGACCGGCATCCCGACGCCGACCTTCTCGCCGTCCAGCGGCGACATGCCGCTCTGCAGGGCCCGCCTGGGCTTGAGCGTGGTGAAGGACGACCGGCCGGTGACGGCCTTGCCGTCGGTGCCCGTGGCCTGCGCGCTCACCGTGTACGACGTCGCCGGCCGCAGCGGCCACCGCGGCCGCCAGGTGCCGTCGGCCGCCGTCGAGCCGGTCACCTGGCGGCCCTTGGCGTCGGCGACGGTCACCTTGGTGACCTTTCCGCCGGTGACCCGCACGCTGATCCCGGTGTCGGGGGCGACCTTCCTGGTGCCGTCCGCCGGGGTGATCGCGAGCCTGGCCACCGGGCCCTCGGCCTGCCGCGGGCCGCCCGCCGGCTGGGCGCCGCCGCCGCCGGAGGCGCATCCGGCGAGCAGGAGCCCCGCGAGGGCGAGCGTCGTGCTGGTCCGGCCGTTCCGCATCCTCGATGCCTCCCGTGCCTGACAAGGCGTCATTTTCTTCATCGAACGGTCTGTGCTGTCACGTGCGGACACTTCTGCCCATTGAGCATGGGAGAAACCTTCATCCGCGGATGAACGCTCTTGCGAACCTTGCGGGCGGATCTGGTGTCCAACTCTCTGGAACGGTCCTTCTGGGCCGGTCTCAGGGGATGACGCACCGGGGGCGGTGCATGAGGGGGAACGTCATGAACGGCGGCATGAAGCGGTACCTGTCCGGTATCGGGATGACCGCGGCGACACTGGCCGTCACGACCGCGCTCACGGGGGCCACCCCCGCCCGCCCCACGCCCTCCCCCACCCACCCGGCGCCGTCGGCCTCCCCCGAGCCGAAGCCCGACCACAAGCCGGGCCAGAAGCCCGACCACAAGCCCAGCCAGGAACCGGACCGCAAGCACGACCACAGGCCCGACGGGACCGGGCCGTCGGCCCAGCCGACCGAACCCGCCGAGCCCGCCGAGCCCCCCGTGGGCCCGGACGAGCCCGACTGCCGCAAGGTCAAGTGCGTGGCGCTCACGTTCGACGACGGCCCTGGGCCCTACACCGGGACGCTGCTGCGCCACCTGGCGAAGTACCGGGCCCACGCCACGTTCTTCGTCGTCGGCCGGAACGTCGGCGCCCACCCCGACGTGGTGCGCCGCACGGTCGAGGCGGGACACGAGCTGGGCAACCACACCTGGTCCCACCCCGACCTGACCAGGCTGTCGCCGGCCGCGATCAGGTCCCAGCTCGCCCGCACCGACCAGGCCGTGAAATCCGCCGCGGGCGTCGTGCCCGGCCTGGTGCGCCCCCCGTACGGCGCGACGGACCGCGACGTGCGGCGGCAGGCGCACCGGCCGCTGGTCCTGTGGAGCGTGGACACCCTCGACTGGCGGTACCGCGACAGCGCCAGGGTGGCCCGCGTCTCGCTCAAGCGGGTCCGCCCCGGCAGCGTCATCCTGTTCCACGACATCCACCCGACCACGGTCAAGGCCGTGCCGCGGGTGCTGAAGGGCCTGTCCGCCCGCGGCTACCGCTTCGTCACGGTCAGCGAGCTGTTCGGCGGCCGGCCGCCGAAGGTCGTCCACAACGCGCGCCGGCTCTCCGGCGGCCCCAGGTAGCCGGGCAGGCGCCCGCCGGTGTCCACCACGAGCACGACGGTCGGGTCCACCATCCAGAACGTCAGCGCGTGCCTGCCCGGTGCCGTGACCGTGTGCACGGTCGTGGTCTCGTTGACGTTGTCGGAGGTGTTGCGCTCACACGGGCGGTTCATGGTCGTGTCGTTCGCGCCGTCACGGCCGTGACGTTCACCGTCCGGCGGCATGCGGATGGCAGAACGAACGCCCCCCGGTCAACGACCGGGTGAACCCCTGAGCCACCGCACCGTCCCGCCCAGTCGGGCCCCGGCCTCCCGGCCGTCGGGATCACTCCTCGGCGGTCTCCTCGTAGCCGATCGCGGCGTCCGCCGCGTCGCCGCCCGACTCGCGGGCCCGGTAGCTGTCGCCGCCGTAGAACCTGAAGGCGCCGTTGTCGGCCCGTTCGCCGACGGGCGGCACGCGGCCGTCGATGGCGACGTAGTACCAGCCGTAGCCGGCCTGCCGGTCCTCGCAGAAGTTGTTGACCACGCGCTGCCGGGAGGGCTTCCTGACGCACACCTCGACCCATTCCGAGGGCGTCTCGATGGCGGCCTCGGCGCCGGGGCCGCCCTGCGGCGACGCCTTGGTGAGCTCGTCGCCCCCGGGGTCCTCGTACGTGCCGCCGTCGGCCCGCTTGCCCACCGCGGGGACGATGTCGTCGCCGGCGTAGAAGTACCAGGCGTAGCCCCGGCGCTCGTCCTCGCACGGGCGGTAGTCGGCCCTGGTCTGTGTGCCGGTGTCCACGCAGACGGCGATCCGGGCGGACTCGTCCCGCGCCGCGGCGTCGGACCCGCCGTCGGGCTCGTCTTCGATGACCTCTTCGGTCTCCTCCGGCGCCACCGGCTGACCGGTGTCGGCAACCGTGCAGCCGGCGGTCAGGACGGCGACGAGCGCGAGGCAGGCGAGTCGTAACAAGGATCCTCCACGGACTCAGGGTTACGACCGGCCAACGAGCGGGCCACGGGGCCCGGTTCCCGGCCCGCGCCGGCAGGCCATTGACTGCCAATCGTTTGGGACCGTACATTTTCGGAGCACCCGTCCGCGACAGAAGGGCCGACGATGCCGGTCAACGGCGACATGCCGATGCTCGTCCAGACGTTCGCCACCGAACAACAGGTGGCCGACTGCGAGCGGGGCGCGTCGTGACCCACGAGGAATGGCTGAGCCGGGCCGCGGCGGTCACGCCGCCGTCCGCGCACCACATCGACGGCGCCGACGAGCCCGGCGGCGCGTCCTTCGCTGTGCGCTCGCCGCGCGACGGCCGGGTGCTGGCCGAGGTGGCCGACGGCGGCGAGGCGGAGGTCGGGCTCGCCGTGTCGGCCGCGCGGCGGGCGTTCGACTCCGGCCCGTGGCCGCGGATGGCGCCCGCCGAGCGCGGGCGGGCGCTGGTGCGGCTGGCGTCCCTGATCGAGGAGCGGCGCGAGCGCCTGGCGCTGCTCGTCAGCCTGGAGATGGGCAAGCCGATCACCGACGCGCACGACATCGAGCTGCGCGCCGCGATCACCACCTTCCGCTGGTACGGCGAGCTGGCCGGCAAGCTGGCCGACGAGGCCCCGCACGTGCCCGCCGACGCCCTCGCCCTGGTCACCCGCGAGCCCGCCGGGGTCGTCGGCGCGGTCGTGCCGTGGAACTTCCCGCTCACGCTGGCCTCGTGGAAGGTGGCCCCCGCCCTGGCCGCGGGGTGCACGGTCGTGCTGAAGCCGTCGGAGCTGTCGCCGCTGTCGGCCCTGGAGCTGGGGCGGCTGGCCACCGAGGCCGGGCTGCCGCCGGGCGTGCTCAATGTGGTCGCCGGCGACGGCCCCACCGCCGGGCGGGCGCTCGGCCGGCACCCCGGCGTGGACGTGCTGGCCTTCACCGGTTCCACCGCCGTCGGGCGGCACTTCCTGCGCTACTCGGCCGACTCCAACCTCAAGCGGGTGTGGCTGGAGCTGGGCGGCAAGTCGCCCAACATCATCCTTCCCGACGCCCCCGACCTGGAGGCCGCCGCGGCCACCGCCGCCTGGGGCATCTTCTTCAACCAGGGCGAGATGTGCACCGCGCCGTCCCGCCTGCTGGTCCACCGGTCGGTCGCCGAACGGGTGACGGAGGCCGTGGTCGCCCGCGCCCGCGCGCTGCGCGTCGGCGACCCGCTCGACCCGGCCACGGAGATGGGCGCCCTGGTCGGCGAGGCCCACCTGGACCGGGTGCGCGGCCACGTCGAGGCCGGTCTCGCCGAGGGCGCGCGGCTGCGTACGGGCGGCGGCCGGATCCTGGCCGGCACCGGCGGCGCCTACCTCGAACCCACCGTCTTCGACCGGGTGGACCCCGGCTCCCGGCTGGCCAGGGAGGAGATCTTCGGCCCGGTGCTGTCCGTGCTGGCCTTCGACGACGTCGAGGAGGCCGTCCGCCTGGCCAACGACACCGAGTACGGTCTCGCGGCCGGCCTGTGGACCTCCGACCTGGGCACCGCGCACCGCGTGGCCCGCGCGCTGAGGGCGGGCACCGTCTGGGTCAACTGCTACGAGGAGGGCGACCTGACCGTGCCCTTCGGCGGCATGCGGCAGTCGGGCAACGGCCGCGACAAGTCGGCGCACGCGCTGGAGAAGTACACCGAGCTCAAGACCACCTGGATCCGGCTGTGAGACCCCTGATCGCGATCCCCGCCCGCTTCTCCGCCACCGCCTCGGCCCTGCGCCACACCGCCGAGGTGAGCGCCCGCGCCCTGGTGGAGGCCGTGTGGCGGGCGGGCGGCGAGCCGGCCACGATCCATCCAGCGAACACGGACGGCGCGGACGACGTGGCGGGCCGGATGGCCAGGTTCGACGGCCTGCTCCTGCCCGGCGGCGGCGACGTGGCCCCCCACCGCTACGGCGCCCCCGACACCCACGAGGACGTCTACGACGTCGACGACGGCCAGGACGCCTTCGACCTGGCCCTGGCCCGCCACGCCCTGGCCGCCGGGCTGCCCACGCTGGCGATCTGCCGCGGCCTCCAGGTCGTCAACGTGGCCCTCGGCGGCACGCTGGAGCAGGACATGGGCGGCCCTGAGGGCGGCCACCGGCACGTCGTGCACCCGGTGTCGCTGCGCCCCGGCACCCTGCTGGAACGCGCGGCCGGGACGGCGAAGGTGGAGGCGTCCTGCTTCCACCACCAGCGCGTCGAGCGGCTCGGCGACGGCCTGTCCCCCGCCGCCCACGCCGCCGACGGCACGGTGGAGGCCCTTGAGCACGACGGCGCGCCCGGCTGGTTCACCGCCGTGCAGTGGCATCCCGAGGACACCGCCCATCGCGACCCGGCCCAGCAGGCCCTGTTCGACGCGCTCGTCCGCGAGTCGGGGCATCATGGCTGTCATGATCCGCGCCGCCGTCCCTGACGACCTGCCCGCACTCCACGACCTCGCCGTCGCCTTCTACGCCGAGGACGGCTTCACCACCCCGGCGCAGACGCTGAGGACCAACCTCGCCAGGCTGATCGCCGCGCCCGACGTCCGGGTCGCGGTGAGCGAGAGCGAGGGCCGGCTGGTCGCGTTCGGCATCACCACGACCACGTTCGGGCTGGAGCAGGGGCTGTACGCCGAGCTGGAGGACCTGTTCGTCGCGCCGGAGGCGCGGCGGCGGGGCGAGGCGGAGCGGCTGATCGAGGACAGCCGCCGGTGGGCCGCCGGCCTGGGCTGCACGACCCTGGAGATCGTGATCGCCCCGAACGGCGCCGACGTGAGCCACCTGTTCGCCTACTACGGCAAGCGCGGCTTCCGCGACGAGGGCCGCCGCATCCTCAACCACCCCCTCTGAGCGCCAGGGGGCGGCGGGCCGCCGCCCCCTGCGGCTCACGAGCGGCGCGGCCGGGCGGGCGCCCCGGAGCTACGAGCGCTGCGGCGGGCGGACGCCGCGGAACTCCCAGTCGCCGCCGAGCGCGGTCGAGCGCACCTCCTCCGACTCCGTCGGCTGCGCGCCGACGTCGGAGCGGATCGGCACCGGCCCGGTCACCACGTGGTTGGCCAGCCGGCCGAGCCCTTCTGCCTCGACCTCGACCACGTCCCCCGGCCGGACGGGCCGCGAGCCCGCCGGGGTGCCCGACAGCAGCACGTCGCCGGGGAAGAGGGTGATCGTCCGGGCGATGTCGGCGACCAGGTAGTGCATGTCCCACGTCATCTCGTCGGTGTTGCCGTCCTGGACGACCTCGCCGTTGACGTACGTGCGCAGGCGTTTGCCGCGGAAGTCCCAGCCGGTCACCAGGCCGGGGCCGAGCGGGCAGAGGGTGTCGGAGCCCTTGACGCGCAGCATCGAACCGGCGTCGGTGTCGCGGAAGTCGTGCAGCCCGAAGTCGTTGGCCACGGTGTAGCCCGCGATGTGCGCGCCGGCCTCGGAGGGGGCGATGTTGCGGCAGGTCCGGCCGATGACGATGGCGATCTCGCCCTCGTAGTTGAGCCACTTGCAGCCCTCGGGCCGCACGACCGCGCCCCGGTGGGAGTTGAGCGAGGAGGTGGGCTTGTGGAAGTAGGTCGGCGCGTCCGGCAGCCGGGTCCGGAACTCCTCGACCCGGCTGCGGTGGTTGAGGTGCACCGCGATGATCTTCGTGGGGACGACCGGCGGCAGGTGCGCGGCCTCCTCGGCGCCGATCCGGCGGCCGTCCGCGGCGACGAGCTCGTCCCCGTCGCGGACGGTCTCGGTGACGGCGCCGTCCAGCAGGACGCGGCGGTACTCAGGCATGGGCGTTCTCCTGTCGGGGGGCGGTCCAGCCGCCGGCCGGGCGGTCGAACCAGAGCAGGGCCTGGCCGGTGCCGACGGAGTTCTCGTACTCGCCGTACTGGCGGGCGGGGGCCGTGCAGCGCTCCTCGCCGAGGGCGCCGGCCAGCATGACGTAGTGGTGGAAGCGGGCCTCGGGCTTGTACGTCCGGAACTCCGGCATCGTGCGCAGGACCTCGTCGTGCCGGCCCTGCCGGAACCATTCGATGCGCCGCAGGTCGGCGGCGCGGGCCTCGGGGGTGAAGACGTGGCGCGGGTCGCTGGACTCGTGGTCGCGCAGCTCGCGCAGCGGCCAGAAGGTGTGCGACAGCGCGCCGGAGGCGATCACCAGCACCCGGCGGTCGGTGGCCGCGACGCCGTCGGCCAGCGCGCGGCCGAGCCGCAGGTGGTCCTCCATGTCGCCGGTCTGGCAGACGCCGATGCTCACCCAGCGTTTGCCGGGCAGGCCCTCGCCGAGGTACTTCCACAGGTTGGTGGTGGCGTAGTAGATCGGCAGGTGGCCGTCGTCGATGGGGGTGATCCAGGTGCCGTGGCGGTCGGCGAAGGAGGCCACGTTGCGGGCCAGCTCGGGGTCGCCGGGGAAGTCGTACGGCATCCGGCACATGCCGCGCGGCAGCTCCTCGGAGGTGTACAGCCCGGCCCGGCGCGCCTGGGCGGTGACCACGAACTCGACCGTGGTGGCCCAGTGGGAGTCCAGCACCACGACGGTGTCGTAGTCGTCGCGCTCGAAGACGTCCCGGCGCAGCTCGCGCAGGCCGGTGACCAGGGTGATCTCCTTGCCCTCGTTCAGCTCCAGCCGGGTGCGTTCGGGCAGCACGATGGTGGGGACGTGCGCGAGCAGGCCCGCCCCGACGATCTCACCCATGGTCGCTCCAGCCCTTCGGCGCGGTGACGGTGTTCTTCAGGTCGCAGTAGAAGTCGAAGCTCCAGGTGCCGCCCTCGCGGCCGACGCCGGACTCGCGGGAGCCGCCGAAGGGCGCGCGCAGGTCGCGCACGAAGAAGCAGTTGACCCAGACCGTGCCCGCGACCAGCCGCCCGGTGACCCGGCGGGCGCGCTCGCGGTCGCCGGTCGCGACGGTGGCGGCCAGGCCGAAGCGGGTGTCGTTGGCCAGCCGGACGGCCTCCTCCTCGGTGTCGAACGTCTGCAGCGTGAGCACCGGGCCGAAGACCTCCTCCTGGACGATCTCGCTGTCCTGGGCCACGTCGGTGAGCAGGGTGGGCCGGTAGTACAGGCCGTCCCCGCGCTCGCCGCCGATGACGGCGCGCGCCCCGGCCGCGAGGGCCCGCCGGACGAACCCGTCGATCTTCTCCACCTGGCGCGGGTGGATGTTGGGGCCGACGTCGGTGGCCTCCTCCCGCGGGTCGCCCTGGACCAGGGCCGCGGCGCGCTCGGTGAAGCGGCGGGTGAACTCCTCGGCGATCGGCGCCTCGACCAGCAGCCGGGTGGCGGCCAGGCACACCTGCCCGGCGTTGTCGTACTGCTCGACGGCCAGGTCCACGGCGAGGTCGAGGTCGGCGTCGGCGAAGACCAGCAGCGGCGACTTGCCGCCCAGCTCCAGGCTAAGCGGGGTGAGGTTGGCGGCGGCCGAACGGGCGATGCGGCGCGCGGTCGGCACCGAGCCGGTGAAGCTGACGCGGCGCACGCCGTGGTGCTCCACCAGGGCCTGCCCGGCCTCCGCGCCGAACCCCTGGACGACGTTGAGCACGCCGTCCGGCAGCCCGGCCGCGGCGGCGACGTCGGCCAGCAGGGAGGCGGTGAGCGGCGACCACTCGGCGGGCTTGAGCACCACCGTGTTCCCGGCGGCGAGCGCCGGGGCGATCTTCCAGGTGGCCAGCATGAGGGGCGCGTTCCACGGCGTGATCAGGGCGCAGGGGCCGGCCGGGTCCCAGGAGACGTGGTTGGCGTGGCCGCGGGTGTCGAAGTCGTCGTGGCCGAGGCCCTCCAGCCAGTCGGCGAAGAAGCGGAAGTTGTGCGCGACGCGGGGCATGACGCCACGGCGGTGTGAGCGCAGCAGGGCGCCGTTGTCGCGGGTCTCGACGGCGGCCAGCTCCTCCAGCCGCTTCTCGACGCCCTCGGCGATCGCCCGCAGCACGGCGGCCCGGCCGGCGCGCGGGGTGGCGGCCCAGCCGGGGAAGGCGTCCTGGGCGGCGGTGACGGCGGCGTGCACCTCGGCGGGGCCGCCGCGGGCGATCTCCCCGAGCGCGGTGCCGTCGATGGGCGAGAGGTCGGTGAACGTGCGCGCAGAGGCGACGCGCCGGCCGCCGATCCAGTGGCGGGTGTCGACGGTGACCCCGGCGACGGTGATCTGTTCGGACATGTCGGGTGCTTCCAATCTCAAGGGGCTAGTGCGCGCCGGAGGTGCCGGACTCCAGCAGCGTGCCGCCGTCCCACACCACGCCGACCTGGCGGAAGTAGGCGCCGATGGGCTCGCGGACGGCCAGCCGGGACAGCTCCTCGGTGGGGGCGTCGAACAGCTCCAGCTCGGCGTCGCCGGCCCACGCCTGGCCGGCCTCGAAGGCGGCGGCGCCGGACTCGACCAGCTCGTCGAGCGCCAGCCCGCCGCCCTTGCCGATGGCGGGCAGCCAGCGGTGGTGGGCCATGGGATGGCCGTTGACGAACCCGTTGTGCGGCGACGGCTCGCGCAGGGTCACCACGGCCTGGGCCAGGCGGCGGTCGGCGGCGGCCAGCGTCGCGCCGAACCGGGCGCCCGCCTCGATGCGCGGCGCGGGGCCGTACGGGTGCGGCCTGGTCTGGTGGATCGACCCCAGCTTCTTCGGATAGCCCTGGTGCAGCCCCCTGGCGACGGCGAAGTCCTTGTCCACCCAGATGTAGACGCACCTGGAGTAGGTCCGCCCCCGGTAGGAGCACCGGACGACGGCGAACGCCTCCTTGTACTGCGAGCGCACCGGGTCCAGCAGCTCCTCGCGGGAGCCGGCGCAGGACTGCCAGTCGGCCCAGATGAGCGCGACCGCGCCCGGGTCCTCCGCGGCCAGCTCCAGCGGCTCTGGCAGCAGCTCACGCACCCGGCCGGGGTCGGTGCGGTACTCGATCGTGAGCAGGTCGCCGGAGTAGTGCCACGGCGGCTCCGGGACGAGGGACGAGCGGCCCGTGGCCGTCTTGGGGTGGAAGTAGCCGCGGACGCCGGCCAAGATGGTCCTCCTGGAACTCGTTTGGTTCCAAATAAAATATGAACATCCAGGCCGATCGGTCAACAGCCCTTGCGGCAGCCAATACGAGCCCGTTACGTTTGGCGTCAAACGACCCTAGGAGAGACCGGTGCAGCAGCACATCGACCGCCTGACCGAGCGGGGCGTCGACGTGGTCCGCGTGACCTACCCCGACCTGACCGGGACCGACCGCGCCCGCGACGTCCTGCTGGAGGCGCTGCCCGACGCCCTCGGTCACGGCCTCGCCTTCTGCCGCGCCGTCTACCACTCCACCCCGCGCGGCGGCACCGCCGACATCAGCGGCGGCCTGGACGCGGGGCTGCCCGACATCGCCGTCATACCCGACCTGGCCACGCTCGCCCCGCTGCCGTGGGAGCCCGGCGTCGCCTGGTGCCACGGCGACGTCGTCGACCCCGCCACCGGCGCCCCGGCCCCCGAGTCGCCCCGCGACCTGCTGCGCGCCGTCCTGGCCCGGTGCGCCGAGCAGGGCCTGCGCCCGGTCGTCGGGCCCGAGCTGGAGTACTTCCTGTGCGACCCGGCCCCCGCGGGCGGCTGGCAGCGCTACGCCGAGGCCACCGGCAATGTCTACACCGCCGGCCGCCGCGGCGACCCCGACGGCCACCTCACCCGCACCCTGCGGCACCTGCGCGACCTCGGCCTGCGCGTCTCGGCGGGCAACCACGAGTTCAGCAGCGGCCAGTTCGAGATCAACCTGCGGCACTCCGAGGCGCTCGACGCGGCCGACCGGGCCTTCTGGTTCAAGGCGGCGGTCAAGGAGCTGGCGCGGGTGGAGGGCAGGCTGGCGACGTTCATGGCCAAGCCGTTCAACGACGAGGGCGGGTCGGGCTTCCACCTGCACCTGTCGTGCCTGGGCGAGGACGGCGGCAACGCCTTCGACGACCCGGCCGCGCCGTACGGGCTGTCGGCGACCGCGCGGCACGCCATCGCGGGCGTGCTGGCCCACGCCCCCGCGCTGGCGGCGCTGGCCAACCCGACAATCAACTCCTACAAGCGGTTCGGCCCCGACACGCTGGCCCCCTGGCTCGTCGACTGGGGGCTCGACAACCGCAGCGCGATGCTCCGCGTCCCGCCGGAGCGCGGCGCGGGCGCCCGCTTCGAGCTGCGGCTCGGTGACGCCAGCGCCAACCCGTACCTGCTGGTCGCCGGGACCGCGGCCGCCGCGCTGCTGGGGGTGCGGGCCGCCGAGGAGCCGCCCGCGCCGCTCGTCGGGTACGGCTACGACGCCTCCAAGGCCCCGGTGCTGCCGATGACCCTGCCCGAGTCCCTGGACGCCCTGGAGGCCGACGGCGAGCTCACCGAACTGCTCGGCAAGGACTTCACCGCCGCCTTCCTGGCCTACAAGCGCGACGAGGTCGCCCGCTTCCAGCGGCACGTCACCGACTGGGAGTTCGGCGAGTACGCCTACCACCTGTGACCCGTCATTCGATCGCGCGCTGCGCCAGGTCCTCGGCCAGCGCGATGATCTCCGGGTTGTAGGGCGCCTTCTCCCCCGGGACGTACCGCACCCGGTCCAGGCCGCGCCGGTAGCGGAACACGCCCCTGCGCTCGTGCAGCTCCCAGTCCACCGGGCCGCCGTAGTCGAAGCCGACGCTGATGCCGGTGAAGGGGGCCATGCCGAGCAGCTGCGGGACCCGCTCGACGGCCAGCACCGGCTTGTCGTCCACCAGCACCTCGATGTCCCAGCGCAGCTCCGGCAGCGCCGTGAAGCGGGCCGTGACGGTCACCGGCCCCGCCGCCGGGAGCGGGCCGGCCGCCCGCACCGGCACGCCGTAGGCGTTGTACGTCAGCCGCAGCTCGCCGTCCTCGACGTACAGGACGTAGCCGCCGCCCTGGTCGCCGTGGGCCACGATCACGCCCTCGTCGCCCGGCCGCCGCTCCAGCCACGCCTCGATCGTGAACGACCGCATGGAGGTGAGCCTGCTCGACCGGAACCGTTCCAGCACCGGCGTGCCCGGGTGGATCGTGACCGGCTCCGACAGCGCCAGCTCGGCCGGCGGCCGGGTGTTGAGCATGTCGGGCGTGTCGGCCAGCGGGAAGACCGTGTTGAGCCAGGCCGCCGCCCGCCACTTCGCGGCCAGGTCGGCCACCCGTTCCGGCTGCTCGGCGGCCAGGTCGGTGGTCTCGGCCGGGTCGCGGGCGATGTCGTACAGCTCCCAGCCGTCGTCGGTGAACGGCGTGCCGGGCAGGTGCGGGGCGATGAGCTTGTAGTGGTCCTCGAAGTAGCCGCGCTGCCCGCCGCTCTCGACGTACTGCGAGCGGTGCCGGCTCGGCCGGTCGCGCTCGCGCAGGAAGTGGTCGAACGGCACGCCGTCCACGTCCTGCGGATGGTCCAGGCCGGCCAGCGTGAGGAGGGTGGGCGCGACGTCGGTGACGTAGGCGTACTGGTCGCGCACGCCCGGGTCGCCGGCCTCCCTGGGCAGCCCGGCCGGCCACGACAACACGAACGGCACGTGGATGCCGCCCGCGTAGGCGTGGCCCTTGTAGCGGCGGAACGGGGTGTTGGAGACGTTCCCCCAGCCGCGCGGGTAGTGGCCGTGGACCTGGGGGCCGCCGACGAGGCCGAGGTCGCGCGGCACGTCGTGGCACCAGTCGTCGGGCAGGCCGGCCAGGTGCACGAAGCGGCTGAGGTAGCTGCGGGTGCCCTCCGGGCCGCCCTCGGCGGTCGCGCCGTTGTCGCTGGTGACGATGATGACGGTGTTGTCGTACTCGCCGATGCGCCTGAGGTGCTCGACCAGCCGGCCGAGGCTCTGGTCCACGGCGTCCACGGCGGCGGCGTAGACCTCCATGTGGCGGGCGTACAGCTCGGTGCGCTCCTCCCACGGCGCGAGGTCCGGGTCCGACGGCCGGGTGCCCTCGGGGAAGAGGCCGTCGCGGAGCTGGCGGGCGAAGCGCTCCTCGCGGATCCTGGCCCAGCCCGCGTCGTAGCGGCCGCGGTACTTGGCGACGTCGTCCGGCTTGGCCTGCACCGGGCCGTGCACGGCCTGGTGGGCGAAGTAGAGGAAGAACGGCTTGTCGGCGTCGTTGGCGCGCAGGCCGTTGATCATGCCGATGGCGCGGTCGGTGAGGGCGTCGGTCAGGTAGAAGTCGTCCGGGAAGCCCTCGTCGGGGATCGGGCCGTTGTCGCTGATCAGGCGGTGCGGGTGGAAGAGGGAGGTGAAGCCGTCCATGGAGCCGTAGTAGCGGTCGAAGCCGCGCTGGAGCGGCCAGGAGCTCTTGTCGGCGCCGTCGTGCAGCTTCGACTCGATGGTCAGGTGCCACTTGCCGACCATGAACGTCGCGTACCCGCCGGCCCGGAACGACTCGGCCAGCGTGGGCACCTGCGGCGGGATCTCCATCCGGTAGCCGGGATAGCCCGGGTCCACGTGGGCCACCATCGCGAACCCGGCCCGATGGGGGTTGAGCCCGGTCATCAGGGCGGCCCTGGAGGGCGAGCAGAGCGGGGTGCTGTGGTAGTTGGTGAACCGGTAGCCCGACTCGGCCAGCGCCTGCACGTGCGGCGTGTCGATCTCCGACCCGAACGGCGACAGGTCGCTGAACCCCAGGTCGTCCACCAGCACGACCACCACGTTGGGCGCCCCGGGACGCGCCCGCCGCGGCTGCGGCCACCAGGGCGTGGACTGCGAGGCCAGCTCGCCGGCCGTGCCGCCGAAGCCCTCGTACCCCCTGCTCGGCGGCGTGCTCACGGGCCCTCCGGATCGACGGCGTCCCTGTCGGCCCACAGCGGCGCCACCCGGGCCCGCAGCTCCTCCGCGCCGACCCGCTCGACCAGCTCCACGGCCGCCAGGTTGTCGCGCAGCTGGTCCAGGCCGGTCGCGCCGAACAGCGTGGTGGTGTTGGCCGGGTGGGTGAGCGTGAAGGCCACGCACACCTGCGCCGGGGTGGCGCCCAGGTCGGCGGCGATCGCGGCCAGCTCGGCCGCCGAGCCCGCGATGCGCTCCCTGATGCCGCCGGGGTCGCGGCCGACCTGCCGGTCCACGCCCTTGCCCAGCAGCACGCCGCCCTCCAGCACGTCGGAGGACTGCAGCGTGACGCCCTGGGCGAAGATGCGGGCGAACGGCGCGCCGTCGGGGATCGAGCGGCGCGAGACGCTGTACTTCAGCTGCGCGATGGCCGGGCCCTCGACGCCCTCGCCGGCGGCGGCGTCGATGAGCGTCTGCACGTTCGCCGCCGACCAGTTGTTGACGCCCCAGCTCCGGATCAGCCCTTCCTCCGCCAGGCCGGCCAGGTCGAGGACGAGCCGGTGCAGGTCCACGCCGTCGTGTCGCAGGTCGCCCAGCACCACGAGGTCGGCGTGCTCGGCCCCGGCCCGGAACAGGGCGTTGAGCAGCTGGTCGCGCAGGCTGTGCTCCGGGTAGCCCTCCAGCCACAGCTTGGAGGAGAGCAGGTAGTCCTCGCGGCGCAGGCCGGCCGCGCGCACCAGGGCCGAGAAGATCACGTCGGTGAACACGGGCGGCATGCCGGGGAAGCCGTACACGCCGACGTCGAACAGGTCGATGCCGTGGTCCACGGCCTCGCGGATCATGGCGACCGCGTCGTGGAAGTCCATGCGGTCGTAGGTGTGCCAGGAGCCGAGCGCGAGCACGCCCGTCTCCGGTCCGGTGCGCCCGATGCGGCGGCGGGGGATGGTCTGCACGGTACGGCTCCTAGGGCAGGCGGGGGTCGATGACGGCCTTGATCTGGCCGAGCCTGGACATCGACTCGACGCAGGCGGTGGCCCGCGCCAGGCCGACGGGCTCGCTGAACAGCTCGTCCCACGGCATGCGGGCGGCGAACGTCCGGAAGAACTCGATCGAGCGGTGGTAGTCGGCGATGTCGCCGTTGAGCGAGCCGACCACGGTCAGCTCCTTGCCCATCACCGCGCCGAGCGGCACGGGCGCCGGCTCGAACCCGGTGGAGCCGACGATCACCACGGTGCCGCGCTGGGCGGCCACCGCGACGGCCTCCTCGGCCACGGTCGGCGCTCCGGCCAGGTCGAACACGTAGTCCGCGCCGCGCTCCCCGGCCAGCTCCCTGATCCGGGCGACGCGCTCGTCCTTGGTCAGGTCGGTCGAGACGGTCGCGTCGGCGCCGAAGCGCCGGGCGGCGGCCAGCCGGTCGTCCGGGCCGCCCACGGTGATGACGGTGCCCGCACCGGCGATCCTGGCGACCGCCGTGGCGAAGATGCCGAGCGCGCCCGCGCCCTGCACCACCACGGTGGAGCCGGTCCTGATGCCGCCGGCCCGGTCCACGGCGCGCAGCACGGTCTTGGCCGCGCAACCCGACATCGAGGCCCAGGTGTCCTTCACGTCGGCGGGCAGCAGCAGCTTGGCCGCGCCGGGGGTCACGTAGCAGTACTCGACCAGGCCGCCCGTGGCGTACGGGGGGCGGTCGGCGCGCTGCGTGAAGCCGTAGCCGCGGTTGGCGCAGGCGACCGGCTGGCGCAGCACGGCGCAGCCGTAGCAGTGGCCGCAGGTGGACTCCGACCAGCCGATGCGGTCGCCCGCGCCGATCGGGCGGCCGAGGGCGTCGGTGGTGCCCGGTCCGGCCTCGACGACCTCGCCGACCATCTCGTGGCCGAGGATCATCGGCAGCATCCCGGGGAACGTCATCTGGCCGGCCCACAGGTGCACGTCGGTGCCGCACAGGGTGGTGCAGGTGATGCGCACCAGGGCGGCGCCGGGCTCGACGGCGCCGGGCAGCGGTACGTCCTGAAGGCTGAGGGGCTTGCCGTGCTCGGTGAGGACGGCGGCGGCGGTTCTCGTAGGCATGGTCACCTTCGTGGCTTTCGACCGTTAAGTGTGGTTAATCTACACTCGTTGACAAACAATTACAGCCCCTCAGGAGGAACCCGGTGTCAGCGGACGAGTACGCGGACCTCGTGGCGGTCGGCGGCAACGTGCTCACCTTCGACGCCCGCGACGGGCGGGCGAGCGGCCTGGCGGCGCGCGCCGGCCGCCTGGTGGCGGTCGGGACGGACGAGGAGGCCCTGGCGCACGCCGGGCCCGGCACCCGGGTGCTCTCCCTGGCCGGCCGGACGGTCCTGCCCGGCATCAACGACTCGCACCTGCACGCCGCCTGGCTCGGAGCGGTCTGGCCGGACACGCTGATCAGCGAGAACGGCCTGTCCGCCCACCAGGGCCGGCTGCTGGCCGACGAGGAGTCCAGGCGGGCCGCCATCCTGCGCGCCGGGCGGATCTGCGCCTCGCTCGGCATCACCAGCTACACCGAGCCCGGCCTCGGCCCCGGCGAGGACGACGGCGAGACCGGCTGCTTCTCGCAGGCCGTCCTGGACACCTACGCGATGCTGGCGAAGGAGGGCGAGCTGCGGGCGCGGGTGACCGCGTTGCGGCTGTTCGGCACCCTCGACGGCCCCAGCACCCTGGAGGACGTCGCCGCCGGCCTGGACGCGCCCCTCCCCCGCACCGACCCCGCCTGGCTCAACGTGACCGGGCTCAAGATCTTCGCCGACGGCATCCCGCCCATGGGCTCGGCCTGGACCTGCCACCGCTACACCTCGGGCGGCCACGGATCGCTGCTGGTGACGGGGGCGGACGACGCCGCGCGCGAGCACAACCTGCGCACGATGATCCGGCTGGCGCACCGGGCGGGCCTCCAGGTCGGCGTGCACGCCACCGGCGACCGGTCCATCGACGCGTTCGTGGACACCGTGGCAGAGCTGGCGGGCGGGCCGGGGCGCGGGCCCGCGAAGCGGCACTACGTCATCCACGGCGACCTGGTGAGCCCCGCCCAGATCGCCCGCATGGCCCGGCTCGGCATGGGCCTCACCACGCAGCCCGTGATCGCGGCCGCCACCGCCGACTGGGTGGCCGGCGCGCTCGGCCCCGAGGTCGCCGGGGCGGCCTGGCCGCTGCAGGAGCTGCTCGCCAGCGGGATGACGTTCACCCTGAGCAGCGACGGGCCGGTGACCACGCCGGACTGGCGGGCGCAGGTGGCGGCGGCGTGCGGGCTGCTGGGCGAACGGGCGCCCCGCCCCCGGCTGATGGCCCGCCTGCTGCGCTGCTACACCACCGCGCCCGCCGTCCAGGACGGCGCGGAGACGTGGAAGGGGTCGCTGGAGTGGGGCAAGGCCGCCGACTTCTGCGTGCTGGACCGCGACCCCCTGGAGGTCGCGCCGGCGGACCTGCCGGAGGTCGCGGTCGAGGCCACCGTGACCGCGGGCCGGATCGTCCACCTGCGTGACGGGGTGTCCCTGGACTGACCGGCGGGGCCGGGTGGCGGCCCGGCCCCGCCGGCGGCGGGTCAGACCAGGAGCTGGCCGCCGTCCACCTGGAGGCTGACGCCCGTGATGTGGCGGGCGCCGTCGGAGGCCAGGAAGAGCACGGCGGGCACGATGTCGGCCACCTGGGCGATCGAGCCCAGCGGGATCCGGGCCTCCCACGCCTTCCTGGCCGCGTCGTCGGTGGCGAACATGGCCGTCATCGGGGTGAGCACCGGGCCGGGGGCGACGCCGTTCACGCGGATGCCGTGGGGGGCCAGCTCGATGCCGGCCGAGCGGGTCAGGGCGTCGATGGCGGCCTTGGTGGCCTCGTAGTGGCCGAGGCCGGGCGTGGGCTGGCGGGCGCCGATGGAGGAGATGTTGACCATGCAGCCGCGTACGCCCCGCGCCACCATGTGCGCCCCGACGGCCCTGGTCATCAGGAACGTGCCGCGGAAGTTGACCCGGGCGCAGGCGTCGAAGACGTCCACGTCGAGCCCGATGAGCGGGCCGCCGCCCGCGGTGTGCCCGGCGTTGTTCACCAGCACGCCGATGTCGCCGTGTTCGGCGGCGACGGACTCGACGGCGGACTCGACGGAGGCGGCGTCCCCGACGTCCACCTGGACGTGGTGGGCGCGGAGCTCGGCGGCGACCGTCCTGGCCCGCGCCTCGTCGAGGTCGGCGATGACGACCCGATCGCCCGCCGCGGCGAAGGCTTCGGCGACACCGCGGCCGATGCCGCTCGCGCCGCCGGTGACGAGGACGGTCCTGGGAACGACAGGTTCGCTCATGTGGGGGTTCCTGTTCGGTGCGGGCCTTCGCAGACGGGGCTGCGGGGGCGTCCTGGGTTTATTATTATACAAGCGTAGACAAAAAAGACTCGTCCGGCAGGGAGTGGATCGACGTGAGCGACACACAGCGGGTTCCGGTACGGCGCCTCGGACCGGGCGGCACGACGACGTCCCTGTTCGGGCTGGGCTCCTGGAACACCTGGGACCGCATGGAGTTCGGCGACGCGGTGGCCCTGATCAGGGCGGCACTCGACGCCGGGGTGACCCTCTTCGACGTCGCCCACTACAACATGGGCCCGCACGCCGAGCAGGCCCGTACGGACCTCATCTTCGGCCGGGCGGTGCGCGAGGCGGGCGCGAGCCGGGACGACTGGCAGCTCTGCGGCAAGCTGTGGTTGTGGGAGTACCCGCGCACCGGCTTCCGCGAGCAGCTCGACGTCAGCTTCGACCGCGTCGGCGTCGAGAGCGCCGAGACCGTCGTGGTCGGCGACTACCTGCAGCGGCCCGACATCCGGCAGATCGTGACCGACGTCGCCGAGCAGATCGCGGCCGGCCGCTTCACGAGCTGGGGCGTCAACAACTGGATCGCCGAGGACGTCGACCTCGCGCTCGGCTTCGCCGCCGAGGAGGGGCTGACGCCGCCGAGCTTCGCCCAGCTCAAGTACAGCATCGCCCGCCGTTCGATGGCCGAGGGCGACTTCTACGGCAGGCACTTCGCGTCCGGGGCGCTGGCGCTGCAGGCCAGCGACGTCTTCGAGGGCGGCATCCTGGTGGGCAGGAAGTTCCCCGAACGGAAGATCGGCGCGGACCCGGGCGGCATCCGGGAGGCCGTCAGGCAGGCCGCGGACGCCGTCGCGCGGGTCGCGGGCGAGTTCGGCGCGACGCCCGCCCAGGTGGCGATCGTGTTCTGCCTGGAGCATCCGGCGGTGGCCAACGTGCTGTTCGGGGTGAGCAGGATGGCCCAGCTGGAGGACAACCTGGGCGCGTTGCGGCTGTGGCGCGAGCACGGCCCGCAGGTGCGCGCGGCCCTGGCCGACCTGTGGCTGGACCGCGAGGTCCGCCCCGACGGCGTCTGGGCCCCCTGACCCGGCCACGGGGACGCCCGGCGACGATCGCCGGGGGTCCCCGCGCGCGCCCGCCGTCACCGTGCCATCACCGTGCCGTCACCGTGCCGGACGGCGGGTGCGCAGCTTCTCCAGCTCGCTCATCGACCGGGCGCGGGCGTCCACCACGTTGCGCATGCTCGACCCGATGAGGTTCAGCAGCAGCACGCAGAACATGATCGCCGCACCCGGCAGCACGATCAGCCACGGCGCCTGCGTCAGGTACGACCGCCCCTCGGCGATCATGTTGCCCCACGTCGGCGTGGGCGGCGCGATGCCCAGCCCGAGGAAGCTCATCGCCCCGTCCACCAGCATCGCCGAGGCCGACAGGATCACGACCTGCACCAGCGCCAGCGGCAGCACGTTGGGCAGCACGTGCACGAACAGGATCTTCGCCGGCCGCATGCCGGACACCCGCGCGGCCCCGATGTACTGCCGCGCCGCCACGCCGAGCACCCGGCTGCGGATCACCCGGGCCGTGAACGGCGTGAAGATGACCGTCAGCGCGATCAGCTCGGTCCAGATGCTGGCGCCGAGCCCGATGGCCAGCGCCATGGCCAGGATGATCGCCGGGAACGACATCCAGGCGTCCATGATCCGCATGACGATCGCGTCCACGGTCCGGTAGAAGCCGCTGACCAGGCCGATCACCATGCCGGTGAACGCCGCGCAGAGCGTGATGAGCGCCGAGAGGCCGAGCGAGGCCCGGCCGCCGGAGACCAGGCGGCTCAGCACGTCCCGGCCGTAGGAGTCGGTCCCGAGCAGGTGGCCGGCCGAGGGCGGCAGCAGCCGGTGCACCGGGTCGGTCGCGTTCGCGTCCGGCAGGAACAGCGGCAGCAGCACGACGGCCAGCACGACGAGGACGAGCAGCGCGGTGGCGGTGATCAGCACCCGGTTGCGGCGCCAGGCGCGGGAGGCCGCGGAGGGCCGCCCGGCCGTCCCGACGCGCCCGGCGACGGCCTCGGAAGTCACGAAACACGCACCTTGGGGTCGAGGAGGGCGTAGGACAGGTCGACGACCAGGTTGACGACCACGAACATCAGCGCGACGAACAGCGTCACGCCCTGGACGAGCGGGAAGTCCCGGGTCGAGACCGCGCCCATGAGCAACGAGCCCAGCCCGGGGATGACGAAGATGGACTCGATGATCACGATGCCGCCGACCATCATCGCGAAGTTGCTGCCGAGCTGGGTGATCAGCGGCATGAGCGCGTTCGGCAGCACGTGCCTGAGCATGACCTGCCGCTCCGACAGGCCCTTGACCCGGGCGGTGCGCAGGTACGTCTGCGGCAGCTCGCCGAGCACGCTCTCCCGCAGGGTCAGCGTGAACAGCGCCGACTGCCCGATGACCAGGCACACCACCGGCAGCACCAGCATCGGCACCCCGGCGACCGGATCGGCGAAGAGGTCGGCGTACCCGCTGGAGGGGAACCAGCGCAGCGACACGGCGAACACCAGCACCAGGATCAGCGCGATCCAGAAGTCGGGGATCGCCATCCCGAGCGAGGAGAGCAGGTTGAGCGCGCGGGCCACGGGGTTGCGCGGCGAGACCGCGTTCCACGAGGTGACCAGCACCGCGACGACGAAGCTGAGCACGGTGCTGAGCACCGCCAGGGTCAGCGTCGGGACGAAGTGCTCGGCCACGACCCCCACCACCGGCGCGTGGTAGGTGATCGACGAGCCGAAGTCGCCGCCCGCCACGTTGCCGAGCCAGCTCAGGTACTGCTCCCACAGCGAGCCCGTCAGGCCCATGCTCTGCCGGAGCGCCTCGACGTCCTGCGGCCTGGCCGTCGGGCCGAGGATGGCGATGGCCGGGTCGCCCGGGATCAGGCGGATGACGAAGAACATCATCGTGCCCACGATCAGCAGGATGACGACCAGGTCACGCAGCCGCCGGAGCAGGAGTCCCGCCATGTTCCCCCCTCACTTCTGCAGCCAGGAGTTCCAGAACACGCGGTAGAACGTGTCGTACCCCTTGAGCTTGGGCGAGTAGGCGGCGTACAGCTTCGACTGGCTGATCGTGATGACCGGGAGCTGCCGCCACACGAACGACTGGAGCTGGTCCATCAGCGTCCTGGCCGTCTCGGGGGAGGTCGCGGCGTTGTAGTCCTCGATCAGCTTGGCCATCTCGGGCGAGCCGGAGCCGTTGAACGCCCCGAGGGTCAGCGCGGGCATCTGCGAGGGCGAGGTGAGCGCGGCGTTGAAGAACAGGGTGGTGACGTCCCAGCCGCCGGGGTCCTTGGTGATCGTGCCGAGCATCGTCGGGAAGTCGTAGGTGTCGATCTTCGTCTTGATGCCGATCTTGGAGAGCTGGTCCTGCAGCAGCACCGCCCACTGGCTGAACTGCGGGTAGCTGCTGGAGGTCAGGATGCGCACGGTGTCCCCGGCGTTGACGCCGGCCTGCGCGAACAGCTCCTTGGCCTGGTTCGGGTCGTGCTGCCGGTAGACGTCGTCGCCGGCGGTGGAGTACAGGCCCTTGTTGTCCTGCGAGACCAGCGCGCCCACCTCGACGGTGAGGTCGGGGCCGCCGCCGGTGGCGGCGTTCAGCGCGGGCTTGTCCATCAGCAGGTTGAGCGCCTGCCGGGCGCGCACGTCGGAGAACTTGGAGCCCTTGTTGAAGTTGGGGATCAGCACGTTCTGGTTGGCCCCGGCCAGGTTCGACACGACCACGGCGGGGTTGTTCTTCAGCGGGGTGTACTGGTCGTCGCCGGGCATGGCGTGCGCCCACTGGCCGGTCTGCAGGCCGTTGACCACGGCGTCCTGGTCGGCGACGACCTTGTAGGTGACCGTGTCGAGGTAGGCGTGCTTGGCGCCGGCCTGGCCGCCCCAGTCCTCCTCGGCGCGCGACTTGTAGCCGTCGTAGCGCTCCAGCACGACCTGCTGCCCGATGTCCCAGCTCTTCAGCTTGTACGGCCCGGTGCCGACCGCGCCCTCCTTGGCGAAGCCGGTGGCCGGCACGTCCTTGAGGTTCCTGGCCTCGTAGATCTCCGCGCCGGGGCTGGCCAGCTCGTCGATCAGCGGGTAGCGCGGCTTCTTCAGCTCCAGCGTGACCGTGCGATCGCCGGTGGCCTTGAGGCTCTTGACGTCGGCGGCGACCTGCTGGCCGGTGACGTGGCTCTTCAGCCAGCGCTCCAGGCTGGCGACCACGTCGGCGGCGGTGAGCGGGGCGCCGTCTTGGAACGTGACACCGGCGCGCAGCTCGAAGGTGTAGGTGAGCCGGTCGTCGCTGCGCTTGTAGGTGTCGACCAGCATCGGCCTGGCCGCGAAGGTCTTGTCGACCTCGAAGAGCTTCTCGTACAGCATGTTGCCGATGTGGGCGGTGACCTGGCCCGGGTTGGCGACCATGTCCAGCGACTGCGGGTCGGTCGGCACCGCGACCACGAGGTCGCCGCCGCGTACGGGGGTGCCGGCGTCGGCGGAGGAGGACGAGGAGGACGACGTCGCGCCGCCCGCACAGCCGGAGAGCAGCAGGGCGCTCGCCGCGGCGGCGGAGACGAGCCCGGCCCTCAGGCTCTTGAGCACGTTCATGGTGGGTTCTCGCTCTTGCTCTAAAAGGGGGGACAGAAGGAGAAGGTCGGCCCGGGGCTATCCCACGTATGCCGACAAGTCGGGGTTCGCGGCGAGGAGCCGGCGCGTGTACTCGTGGGTGGAGGAGGAGGCGATGGTTTCCGGGGCGCCGACCTCGATGAGGTCGCCCTTGTACATCACGCCGACGCGGTCGGCCACCGACAGCACCAGGCTGAGGTTGTGCGTGATGAACAGGAAGCTGATGCCGTGCGAGCGGCGCAGCTGCAGGAGGAGGTTCATGACCTGGCCCTGGACGGAGACGTCGAGGGCGGAGGTGGGCTCGTCGGCGACGATGAGCCGGGGCTCGGCGGCGACCGCGCGCGCGATGGACACGCGCTGGCGCATGCCGCCGGACAGTTGCGAGGGCAGCTTGCGGGCGCAGTCGGCGGGCAGGCCGACCTCGTCGATCAGCTCGGCCACCCGCCGGTCGAGGTCCGCGCCGCGCAGCGGGGTCAGCTCGCGCAGCGGCTCGGCGATGATGCGGGCCACGGTGTGCCGGGGATCGAGCGAGCTCTGCGGGTCCTGGAAGATCAGCTGGGTGGCGCGGCGGAAGGCGCGCTCGTCGCCGCGCAGCCCCGCTTCGGTGATGCGGTGCTCGCCGAAGGAGATGCTGCCCGAGGTCGGCCGTTCCAGCGCGCTGACCATGCGGCCGAGCGTCGTCTTGCCCGAGCCGGACTCGCCGACCAGGCCGAAGAACTCGCCGGGCGCGATCTCCAGCGAGACGCCGCCGACCGCGCGCACGCTCGCCCGGCGGCCGGTCCGGTACACCTTGGTGACGTTCTCGATGACCAGGGGCGGGGTGCCGGTCACCGGCGCCGGCTCGTCGCCGAGCGCCGGCGTCTCGGTCACGGTCCCGCCGGAGCCCCCCGCGGTGGCCTCGATGGCGGCCCGCAGCTTCGCCTCCGAGATCGTCGGGAATCCCGTACGGCGGCTGACGCCGAGCTGTGGCACGCATTCCAGCAGCGCCTTGGTGTACGGATGCGTAGGCTTGAGGAGGATGTCCATCTTGTCGCCGACCTCCACCAGCCTGCCCCGGTACATGACGGCGATCCGGTCGGCGATCTCGGCGGCGACCCCCATGTCATGGGTGATGAAGACGCAGGCGGTCCGATGCTCACGCTGCACGCGGCGGAACAGCGCCAGGATCTCGGCCTGCGTCGTCACGTCGAGCGCGGTGGTCGGCTCGTCGGCGATGAGGACGTCGGGGTCGGACATCAGCGCCATGGCGATCATCACGCGCTGCTGCATGCCGCCGGACATCTGGTGCGGATAGAGCGCCATGATCCGGTCGGTGTCGGCCAGCCCGACCTCGGTGAGCAGGCTTGTGGCCTTGGCCTCGGCCTCGCGGCGCAGCCGGCTGCCCCGGCGCAGCGCCTGCCGGGGCAGCGCGCCCTCGGGCCGGTAGCCCTCGATGAGCTGCACGCCGACGCGCTGGGCGGGGTTGAGCGAGTCCAGGGCCTCCTGGAAGATCATCCCGATCCGGGCGCCCCGGTAGGCGCGCATGCCCTCGGCGCTCAGCCGCGTGACGTCCACGCCGCCGACCTCGATCGTGCCCTCGGTGCAGGCCGGGGCGACGAACTCCAGCAGGCGGATGATCGACAGCGCCGTCACGGTCTTGCCGCTGCCCGACTCCCCCACCACGCAGAGCGTCTGCCCGGAGGCGACGTCGAGGGTGAGCCGGTGGACGAGTTCCTGGGGCTCGGCGTCCTCCCGGGTGACGCCGATGGTCAGATCCGTCAGGTTGAGCAGCGACATGCGCGAGAGCTCCATTCCAGGCACCGGTCCCGTGCTCGAAGTGGGGCCGGTAAACCCACACTGAGCTGCCGAAAAGCCATGTTCGAGCCAGATAGTTCTACAAAGGTTGACAGAGGGTCCCCCCACTGTCAACGGTTATTCCACGTTCGTAGACAGAGGGTCTATGGTGAACGTCTACATTCGTAGACAATACAGAAAGGGCAGGGCCTTGACCATGTCCACGCCTTCCCCCACGCCGGATCCGATCGTCGCCATCGCCACCGGATACATGGGCGCCAAGCAGCTGTTCGCGGCCAGCCGCATCGGGCTGTTCGAGGCGCTCGCGGACGGCGAGCGCAGCGCCGGGGAGATCGCGGCGACCACCGGCGTCACCCCCCGCATGGCCCGCATCCTGGCCGACAGCATGGCCGGGCTCGGCCTGCTGACCAGGACCGACGGCCGGTACGCCCTCGGCGCCGACGCGGCCGGCTACCTGGCCGGGCAGAAGTCGTCCGAGCTCGACCTCGGGCCGTTCCTCACCTTCCTCAACCAGATCAGCTACGGCCACTGGCTGCAGTTCGACACGACCGTGGACACCACCGAGCCGGGCGTCCTGGACACCTCCGGCGACCGGTGGGGCACGTTCATGGCCGGGGTGATGACGTACAACAGCCTGCACGCCAGGATGCTGGGCGGCGCGTTCGACTTCTCCGGCTTCCGCAGCCTGCTGGACCTGGGCGGCCTGTCCAGCGCGTTCGCCTTCGAGGCCCTGCGCGCCAACCCGGAGCTGCGGGCCTCCTTCGTGTACGACCCGACCTTCGCCGACTCGATCACCGAGCAGGTGGCCCAGGCCGGGTTCGCCGGCCGCGCGGAGGTGACCGGCGTCCCGACCGACACGGCCACGCCCGCCGGCCCGTACGACCTGGTCATGGTCAACCACGTCATCCACCGCTTCGGCGTCGAGCAGAACCGGGCCATCCTGCGCAACGCCCGCGCGGCGGCGGCGCCGGGGGCGCGGCTGCTGCTGCTCGACTTCTTCCTCGACGACGACGCCGAGCAGCGGGCCATCGACGCGCTGCACGCCGGGGAGTACCTGGTGATCGACGGGACCGTCGTCTACGAGGAGTCGCAGGTGCGCGCCTGGCTCGACGAGTCCGCCTGGAAGCCGGTGGACAAGCTGGCCCTGCCGGGCAGCCCGCGCGTCATCGTGGCCGAAGCGGTCTGAGCACGACGCGGTCACGTCGCGGTCCGAGCACGACGCGGCCCGCGCCGCCGATCGGCGGCGCGGGCCGCGTCGTGCTCG
>NZ_JBEXYK010000042.1:0-91708 GCF_040630865.1 Nonomuraea sp. NPDC005730
GCACCGGCACCAGCCGGTGCCGGACCGCCAGCGGCTCGGCCTGCTCGCGCACCCGCTCGCCGAACGCGCCGGGCAGCTCGGGAACCGCCACGTCGGCCGGCGAGAGCGCGACCCGGCCGTAGGCGGTCAGCGAGTGGTGGGAGAGACCGACGTGCCGCTCGCGCGCGTCGCCCTCGCTGACCCGCAGCGCCGCCACCGGACGGCCGCGCAGCACCCCGGCGGCGTTGACCGCCTCGCCCGCCGCCACGCCCGAGAAGCCCCAGCGGGTGCCCGTCCCCAGGTTGCCCGGGCCCTGCGTGACGACCGCCACGTCGGCCCGCAGCACGTGCCGGGCCGCCAGCAGCCCGGTGTGGACGGTGACCGTCTCGACGTCGCCGCCGAACGCCTGGCCCGTCGTCACCACCCCGGCCAGCCAGCCGGTCTCGCGCAGCCGGGCCGCCGACATCGAGAACCAGGCGGGCAGCGCGCCGCCGTCCTGCATCACGTACGCCACGCGCAGGCCGGGGGCGCCGTCGTAGAGGCCGGACAGGATCGGGGCCAGCGCCGAGTGCAGATCGGCCACGATCACCGGCATCCCGGCCAGGTCGTCGGCCTCGCTCAGGACGTCGTGGAACTGCGAATCCTGCTCGTCGGCGCCCAGCACCGTGGCCTGCAGCGGCGTGTAGCGGGCCTTCACCAGGTGCCCGGGACCCACCGGATCTTGCGGCAAACGGTTCGGGACGGCCACCACCATGGCGTAACCTCCCGTACCGAGACCCATCGCGAGTGCGGTCGTGTTGAGCAGGACCTCGTCACCGGGTTCCGGGCGGCCCACCAACGGGGGGTAGGCCAGTGCCCGGCAATCACCTTCGGGAACGGCGACATCCAGCTCCACCGCTCCCGGCCACTCGCGTCGGATCCGGACAACCTCGCCCTTGCGCCATCTGATCACGGGGGCAGGGTAGCGTCGATGAAGGAGGAGTGAGGCAGATGTCGCGCCGTAAGACCGAGCGGTTGCTGAATCTGGTGATCTGCCTGCTCGCCACCCGGCGCCCGCTGTCGGCCGAGCAGATCCGCCAGGCGGTTCCCGGCTACGACCGCGACGGCGACGAGGCGTTCCAGCGCATGTTCGAACGCGACAAGAACGAGCTGCGCGAGATCGGCATCCCCATCGACGTCGTACGCGACCCGTGGGAGGACGAGCCGGGCTACCGCATCGACCCGCAGTCGTACGAGCTGCCGGAGATCACCCTGGAGCCCGACGAGGCCGCCGTGCTGGGCCTGGCGGCGCAGGTGTGGCAGCGGGCCAGCCTGGCCGAGGCCGCCTCGGGGGCGCTGCTGAAGCTGCGCGCCGCCGGCGTGGCCACCGACGAGCCGGTCGGCGGCCCGATCGGCGGCGGCGCCCTGGAACTGCGCGTCGACACCCGCGACCCGGCCTTCCCCGCCCTGTGGAACGCCGTGCGCGACCGCCGCGTGGTGCGCTTCGACTACCGCGCCTCCGGCAGCGAGACCGTGCGCGCCCGCACGGTCGAGCCGTGGGGCGTGGTCAGCCGGCGCGGACGCTGGTACCTGGCCGGCTTCGACCGCGACCGCGACGCGCCGCGCGCCTTCCGCCTCAGCCGCATCACCGGGGCGGTCACCGCCCTCGGCCGCGCCGGCGTCGTCGAGGTGCCCCACGGGGTCGACCTGCGGGCCATGGTCGGCTTCCCCGAGGAGCCCGTGGACGAGCGCGTCGCCGTCATCCGGGTGCGCCGGGGCACCTGCGAGGGCCTGCGCCAGCTCGCCAGGGCCGTGCACCCGCGCGAGGACGGCTGGGACGAGGCCGAGCTGGCCTTCGCCGACCCCGAACGCCTCGCGGGCTGGATGGCCAGCCTCGGCGCCGACGTCGAGGTGGTCGAGCCTCCTGACGCCCGTGAGGCCGTCATCCGCCGACTGAAGGGAGCCCTGGCATGAGCGGTTCGGCTGACCGGCTGCCCAGGCTGCTGGCGCTGGTGCCGTACCTGATGTCCCACCCGGGGGCCCAGGTCGGCGAGGTCGCCGAGGTGTTCGGGCTGAGCGAGAAGCAGCTCATCGACGACCTGCAACTGGTGTGGATGTGCGGCCTGCCCGGCCACACCCCCGGCGACCTCATCGACGTCTCCTGGGACGGCGGCGAGATCATCATCGACAACGCCGACACCATCGCCCGGCCGCTGCGGCTCGGCATCGACGAGGCAAGCGCGCTGCTGGTCGCGCTGCGCATGCTGGCCGCCACGCCCGAGCTGGCCGACGTGGCCGCCGGCGACGCGCTGCCGCGCGTGGTGGCCAAGCTGGAGCGGGCCGCGGGCGAGGGCGCGGCCACCGTCAGCAGCCAGGTCGCCTTCGACGTCGAGGCCGCCCCCGACGCCCTCGGCCGGGTGCGCGAGGGGCTCACCGGCCGGCGCCGGCTGTCGCTGCGCTACTACGTGCCGGGGCGCGACGAGGTCACCCCGCGCGAGGTCGACCCGACCCGGGTCGTGGTCGTCGACGGCCGCACCTACCTGGAGGGCTGGTGCTACCGGGCCGAGGCGATGCGGCTGTTCCGGCTCGACCGGGTGCTCGGCGTCGACGTGCTCGACGTGCCGGCCGACCCGCCGGCCGAGGCCGAGCCCATCGACGTCACCCGCGGGGTCTTCCGTCCCTCGCCGACCGACGAGCTGGTCGAGCTGGAGGTCAGCGCCGCCGGGCGGTGGGTGGCCGAGTACTACCCGTGCGAGGAGGTCGCCGAGCTCGGTGAAGGGCGGCTGAAGATAACGTTGCGGGCGCGTGACGAGGACTGGATCGTCAAGCTGGCGCTGCGGCTCGGCGACACCGGCCGGGTCGTCTCCCCGCCGGCGATGGCCGAGAGCGTGCGCGGGGAGGCCGAGCGGGCCCTGGCCCTGTACGCTCAGCACCCATGACGTGGATCTTCTTGGCCGCCGGGCTGGTCCTGGCCGGGCTGGCCGTGCTCGGCGTCGCGGGCGCCAGGGCCGCCGCCGCGGCACGTTCCCTGAAGAGGGAGGTCGCCGCGGCGAAGGCGCGTCTGGAGCCGGGGCAGGCCAGATTGACGCCCCGGGAGGATGAGACCACGGCCCCTGGGGGCGTACCATCGGGGCTGAAGACCGGCACTCGCTGATAAAGGACGTTTCATGTCGAACCTTGGAGTTCCCGAGCTCCTGATCATCGCAGGCGTGCTCGTCCTGCTGTTCGGTGCCAAGAAGCTGCCCGACGTGGCCAGGGGCGTCGGCAGGTCGCTGCGCATCTTCAAGTCGGAGACCGCCAAGCTCCGCGATGACGACGACGACACGCCCCACACCACGGTCCAGGCGCAGCCGGCCCCGGCTCCGGCCCAGCAGCCCGTACCGCAGCCGATCACCCCCGCTCCCGCCCCGGCCCCCGCCGCCGCCCCGGCGCTCTCGGCCGAGGAGCAGGCCCGCCAGCTAGAGGAGCAGGCCGCCCGCCTGCGCGCCAGCGCCGCCCAGGCCGACAAGCAAGGCTGACCCCCCTTCCTCCTCCTTCACCCCTGGACTGCGAATGGCGCTGCTCAAACGGTCGAGTGATTCCGGATCGGCCCCCGACCCCGAGGGCCGGATGCCGCTCATGGAGCACCTGCGTGAGCTGCGCAACAGGCTGCTCATCTCGGTTCTCGCGGTGGTCGTGGGCATCGTCGTCGGCTGGATCCTGTTCGACCCGGTGTGGGAGGCACTGCGCGCGCCCTACTGCGAGACGGTGCAGTCGCGCCAGCTCAACGGTCACTGCAGCCTGGTCTACAACGGCATCTTCCAGTCCTTCTTCATCACCCTGAAGGTCGCGGCGATGGTGGGCGTCGTGGTGGCCTCACCGGTCTGGCTCTACCAGATCTGGGCCTTCGTCACACCGGCCCTCTACCGCAACGAGAAGCGCTACTCGATCGCGTTCCTCGGCCTGGCCGTCCCGCTGTTCGTGTTCGGCGCGGGCCTGGCCTACGTCATCATGGACACCAGCCTCGGCATCCTGCTGAGCTTCTCGCTCGAGGACACCGTCGCGACGATCTCGATCGACGAGTACCTCGACTACGTCCTGATCATGTTGATGATCTTCGGCGTGTCGTTCGAGCTGCCGCTGCTGCTGGTCTTCCTCAACGTCATCGGCGTCCTGTCGCACGCGACCGTCAAGAAGCACCGGCGTACGGTGATCTTCGCGATGTTCGTGTTCGGGGCGGTCATCACCCCCGGTGGCGACCCGCTCACCATGATGGCGCTGGCCGCGCCGATGATCATCCTGTACTTCCTCGCCGAGCTCTTCATGTACGTGCGGGAGCGCCGCAGGCCCGCGGGCGAGGACTTCTCGCACCTGTCCGACGACGAGGCCTCGCCGCTGGCGGACGTCCCGCCCGACGCCGAGGATTCCGACGGCGCCCGATAGGCGATAGGTTCCGGGCGTGGCCCCCCAAATCGCCCTGCTCGTCAACCCCGCCGCACGCGGCGGGCGCACCCTGCGACTGCTCGAACCCGTCGCCCGCCGGTTGCGCGCCGGCGGCGCCGAGCTGTCGGTGATCGTCGGCACCGACGCCGCCGACGCCCTCGAACGTGCCTGCACCGCCGTCGCCGAGCGCCCCGACGCGCTGGTCGCCTTCGGCGGCGACGGGCTGGTCCACCTGGCCGTCCAGGCCGTGGCGGGCACCGACGTGCCGCTCGGCATCATCCCGGCCGGCACCGGCAACGACTTCGCCGCCGCCCTGGGCCTGGCCCACCGCGATCCGCTGGCCGCGGCCAGGACCGTGCTGCGGATGCGGGCCCGGCCGGTCGACGCGGCCCGCGTACGGGCCGGTGAGTCGGAGGAGCTGTTCGCCGGGGTGTTGTGCTGCGGCTTCGACTCGCGCGTCAACGAACGCGCCAACCGGCGCACCTGGCCGCCCGGCAAGGGCCGCTACCTGGTGGCGGTGGCCGAGGAGCTGCGCGCCTTCCGGCCCATCCCGTTCCGGGTCACGCTCGACGACGGGGAGGTGGTCGAGCAGGAGGCCATGATGGTCGCCGTGGCCAACACCCGCTCCTACGGGGCCGGCATGCGCGTGTGCCCCGACGCCTCGCCCGACGACGGCCTGCTCGACGTGATGATGGTCGGCGCGGTGTCCAAGCGCGAGTTCCTGCGCGTCTTCCCGGGCGTCTACCGGGGCACCCACGTGGGGCATCCGGCGGTGTCGGTGCGGCGGGCCCGCCGGGTCACGCTGGAGGCGGCCGACGTGGTGGCCTACGCCGACGGCGAGCGCGTGGGGCCGGTGCCGGTCACCTGCGAGATCCAGCCCGGCGCGCTCCGCGTGATCACCTGATCCACGATGTGAAGGCTGTTCGCCGCGGGCCGAGTCCGCCGGGACGGACCGGAATGGCGATTTCGGTAGGCTGACGGGTATGACAACGCCAGCGGAACGCTACGCGGCCTTCCGTCAGAAGCACGGAGACGACGGAGGGGCGCTGAGATCGTTCCGCGGTCTCTACGACTTCGAGCTCGACGACTTCCAGCTCGACGCCTGCCGGGCCCTGGAGGCGGGCGACGGCGTCCTGGTGGCCGCGCCCACCGGGTCGGGCAAGACGGTCGTCGGCGAGTTCGCCGTCCACCTGGCCCTGGAGCAGGGCCGCAAGTGCTTCTACACCACCCCCATCAAGGCGCTGTCCAACCAGAAGTACAACGACCTGGTCAAGCGCTACGGCACGGCCAAGGTCGGCCTGCTGACGGGCGACAACAGCGTCAACGGCGAGGCCCCGATCGTGGTCATGACCACCGAGGTGCTGCGCAACATGCTCTACGCCGGCTCGGCCACCCTGGCCGGGCTGGGCTTCGCCGTCATGGACGAGGTCCACTACCTCGCCGACCGCTTCCGCGGCGCGGTGTGGGAAGAGGTCATCATCCACCTGCCGGAGTCGGTGCGCCTGGTGGCGCTGTCGGCCACGGTCAGCAACGCCGAGGAGTTCGGCGAGTGGCTGGGCGAGGTGCGCGGCGAGACCACGGTCATCGTCGACGAGCACCGGCCGGTGCCCCTGTGGCAGCACATGATGGTCGGCAACCGCGTCTACGACATGTTCATGACCGACGACCTGACGCTGCGCATCAACCCCGCGCTGATGCGGGTGACGCGCGACGCCGAGCGGCTCATGGCCGGGCGGCGCGGGCGCGGCGGCTACGGCAAGGTCCACCGCTCACGCCCGCCCGACCGCGTCCAGGTGATCGAGAAGCTCGACTCCGAGGGGCTGCTCCCGGCGATCACGTTCATCTTCTCGCGGGCCGGCTGTCAGGCGGCCGTGCAGCAGTGCCTCCACGCCGGCATCCGGCTGACCACCGACCGCGAGCGCCACGAGATCAGGCAGCTCGTCGACGAGCGCACCGCCCACCTGCCCGACGAGGACCTGGCCGTGCTGGGCTACCTGGAGTGGCGCGACTGCCTGGAGCGCGGCCTGGCCGCCCACCACGCGGGCATGCTGCCGGCTTTCAAGGAGGTCGTCGAGGAGCTGTTCACCCGCGGCCTGGTCAAGGCCGTCTTCGCCACCGAGACGCTGGCGCTCGGCATCAACATGCCCGCGCGCAGCGTGGTGATCGAGAAGCTCGACAAGTGGAACGGCGAGACCCACGCCGACCTCACCCCGGGCGAGTACACCCAGCTCACCGGGCGGGCCGGGCGGCGCGGCATCGACGTCGAGGGGCACGCGGTGGTGCTGTGGCAGCCGGGCATGGACCCGCTGTCGGTGGCCGGGCTGGCCGGCACCCGCACCTACCCGCTGCGCTCCAGCTTCCAGCCGTCCTACAACATGGCCGTCAACCTGGTGGGCCAGTTCGGCCGTGAGCGCGCCCGCACGCTGCTGGAGGAGTCCTTCGCGCAGTTCCAGGCCGACCGGGCGGTCGTGGGCCTGGCCAAGCAGCTGCGCAAGCACGAGGAGGCCCTGGAGGGCTACCAGGAGGCCATGACGTGCCACCTGGGCGACTTCCCCGAATACGCGGCGCTGCGCCGGCGTCTGTCGGACCGGGAGGCCGAGCTGTCCAAGCAGCGCGGCGCGGCCCGGCGCGCGGCCGCCGTGCGCTCGCTGGAGGCGCTGGAGCCGGGCGACGTGATCCGGGTGCCGGGCGGGCGCAGGGCGGGCCTGGCGATCGTGCTCGACCCCGGCCGCAACCCGCGCGGCCACGGTCCGAGCCCGCTGGTGCTGACGATCGGCAAGCAGATCAAGAAGCTCGACCCGGCCGACTTCCCGGTGCCGGTCGAGCCGCTGGAGAAGCTGCGCATCCCGAAGAACTTCAACGGCCGCTCGCCGAAGGAGCGTGCCAACCTCGTCTCCACCCTGCTGGCCAAGATGGGCGACCGCGACCTCGGCAAGCCGGCCAGGGCGCGCGACCACTCGGTCGACGACGACGAGGTCAACGAGCTGCGCCGGCGCATCCGCCAGCACCCGTGCCACGGCTGCGACGAGCGGGAGGACCACGCCCGCTGGGCCGAGCGCTACTACAAGCTGCAGCGCGAGACCGAGGGGCTGCGCCGTCGGGTCGAGGGCCGCTCCCACGTCATCTCCCGCACCTTCGACCGCATCTGCTCGGTGCTGGAGCAGCTGGGCTACCTCGACGGCGAGACCGTCACCGACGAGGGCCGCCGCCTGGGCCGCCTCTACACCGAGCTCGACCTGCTGACCGCCGAGTGCCTGCGCGGCGGCCTGTGGGAGGAGCTCGAACCGGCCGAGCTGGCCGCGTGCGTGTCGGCGCTGGTGTTCGAGTCGCGGCAGTCCGACGACGCGCGCCGTCCCAAGATCCCGGCCGGGCGGGCCCAGGACGCGCTGTCGTCGATGATCCGGCTGTGGGGCGAGCTGGAGGGCATCGAGTCCGACCACGGGCTGTCCACCATCCGCGAGCCCGATCTGGGGTTCGCGTGGGCGGCGTTCCGGTGGGCCAAGGGCCACAGCCTCGACGCGGTGCTGCTGGAGGGCGTGGCCGGCAACGAGCTGGCGGCCGGCGACTTCGTGCGGTGGATCAAGCAGCTGATGGACCTGCTCGGCCAGCTCGGGCACGCGGCTCCCGAGGGCAGCAAGATCAAGCAGACCGCGGGCAAGGCGATGGACGCCATGCGACGCGGCGTCGTGGCGTACTCGTCGCTCACCTGAGGGCTCACCTGAGGGCTCACCTGAGGCGCGGGAATGCCCGCGAAGGGCGGGCGGATCCGGCCGGATCCGCCCGCCCTTCGGGTTTTCCGATTAGGTGAGAACCAGTTCTGAGTAGCATCTTTGAGCGTTCCGTTACCGCTATCAGCGGTTTTCGCGATTTACGGCTCATTTAAGTAGCCGGCAGAAGTGCCTTTGTGGCCGGGATTCACCGGTCAATTCTCCCTTTAACGGCCGAACTTCGGGTGATTTGCGGCGAATTCGTGGGTATCGTCCCATTTGTCGAATGGAACAGCCATACGGGGGAGGAAGATATGGCTAACAACCAGCTGACCCAGGCCGGCTTCCAGGAGTCCTGGCGCTGTCGTCGGCGCCGGTGGGCCCGCCGCCGCTGCTGCGGCTTCCGCAGGTGGTGGGGCTGGGGGTGGTAGAGCAACCCCGTGAGAGCCGGCGGCCCAGCCGCCGGCTCTCCCTTACGCTCTCCGGCCGTGAACTCGCTCCCGCTGTTTCCATCCGACGAACATTTCGCGAGTTCTGGCCGGACACCGAAGGTCTGCGCCGGTTCTTCGCGTGCGGCGTGGTGTTCGCCGTCCTTGCAGCACTCTGCGAGGTCGCCGCGATCCGCCTGTTCGGGCACATCACCGACGACGTGCTCGCCACACGCGATCTGGACGCCTTCTGGGCGCCCGCCTTCACCTGGCTCGGGCTCGCCGCCTTCGCCGGGGTGACGTCCTTCGTCGGGACGTACGCCACGGCCTACGGCGCGGAACGTTTCCTGCTCGCCCTGCGCGACCGCGTGTTCGCGCACATCCAGACCCTGTCGCCGGACTTCTCGGAGAACCGGCGGCTCGGCGACCTCATGGCCCGGCTGACCGACGACATCCAGGCCATCGAGGAACTGGTCGGCTCCGGCCTGGTCAAACTGTTCACCACCGCGGCCAGCGTGGTGTTCTTCGCCGGCGCCGCCTTTCTCATCCGCTGGGACCTCGCCCTGGTCACGATGGCGCTGATCCCGGCGTTCCTGGTCGTCTCGAAGCTGTTCGCGGCCAGGTTCAGGACGGCGGCGGCGCGCGAGCGGCTCAGCAACGGCGCCATGAACAGCGTGCTGGAGGAGGGCCTGGCCAACCAGGCGCTCGTCCAGGCCTACAACCGGCAGGGGGCCGAGTCCGGGCGGCTGCACGGCGAGGGCCGCCACTGGCTGCGCGCCAACCTTTCCCAGGCCTGGCTGTCGGGGCTCTACCAGCCCGTCGTCCAGGTCATCGAGACGGTCTGCCTGATCGTCATCATCGGGTTCGGCGCCTGGGAGATCGTCGCCGGACGGCTCACCCTGGGCGGCCTGCTCGCCTTCGCCGCCTACCTGGCGATGCTCTACCCGGCCGTGCAGAGCCTGGGGGAGCTCGCGCTGACGGTGTCGGAGGCGGCGGCGGGATCCGACCGCGTGATCGAGGTCCTGCGCGCCCGGCCCCTGGTCACCGACCCCGAGGGGGCGGTGGCGCTGCCCGGCCGGGCCGAGGGACGGGTGGAGTTCGACGGCGTCGGCTTCACCTATCCGGGACGCACACGGCCCGCCGTGCGCGATGTGTCGTTCACCGCCGGGCCCGGCGAGCTGATCGTCTGCACCGGGCCCAGCGGGAGCGGCAAGTCGACGCTGGCCAAGCTGCTGCTGCGCTTCTACGACCCGGAACGCGGCCGCATCCTGCTCGACGGCCGCGACATCAGGGGCCTGACACGGGAGTCGCTGCGTGCCAACGTGGCGATCCTGCACCAGGAGACGCTGCTGTTCTCGGGGTCCGTACGCGACAACATCGCCTACGGCCGGCCGGGCGCCTCGCTCGACGAGGTGATCAGGGCGGCCGAGGCGGCGGGCGTGCACGACTTCGTCAAGCTGCTGCCCCAGGGGTACGACACCCCGGTCGGGCAGCGGGGCCGGCTGCTGTCCGGCGGCCAGCGGCAGCGGATCGGGATCGCCAGGGCCATCCTGCGCGACGCGCCCGTCCTGGTGCTCGACGAGCCGATGACCGGGCTGGACGACGCCACCGTCGCCCAGGTCATGAAGCCGCTGCGGCGGCTGATGGCCGGGCGCACGACCATCCTCATCACCCACGACCTGCGTCACGTGCCGGAGGGCGCGCGAGCCGTGGAGCTGGAGCCGCTGCCCCGCGAGGAGCGCATCCGGCTCAAGCGCGTCGGCTCGTTCGGCCTCAGGCCGCCGCTGGCGGCGCCGCCCTGAGCGGCGGGTGCGAGAGGTCCCATGCGGCCGCCCCTCCTGGCTCCGGCCAGGGCGGGCGGCCGCGCCACGCCGGGCTACCGCCCGGTAGAATCGGAGCCCTCCCTCCGCTTGCCGAAGGCAGGTTCCCCATGGGCGACCACAGCTCCGCCCGGCCGTTACGCGCCGACGCCCGCCGCAACCGCGAGCGGGTCCTGCAGATCGCGCAGGAGGCGCTGGCCGCCGACGGGCTGACCATCTCCCTCGACGAGATCGCCCGCCGCGCCGGGTTCGGGGTCGGCACCGTTCACCGGCACTTCCCCACCAAGGAGGCGCTGCTGGAGGCGGTGCTGCTCGGCCGGGCCGAACGTTTCGTGGCCGACGCCCGCGCGCTGGCCACCGCCGAGGACGCCGGGCGGGCCTTCTTCGGCTGGTTCTGCCGGGTCGCCGAGCAGGCCGCGGCCCACCAGGCGCTGTGCGACCTGCTGGACGGCGGCGCGGGGCCGGCGCTGCGGCCCGGCTCGACGCTGGAGGCCGACCTGGCCGACGCGATCGGGCGGCTGCTGGCCCGCGCGCAGCGCGCCGGGGCCGTGCGCCGCGACCTGTCCGCCGACGACGTGCGCGACCTGCTGCGCGGCGCCCTGGCGGCCGAACGCCACGCGCGGGGCAGGGGCGCGGCCGGGCGGATGGCGGCCGTGATGTGCGACGGCATGCGCGCCGGGATGAATTGACGGTCGCGAGGTACGGCGGGCGATCCCAGCCCGACTGACCGGCCGGTCAAGGGTGTGTCGTCATATGGCTACAGATCGTCACCCTCGGGGCAGTTTCTCCACCGAATCCGGCGGACATCCCCAAGGCGTAGGAAAGGGACTCCCCTTCAGGCCCATCGGGCCGGGGTCCGGTCAGCTCGGGAGGTAACCCGTGTTCGCTCTCATCGCCGCCCTGTTCTTCCTGCTCGCCCTGATCTTCGACATCGCCGGCACCGCCGTCGGCAACGTGCTCACCGCGGGCACGCTCACCACGGCCGGGCTGCTGTGCGTCGCCCTCCACCTGCTGGGGGTCGGCGCGGGATGGTCGCCGCTCAAGCGCTGAGGGCGGGTCCACCGGGGGCCGTGCGCGAGATCGTCCCGCGCGCGGCCCCTCGCCGTGCCCGTGGGCGCCCGGCTCGCGGCGGGCGTCAGGCCAGGGTGAAGCGGACCTCGCGGGTGGCCGGGTCGGCCTGCGTCAGACGGACGGTGACCCGCTCGCCCAGGGGCAGGACGCCGTCGCAGCGGGCGATCACGGCCGGCTCGACGAGCTGCACCTGGCCGCCGCCGCGGCGCTCGTCCACGTCGATCACCATCGCCTCGAACGCCTGCCCGATCCGCTCCCGCAGCAGGAACGCCTCCACCAGGTCCACGCAGGCCCGGTCGACCGCACCGGCGCGGCGGCCGGTCGCCGACATGATGTCGGGCAGCAGCGGCAGCGCGGCCCGCACATCCGAGGGCACCGGCTCGCCCGCCGCGACCGCCAGGCACACCTCGGTCGCGTACCGGTCCACCAGGCGCCGCAGCGGAGCCGTGACGTGCGCGTACGGCGCCGCCACCGCCGAGTGCTCGGCCAGCTTGGGCGGCGCGCCGTCGAAGGCCGCGTACCCGGCGCCGCGCAGCAGCACCTTCGACTCCTGCAGGAACGCCGCCTGCTGCGGGTTCTTGGGGTCGAGGTCGTGCACGACCTCCCCGTAACCGGCGCCCTCGGGCCACGGTACGCCGAGCGCCTGCGCGACCCGGCGCACCTTGGCCAGGTCCTCCGGCTGCGGCGCGGGCAGCACGCGCAGGATGCCGATCTCGGCGTCCAGCATCATCGCGGCGGCGGCCATGCCGGTCAGCAGCGAGATCTGGGCGTTCCACGCCTCGGCGGGCAGCGGCACGCGGTACTCCAGCCGGTAGCCGCCGTCGTCGTCCCGGACGACCTCCTGCTCGGGCGTGGGCAGGGTGACGCCGCCGCGCGCCCGCTCCAGCCGCAGCCGCAGCTCGCCGATCTCGGCCAGCAGGCTCAGGGTGTCGTCGGCGGTGCCGGTGTCCACGGCCGCCTGCACGTAGGCGTAGTCGAGCCGTTCGCGGCTGCGCACCCGGGCGCGCTGCACGTCCGCGCCGACGATCCGGCCCTCGGCGTCGAGGTCGACGCGCCAGACCGCGGCCGGACGGATCGCGCCGGGCAGCAGGCTCGCCGCGCCCTCCGACAGCACCTTGGGATGCAGCGGCACCCTGCCCACCGGCAGGTACACCGTCTCACCCCGGGTACGGGCCTCGGCGTCGACCCGGCCGCCCGGCCGGACGAAGGCGCCGACGTCGGCGATGGCGTACCAGACGCGGTAGCCGTCGCGCAGCCGTTCCAGGTGCAGGGCCTGGTCGAGGTCCATCGAGCCCGGCGGGTCGATGGTCACGAACGGCACGTCGGTCCGGTCTTCGGCGTCAAGCCTGGGCACCTGCGCCACCCAGTCGGCCTCGTCGAGCACGTCCTGGGGGAATCCGGCGGGCAGCCGCTGCTCGCGCAGCACGCGGTCGAACCCGTCCTCCAGCCTGGCGGGGATCGGGCCAGGAACCTGAATCATCGACACGCCCACAACCTACTCAAGGCGGGCGTACCGTCACGACTGGGGCGTCAGATGGGCGTCGAGGCCGGTGATGCGCAGCAGGCGCTTCATGTTGGGCGGGACGTTGGCCAGCCGCAGGCTGGTGTGCCCGCGGACGGCCTGGTTGTGCAGGGAGACCAGGATGCCGAGCCCGGCCGCGTCGATGAAGGACAGGCCGCCCACCTCGATCACCACCGACATGTCCGGCCGCCGCGCGCGCCCGGCCTCCTCCAGCACGCCGAGCAGGTGGCCGCGGACGGCCTCGGTGGTGGCGATGTCGAGCTCGCCGCTCAGGGAGACGGTCACGGTCGTGTCGTGGCGGCTGGTGGTCAGGTGAAGAGAATCCATGTCGGCTCCCCGCTGTTGGTCCGGGCGGAGGAAAGTGGTGCTGACTACGGGGACCCGCCCCTGACCGAAGGCGCCGGATGCGATGATCGTCACGCAGCGCTACGGTCTGTTTCCGAAGAGGAGTGTACATGCCCTCCTGTCCGGGCTCGCGGAGCAGGCCCCCTCCGTGCGAGGAGCCCGGCGCGACCGGCGCCACGGGCGTTGCGGGCGGGGGCGTACTGCCCGGTAACGTCTCGTTCCACCTGATGTACTGAGATTGAGGAGCGTGACGTGCCCCCCGTCATCCTTTCCGCCGCCGGCTCGGCCCTGGTGCTCGACGACTCCGGCCCCGGGCTGCCGCGGGTGCGGCACTACGGCGCCGACCTCGGGCCGGTCACCGGAGCCGACCTGGCGCCCGCCCTGCTGTCGCTGACCCCCGCGCTGGCGCTGCTGCCCGGCCAGGACGAGTCCTGGTTCGGCCGGCCGGGCCTGTCCGGTGACCGGGCCGGTGAGCACTGGCCGGTGCGCTGGAGCGCCGAGAACGTCGAGACGGCGGCCGAGCCGGGCGCGGGCGGCCGCGTCACCGTCGCCGCCGTGGACGCCGAGGCGGGGTTGCGGCTGCTCAGCGAGCTGGTGATGGACGCCTCCGGCGTCGTCATGATGCGGCACACGGTGACCAACACCGCCGCCTCGCCGTACCGGCTGCAGGGGTTGACGTGCGCGCTGCCGCTGCCCGCCAGGGCCGGCGAGCTGCTGGACTTCACCGGACGGTGGGCGCTGGAGAAGGTGCCGCAGCGCAGGGAGTTCGGGCAGGGGGTGTGGTCGCGGGAGAGCCGCCGCGGCCGTACCGGCCACGACGCGACCGGCCTGCTCGTCGCCGGCACGCCCGGCTTCGGCTTCCGCTCCGGCGAGGTGTGGGCCGTGCACGCCGGCTGGAGCGGCGGCCACGTGCACTACGCCGAACGGCTCGTCGAGGGCCAGGCCGTGCTGGCCGCCGGCGAACTGCTCGAACCCGGCGAGATCACCCTCGCCCAGGACGGCGCCTACAGCACCCCGTGGGTCTACTTCACCTGGTCCGGCAGCGGCCTGGACGAGGCCGCCGGCCGCCTGCACGACCACCTGCGCGCTGCCCGTCCGCTCCCGGTGCGCCCGGTCACCCTGAACAACTGGGAGGCCACCTACTTCGACCACGGCCTCGACCGGCTGCGCGAGCTGGCCGACAAGGCGGCCGCCGCCGGCATCGAACGGTTCGTGCTCGACGACGGCTGGTTCCGCCACCGCCGCCACGACCGGGCCGGGCTCGGCGACTGGTACGTCGACCAGGACGTCTGGCCCGGCGGCCTGCACCCGCTGGCCGAGCACGTACGCGAGCTGGGCCTGCAGTTCGGCCTGTGGTTCGAGCCCGAGATGGTCAACCCCGACTCCGACCTGGCCCGCGCCCACCCCGACTGGATCCTCGCCCGCGCCGACCGCCCGCCCGCGCTCTGGCGCAACCAGCAGGTGCTCGACCTGGCCCGGCCCGAGGTCTACGACCATCTCCTCGACCGCCTCGACACGCTGACCCGCGAGTACGCGCTGGACTACATCAAGTGGGACCACAACCGTGACCTGGCCGAGGCCGTCCACGACGGGACGCCCGGCGTGCACGCGCAGACGGCCGCGGTCTACCGGCTGATCGACGAGCTGCGCCGCCGCCACCCCGGGCTGGAGATCGAGTCGTGCTCGTCGGGCGGCGCGCGCATCGACTACGGCGTCCTGGCCCGTACCGACCGCGTGTGGGCCTCCGACAGCAACGACGCCCTCGACCGGCAGGCCATCCAGCGCTGGACCGGGCTGCTGGTGCCGCCGGACCGCATGGGCTGCCACGTCGGCGCCCCCCACGACCACATCACCGGCCGCGCGCTGCCGCTCGCCTTCCGGGCGGCGACCGCGATGTTCGGCCACATGGGCGTGGAGTGGGACCTGACCTCGGCGAGCCCGCAGGAGCTGGCGGAGCTGGGCGTCTGGATCGCGCTGCACAAGCGGCTGCGGCCGGTGCTGCACGCGGGCCGGGTCGTGCGGGCCGACCATCCCGACCCCTCGACGCTGCTGCACGGGGTCGTGCTGCCCGAACGGGCCGTGTTCGCCTGCGTCCAGCTCGCCAGCCGGGTCACCGTCAGCCCGGAACCGCTGCGGCTGCCGGGGCTCGACCCGGCCGCGCTGTACGAGGTGCGCGCCGCGGGGCCGCTGCCGGAGGGCGCGGGGCTGCCGCAGTGGGTGTTCGCGCCGGCGCGGGTGCCGGGGGCGGCGCTGGCCGAGCTGGGGTTGCCGGGGCCCGCGCTGCGTCCGGCCTCGGCGCTGGTCTTCGAGGTCGAACGGGTGGCCGCGGGACGGCACAGCTAGCCGATCGATCGCCGGGCCTCAGCCACTGGACCGCCCGCCCGGGTTGGGGGAGAACCACTCCCGGTCGCGCGGTGCTCGGGCCGGGGGCCGGTTCCCGCCGGCGTGCTCGGTCGTATGCTCAGTTGTGCGGTCGGTGACGCGGTCAGTGGGTGGCCGGGCGCCAGGGGGTGTCGGCGGGGGAGGGGCGCCAGGCCGCCCAGTCGATGCGCACCCGGTCCGGCCGGGCCGGGTCCACCTTCACGGGCAGCACCGCGCCCGGGACCACCAGGCCCATGGGGATGCGCGGCAGCGTCTGGCGGTGGGCGACCCGGTAGGCGGGGCCCTCGTGCGGCTGCACCACCAGCCCGAAGCTGACGACGGGCTGGTCGTTGACGGACATGTGGGTGTCGGCCATCGACTCCACCACGGCCTGCGCGGGAATCCCGGTCGCCAGGAGCCGCTGGCCGTTCCTCGCCATGATCAGGAACGGCACGCCGACCGCGGCCGTGATCAGCGTCGTCCCGGCGGTGATCGCCACAGCCAGCAAGATTCCCGTGGTCACTGTGCTTCCCCAGTTCTGTCCTCCGCCCGGCGTCCGGGCGGCTCGTTCCGTTCGATCTCGAAGGAGTTTCTAGCCGGGACGGCTTGACCGCCGCTTGATCGCCGGTTGCAAGATCCCGTCGCCGACCTGGTTTATTTCACGGGTAAAACACCTGGTAATCTTTTTGTGATGACCAGTGCCCTCCGACCTCGTGCCCGATCCCTGCCGTCCCCTGCCTCGCCGTCGCCGTCGCCGTCGCCGGGGCCCCTGTCGGGGCCTTCGTCGGGATCGCCGTCGGGGTGGCGTGCGCGGCTGCCCGTGCGTGCGGCGCTGCGTCTGGGGCCCGTTGGCGACATCTGGCACAAACCCGCCCTGAGCGCCGTCGTCGCCCTCGCCGTCCCGCTGCTCGCCCTCCTGTGGGCCGGACGGCTCGACCTGGTGCCCTACGCCGCCGCCGGCTCGATATGCGCCTTGTACGGTCACGGCCTGCCGTACGCGGCCCGTGCCAAGGCGCTGGCCTGGGTGGTGCTGGGCATGACGTCCGGCACGGCGGCCGCGCTGGTCGCCTCGGCCCTCACCGGCTCGGTCGCCGTCCGGGTGGCGGTGGCCGCCCTGCTGGCCGGGCTGCACAAGGCGGTCTGCGACGCGACCCGGATCGGGCCGCCGGGGAACGTCGTGCTCACGTTCGTCGCGGCCGGCGCGGTGTTCGTACCGCAGGAACTGGCCGACGTGCCCGCCCACGCCGGCCTCGGGCTGCTCGGCGGGCTCCTCGCCTGGACGGTCGGCATGGCCCCCGGCCTCCTGCGCCCCGACGGCCCCGAACGCATCGCCGTCGCCCGCGCCCTCGAATCCACCGCCCACCTCCTGCGTACGGCCCCCGAGCCCCGCGACCTCCCCGGGACTCGCGGTCTCCTGGAGGGACGCTGCCTCCCCGGCATCCGCGGCCTCTTCGAGGGGCGCGGCCTCTCCGGGAAGTGCGACCTCTCGGAGGCCCGCGGCTTCCCCGAGGGGCGCGAAGCCGCCGCGGTTCGGCAGGCGCGCCATGCCGCTGCGGCGGCGGTCAACGCCGCCTGGCAGACGCTCATGCGCTCCGGCGTCCCCGCTCGGCGCCGCGACGCGCTGTCCCGGCTGCTGGTCCGCGCCGAGTCGGCCGCCGCGGGGATGGCCGAGGAGACCGGGCCGGGCGCTACGAGCGTTGCGGGCGCTACGAGCGTTGCCGGCGCTTCGGGCGCTTCGGGCGTTCCGGGGGTGCAGGGGGTCTCTGAGGCTCCGTCCGCTTCGGGTGCCGCGCGGCGGGCCGCCGTCGGAGAGCTCGCCGGCTGGGCCCGCGACCTGCGCAAAGGCCGCCCGCTGCCGTCTCCGTACGAGGTCGCGCTCCCCGCGGACGAGCGGGCCGAACTCGCAGGCGTCGCGGACGACTGGGCGCAACCTGCTGATGTCCCGAATGGGCGGGCCGAATCCGCGATGACCGGAACGGACAGGCCGGGAAGCGCGGCAGCGGGCGGTGGGGTGCGGTGCGGGGGAAGGGGTGGCGTTGTGCGGGTGGTGGTCGAGGTGGCGAGACGGTGGCGGGTGGCCGGGATGGTGTTCGCCGGGGCCGCCGGGGCCGGGTGGGGGTCGATGGCGTTGGGGGTGGGCAGGCCGTACTGGGCGGTGGTGACGGCGGCGGCGGTGATCGCGGCCAACACCACCCTTTCCTGGAGCCGCGCCGTCCAGCGTGTCGTCGGCAACCTGCTCGGCGTCGGGCTGTTCACCCTGGTCGCCCCCGTGACCCGGCTGGGCGCGGTGGCGCTCGTCGTGGCCGTCCTGGCGCTGCAGTTCGCGACGGAGGCGGCCATCACGCGCAATTACTGGCTGGGGAGCGTCTTCGTCACGCCGATGGCCATCCTCATGGGGGAGTTCGCCGGGACGCGGCCGGTGGCCGAGCTCGTGGCCGATCGGTGGCTGGACACGTGTCTCGGCGCGGTGGCTGGGCTGCTGGCCTGCGTGCTGGTGCCGGACCGGAGGGCGGCCCGGCGCGTACGGGCCGGGCTCGTACGTCTGGAGCGGATCCTGGCCGGGACGCCGGAACCGGGGGAGCGTGACCGGCTGCGCGCGGCGCTGGTGGAGGTACGCGAAGCGGCCGACGTGGCCGCGGGCGAGTGGTGGACCGGGGCGCTGCCTCACGAGCGCATGGCCGCCGCCGAGCGCGCCGGCCACCGCAGACTCGCCACCCTGTACGCCTGACCACGCCTTGGGCGACCGCGCGACCGCCGCCCCCGCCCTGTACGCCTGATCGGTCCGCCCGGGGCCGAGGCGGTGCCGTCGGCGCGTACGATCGGAGCCACCGGAAGATCGGCACGATGAGAGGAACGAGCACGTGGAGGACGCCGTCGCGAAGGCGTTGCGGCAATGGCGGCAGGTCCTTCCCGACGCCGACCTCGACACGATCGCCGTCATCGGCAGGCTGAACCGCTGCGCCGCGCTCCTGCAGCAGGCCGCCGAGGCCCCGCTCGGGCGCGCCGGGGTGAGCCGCCCGGAGTACGACCTGCTGTGCGCCCTGCTCCGGGTCGGCGGCGAGCTGACGCCGGGCAGGCTGGCTCGCGAGACGTTCGCCTCGGGAGCCGCGGTGACCAAGCGGGTCAGGCGGCTGGAGGAGATCGGCCTGGTCGCCCGGCGGGTGGACGAGCGGGACCGGCGCGTCGCCCACCTCTCGCTGACCGGGCGCGGCAGGGAGCTGATCCTGCGCCTGCTGCCCGAGCAGCTCGACTACGAGACCGAGCTGCTGGAGGGGCTTCCCCGCGACCGCGAACGCCAGCTCGCCGACCTGCTGGCCGAACTGCTGCTCGTCCTGGAGGGCCGCCTCGGCGGCCTGCTCGGCTGAGCCCCACCGAACGCCCCCCGCCGTACGGCGGCTGGAGTGCCATCCGGGAGTGCGGCTCGGGCGTGAGGGTCGGGTGGCGGAGGGATGGAGGAGGTGGGGAGCGGGGTTAGGGTGGCCGCGTGCATATCGACGAATGGCTGCAAGCGATCCCCGCCGCCTGGTTGTGCGCGATGGTCGCGCTCGTGATCGGCCTGGAGAGCCTCGGCATCCCGCTGCCCGGCGAGATCGTGCTGGTCAGCGCCGCCATTCTGGCCGCCAAGGGCGTGGTCAGCCCGGTCGCCGTCGGCGTGTGCGCGAGCGCCGGGGCGATCGTGGGCGACTCCGCCGGCTACGCCATCGGGCGCAAGGGCGGCCGCCGTCTGTTCGAACGGCTGGGCCGCCGCTTCCCCCGCCACTTCGGCCCCCGCCACGTCGCCAAGGCGGAGGACTACTTCCACCGCTACGGCGTCTGGGCCGTGTTCGTCGGCCGCTTCATCGCGCTGCTGCGCATCCTGGCCGGGCCGCTGGCGGGGGCGCTGCGCATGCCGTACTGGCGGTTCGCCGTGGCGAACGTGCTGGGCGGCATCGTGTGGGCGGGCGGCACCACCGCGGTGATCTACTATCTCGGGATGGTGGCCGAGAAGTGGCTGAAGGGCTTCTCCTGGGTCGGGCTCGGGGTGGCCGTGCTGTTCGGCATCGGCACCACGCTCTACCTCAAGCGCCGCGCGGCCTCAGCGCTCGATGAGGGTGACCTCGAGGGAGTAGTGAGAGGCCCGATAGACGTGTGAGCCGTGCTCGACGGCCCGGCCCTGGTCGTCGTACGTCGTCCTGATCATGGTGAGCAGCGGCGCGCCGCGGCGCTCGTCGAGCAGCTTGGCCTCGACCTGGCCGGCGGCGCGGGCCCCGATGCGCTGGTTGGCCACCCGCATGCGCACGCCCGCGCCGCGCAGCAGCTCGTACAGGCCGCGGCCCTCCAGGTCGGCGGCGGAGAGCGGGGCCAGGCCCAGCGGCAGCCAGTTGTGCAGCACGGCCAGCGGCTCGCCGGCGGCGAAGCGCAGACGTTCGAGGTAGAGGATCTCGGTGCCGGGCTCGACGCCCAGGATGGCCGCCTTGTCCTCCTCGGCCGGGCGCGGCTCCAGCGCGAGCACCTGCGTGGCCGGTTCCTGGCCCGAGCGGCGCAGGTCGTCGTAGAGGCTGGTCAGCTCGACCGAGCGCTTGACCTGGCCGTGCACCACCTGCGTGCCGACGCCGCGCTTGCGAACCAGCAGGCCCTTGTCCACGAGGTATTGGATCGCCTGGCGGATCGTCGGCCTGGACAGGCCGAGCTTGTCGGCGAGCAGGATCTCGTTGTCCAGCCGGGAGCCGGGCGCCAGGTCGCCGCGCCGGATCGCCTCGGCGATCTGCTCGGCCACCTGGAAGTAGAGCGGCACAGGGCTGGATCGGTCCAGGTCGATGGCCAGGTTCGGGGTCATGCTGATCAGCCTAACCGAGGTCAGAATGTCAAGACAAATAGCGAGTGGCGAGCAGCGCGGGCAGCCCGGCGAGCGAGGTGAGGCGGGGGAATCCGGCCGGCGCCGCCTCGGCGCCCAGCCGGTCGATCCACACCGAGGGCATGCCGGCCGCCGCCGGGCCGCGTACGTCGTTGTCGAGGTCGTCGCCCACCAGCAGCACCTGCCCGGGCGGCAGCCCGAGGGCCCGCGCCGCCGCGGCGTAACAGGCGGCGGACGGCTTGAAGTGCCCGCCCAGGCACTCGCCGGTCAGCACCGGGCCCACGTCGAGGCCGAGCGCGCGGACCTTCGCCTCCTGCACGCCCTGCGAGCCGTTGGTCAGGACGCCCAGCGTGTAGCCGCGCAGCTCGGCGAGCGCCGGGGCCACGTCGGGGTAGGCGGCCCAGCCGCGCCGGTAGTGGTCGGCGTAGCTCGCGAAGGCCGCCTCCAGGTCGGCGGGCGCCTCGACGGACAGCTCCCCGCACAGGGCGCGCACCCGGCGGCGGCGCTGCTCCTGCCACGAGCACTCGCCGGCCTGCCAGGCGGCCAGGTGGGGGATCTCCAGCGCCGCCCACAGCGAGGCGACCTCGGGCAGGCGGGGATGGCCGGGGACCAGCTCCGACGCCCACGCGGTGATCGCGGCGTCGGCCGCACCACGATGGTCGAGCAGAGTGCCGTCGAGATCGAACAGGATGCCCTTGATGGTGCCGCTCACCCGGCGAGCATATCGGCGGCGACGCGGGCCGCCGTCTCGCGCGGCGGGTAGCCCAGGGTGAGGCCGCGCACCGAGCGCGGCGCGCCGGCGAAGCGGGCCTCGGCGTCCTCGCCCAGCACGTAGGCCAGGGCGGGGGACAGGCCGCGATGCGACTCCAGCGCCGCCACCTCGGCCGCGGCCCGCCCGGGGGGCAGGGCCTCGTGGTAGTCGGCGATCAGGGAGTCGAGGTCGAAGAGCCGCTCGTAGGGCTCGGTGGTGCCGGCCACGACCCTGACGGCCGCGCCGTCGGCGCGCGCTCGGTAGACCAGGCCGGTGCCGCCGCTCTTGGCGAACCAGCGCAGCGCCTCCTCGGCGGGCAGGGTGAAGGTGCCGTACGGCTTGCGCCCGTACAGCAGGGCCTCGGCGATCCAGCGGTCGCACCAGTGCTCGTCGCGGTACGGCGTCGGCGACCCCGGGTCGCAGCTGAGGCCCTGGGCCAGCACCGGGTTCCAGGCCGAGACCAGCGGGCTGCTGAAGCGCGGCATGCGGGGGCCCAGGCAGCGGCTCAGCGCGTAGCCGTACCAGACGGTGACGACCTCGGTGCGCCGCTTGGGACGCCTGCGCTCGTAGGCGCCGTTCATCACCTGGCCGTCGGGGTGGCGCCAGGGGCCGGGTTCGGTGGCCTGGTCTGTGGGGACCCGGGGGGTGCGGTAGTCGGGATTGAGCGTCCACGCGTCCGCCACAGTGTCGGCTCCTTCGGCGTCGGGGTCGCGGCAAGACCATCAGAGTGACTCATCGTGCAACACCCGTCACGGTGAATCAATGAACCGGGGGTGAACGATGATGTTTGTCATCAGTGGTGCTTGCGGTACTCGCCCGCCTGCCGGATGTGGTCGATCATGACGCGTTCCGCGGCGTCGGCGTCGCCCGCCTCCAGGGTGGCCAGCAGCCGCTCGTGCGCCTGGAGCTGCCGCCCGACCTGCGCCGGGTCGAGCCACAGCGACGCCTCGGCGGGCACCGGGACGCCGTTGCGCACCGACCTGGCGTGGGCGCCGAGGAAGGCCGGGCCGCCGATGTCGACGATGCGCAGATGGAAGCGGCTGCTCTGCTCGGCCAGCCGGTCGTGCCTGCCCTGCTCGGCGTCGGCGGCCATCTCGCGGTGCAGGTCGCGCAGCCCGGCGAGGTCGTCGGCGGTGATCCGGGCGGCGGCCAGCCGCGCCCCCAGGCCCTCGACGACCGCGCGCAATCCGTAGTACTCGGCCAGGGCGTCGTCGCCGAGGTCGATGACGGTCGCGCCGTGGTGGGCCTCGTAGCTGATCAGCCGGTCCGTCTCCAGCCGGCGCAGCGCCTCGCGCACGGGGGTGACCGAGACGCCGAGCCGCCGGGCGACGGCCCCGGCGCGCAGGGCGGTGCCGCCCGGGATGCGGCCGCCGCGGATCTCGTCCAGCAGCACGCTGTAGACGTAGTCGGCCTTGCTCATGGGCGGCGTGGGCTCGCTGGCTGTCATGTCCCCCAGTCTCTCGCACGGCCGGTCGCGGCTATTACTTATTTCTTATAACTTACAAATTATGACAAGTCTCGCCGACCTGCGGGTCATCGACGCGGCGACGCTGTTCGCCGGTCCCTCCGCCGCGATGATGCTCGGCGACTTCGGCGCCGACGTGATCAAGATCGAGCATCCGCGCCGCGGCGACCCCTCGCGCGGCCACGGCGCCTCGGTGGACGGCGTGGGCCTGTGGTGGAAGTCGTTGTCCCGCAACAAGCGCACCGCCGCCGTGGACCTCTCCCGCGCCGAGGGCCAGGAGATCCTGCGCCGCCTGGCCGAGCGCTCCGACGTGCTGATCGAGAACTTCCGTCCCGGCACCCTGGAACGCTGGAACCTGGCACCCGAGGACCTGCTCAAGGCCAACCCGCGGCTGATCGTGGCGCGGATGACCGGGTTCGGGCAGGTCGGGCCGATGGCCGGGCAGCCGGGGTTCGGGACGCTGGCCGAGGCCATGAGCGGGTTCGCGGCCATGACCGGCGAGCCGGACGGCCCCCCGACCCTGCCGCCGCTGGCCCTGGCCGACGGCATCGCGGGCCTGGCCATGTCGTACGCGATCATGGTGGCCCTGCACGCCCGCGCGGCGACCGGCCGCGGGCAGGTGATCGACCTGGCCATCATCGAGCCGATCCTGGGCCTGCTCGGGCCGCAGATGACCGCGTACAAGGCGCTCGGGGTGGTGCCGCGGCGCACCGGCAACCGGTCCAGCAGCAACGCCCCGCGCAACACTTACCGCACCCGCGACGGCCGCTGGGTGGCGATCTCCACCAGCGCCCAGCCCATCGCCGAGCGGGTCGTCACCCTCGTCGGGCGGCCGGACCTGGTCGAGCAGCCGTGGTTCGCCAGCGGTCACGGCCGCGTCCAGCACGTGGACGAGCTGGACGAGGCGGTCGCCACCTGGATCGCCGCCCGCGACGCCGACGAGGTGATCGCCCGCTTCGAGGAGGCCCAGGCCGCCGTCGCCCCCATCTACGACGTCACCGATCTGGCGACCGACCCGCAGTACGCCGCGCTCGGCACGTTCGTCGAGCTGCCGGACGCGGAGCTGGGCACGGTCACCCTGCAGAACGTGCTGTTCCGCCTGTCGGAGACGCCCGGCGAGATCCGCTGGCCCGGCCGCCCGCTCGGCCACGACACCGACGAGGTGCTCGGCGAGCTGGACTACCCGGCCGAGACCGTCGCGGCCCTGCGCGCGGCCGGGGTGATCGCGTGAACGCCCCCGTCACCTGGCTGTACGTGCCCGGCGACCGTCCGGAGCGCTTCGCCAAGGCGGCCGCCTCGGGCGCCGACGTCGTCATCATCGACCTGGAGGACGCGGTCGCGCCCGCCGCCAAGGACGCCGCCCGCGCCCACGCCGTCGCCTACCTGCGCGGGCCCAGGCAGGCGGGGCCGCGGATCCACGTGCGGGTGAACGACGTGACGACCGCGCGCGGCCTGGACGACCTGGCGGCCGTGGGCGAGCTGGCCGACGCCGTCCGGCTGCCCAAGGTCGAGTCGGCCGTCGCGCTGGACGCCCTGCCCGGCACGGCCCCCCTGTACGCGCTGCTGGAGTCGGCGGCCGGGCTCGTCGAGGCCCGCGCCGTGGCCGCGCACCCGCGGGTGGCCGGCGTGGCGCTGGGCGAGCAGGACCTGGCCGCCGAGCTGTCCCTCACCGACGAGACCGCCATGAACCAGCTCAGGCTGCAGGTCGTCCTGGCCGCCGCGGCCGCGGGCCTGCCACCGGTGCCCATGTCGGTCTACCCCGACATCAAGGACGCGGACGGGCTCCTCGCCTCCTGCCGGGCCGGCCGCGCGCTCGGCCTGTTCGGCAGGACCGCCATCCACCCCGCACAGCTCCCGGCCATCCGGCGGGCCTTCCGCCCCACCGAGGAGGAGGCGGCTCGGGCCGCCGAGATCGTCGAGGCGGCCGAGCGGGCGGGCACGGGCGCGGTCGCCCTGCCCGACGGCCGCTTCGTGGACGCCCCGGTCCTCGCCAGGGCCCGCCGCGTGCTGGACCTGGCCCGCCGGCTCGCCCCCGCGGACCCGCCGGGGCACGGCTAGCGGGACGGGTACCAGCGGACCTGCAGCTCCTCGTCCGCCGGGGCCGGGCCGGGCAGGTCGCGGTGGGCGGGCGGCACCCGCAGCGAGTCCATCATCAGCGTCAGGTAGCGGTGGCGGAGCTGGGCGGTGCGCTCCTCGTCGCCGAGCTTGATCGAGGCGATCTGCTCGAACAGCAGCGCGATGTCGGCCACCGTGACGTCGGCCCGCAGCACGCCCGCCTCGACCGCCCGGCGGTGCAGCCGGGCGGCCAGGTCGCCGGCGTGGACGGCGTCGTGGTAGAGCTCCTCCGTCGGCTGGAAGGTGCCGGCCAGCTTGATCGTCAGGGAGTTGGTGTCGGCGTCCACGATGCCGCGCAGGTAGGAGGCGAAGGCCTCCCACGGGTCGCCCGCGTCGTCCATCGCCCGCTGGGCCACGGCGGCGTAGAGCTTCAGCCCGTCGCCGCACAACTTCTGCAGCAACGCCTCCTTGCTGGGGTAGCGGCGGTAGAGCGCGCTGATCCCGACGCCCGCCTTCTCGGCCACGGCCGCGATGGGGGCGCCCGGATCGGCGGTGAAGACCGCCCTGGCCGCCTGGAGGATCAACTCGTCGTTGCGGGCGGCCTGAGCCTTGCGGCCGCTCATGGGTGCGCTGGTCATGCCCTCAGCATACGGGAACGAAAGATTCCGTTCTACTTCCGGGGAAGATCGAAGTGCTGGTCCGCATGTCTATACAAAGAGATCACGGTGCGGTAGAACCAGGCTAGCCCGTTCGTCTTGGAGGTATTCGATGAGACGTACCCCGATCGTGCTGGCGCTGGCCGGCGTACTGGCCCTGACCGGCTGTTCCTCCTCCGCCGAGCCGGGCGCGCAGAGCGCCGCGCCCGGCTCGGCCGCCGCCCCGGCGGCCGGTGGCAGCTTCGCCGTCATCACCCACGGCGGCGCCGGGGACGCCTTCTGGGACGTGGTCAAGAACGGCGCCGAGGCCGCCGGCAAGCAGTACGGCGTCAAGGTCACCTACCAGGGCGACGGCGACCCCGCCAAGCAGTCGCAGCTGATCGACCAGGCCGTCTCGGAGAAGGTGGACGGCCTCGTCGTCTCCATGGCCAACCCCGACGCGCTCAAGGAGGCCATCGGCAAGGCCGTCGCGGCCAGGATCCCGGTCGTGACCATCAACTCCGGGGCCGACTCCTCCAAGGCGTTCGGCGCCCTGACCCACGTCGGCCAGTCCGAGGACGTGGCCGGGCGCGGCGCGGGCGAGCAGCTCAAGGCCGCGGGCGTCACCAAGCTGCTGTGCGTCGTGCACGAGGCCGGCAACGTCGGCCTCGACCAGCGCTGCAAGGGCGCCGAGCAGACCCTCGGCGGCACGGTCGAGCGCCTGCAGGTGGACGTCGCCAACCTGGCCGACGTCACCTCCAAGGTCACCGCCAAGCTGCAGTCGGACAAGCAGGTCAACGGCGTGCTCGCGCTCAACCCGGCGGTCGCCGTGGCGGCCAGGGACGCGATCAAGGACTCGGGCTCGCAGGCCAGGCTCGCCACCTTCGACCTGTCGGGCGACGTGGTCGCCGCGATCAAGGACGGCGAGATCCTGTTCGCCGTCGACCAGCAGCAGTACCTGCAGGGCTACCTGCCGATCACGTTCCTGAAGCTCTACAAGGACAACCTCAACACCGTCGGCGGCGGGCTGCCGGTCAACACCGGGCCCGGGTTCGTCACCAAGGACAACGCCGAGCAGGTGGCCAAGCTGGCCGAGGCGGGCACCCGATGAGCGGCCGCCGGGGCGAGGGCGGGGACGGGGAGGGCCGCCGATGACGGCCGCTCCCGCGCGGGCCGACGAGCGGGTCGCCCGGGTCGGCCTGGCCCGCCGCCTGATCGTCCGGCCCGAGCTCGGCGCAGTGGTGGGGCTGGTCGTGGTGTTCGCGTTCTTCGCCGCGCAGTCGGAGGTCTTCCGCTCGCCGGCCGGGATCGCCAACTGGCTCGACCCGGCCGCCACGCTCGGGATCATGGCGGTCGCGGTGGCGCTGCTCATGATCGGCGGCGAGTTCGACCTGTCGGCGGGCGTGCTGACCGGCACCAGCGGGCTGATCCTGGTCACGCTGGCCACCCGTTTCGGCTTCGGCGTGTGGCCGGCGATGCTGGCCGGGCTGGTCGTGGCGCTCGCCGTCGGGTTCGCCAACGGCCTGGTGGTGACCCGGACGAAGCTGCCCAGCTTCATCGTCACGCTGGGCACGTTCCTCATGCTGCAGGGCGTCAACCTCGGCGTCACCAAGGCCATCACCGGGACCGTGCAGGTCGGCGGGCTGCGCCGGGCGGCCGGGTTCGACGGCGCCGGCGCGCTCCTCGCCGGCACGATCCAGATCGGCGGCACGTCGTTCCGGGTGGCGATCCTGTGGTGGATCGCGATCACCGCGCTGGCCACGTGGGTGCTCATGCGCTCCAGGCCGGGCAACTGGATCTTCGCGGTGGGCGGCGACGAGCAGGCCGCGCGGGCGGTCGGGGTGCCGGCGGCCCGGACGAAGATCGCGCTGTTCATGACCACGTCGGTGGCCGCCTGGCTGGTCGGCTCGATCCTGGCGCTGCGCTACACCTCCGTCCAGGCCAACATCGGCATCGGGCAGGAGTTCATCTACATCATCGCGGCCGTCATCGGCGGCTGCCTGCTGACCGGCGGGTACGGCTCCGCCGTCGGCGCCTCCATCGGCGCGGTGATCTTCGGCATGGCCGACAAGGGCATCGTGTTCCTGGGCTGGGACGCCGACTGGTTCAAGTTCTTCCTCGGGGCCATGCTGCTGCTCGCCACGCTGGCCAACCGGATGGTCCGGCGCTACGCCGAGGAGGTGCGGCATTGATCCTGGAAACCCGCGACATCGGCAAGACGTTCGGCTCGGTGCTGGCGCTGCGCGGGGTGTCCATGGGCGTCGAGGCGGGCTCGGTCACCTGCGTGCTCGGCGACAACGGCGCCGGCAAGTCCACGCTCATCAAGATCCTGGCCGGGGTGCACCAGCACGACACGGGGACGTACCTGGTGGACGGCGCCGAGGTGCGCTTCGCCGGCCCGCGCGAGGCGCTCGACCGCGGCATCGCCACCGTCTACCAGGACCTGGCGATGATCCCGCTCATGTCGGTCTGGCGGAACTTCTTCCTCGGCTCCGAGCCCCGCAGGGGCCTGGCCTTCGACGTGGCCGGGGCCCGCCGGGTGGCGGCGGAGGAGCTGCGCGCGATGGGCATCGACATCAGGGACGTCGACCAGCCCGTCGGCACGCTGTCGGGCGGCGAGCGGCAGTCGGTCGCCATCGCCAGGGCCGTGCACTTCGGCGCGCGCGTCCTCATCCTGGACGAGCCCACCTCGGCGCTGGGGGTCAAGCAGGCGGGCGTGGTGCTGCGCTACATCGCCCGCGCTCGCGACCGGGGGCTCGGCGTGGTGTTCATCACCCACAACCCGCACCACGCCTACCCGGTCGGCGACCGGTTCCTGCTGCTCAACCGCGGGACCGGCATGGGCGAGTACGCCAAGGCCGACATCGGCAAGGACGAGCTGACCGCGCTGATGGCCGGCGGCGCGGAGCTGGCGGAGCTGGACCACGAGCTCCGGCGCGAATGACAGGCGCTTGATCGGAATTTGACGGAACCGGGCGATCGGATCGAGGTGCGCCAAGGCAGGAACCTGGTGGACGACGACTGACGACCCGGGGCGGCCACCGTGACGACGATGATCAGCAAGTGGATCGTGCTGGAGAAGGCGGCGCAGGAGTTCGCCGACGCCAACGCCAAGCGGCCCTTCATCTACGAGCTGCCGCCCGAGCAGGGCCGCGAGGTGCTGGAGAAGCTGCAGTCCGACCCGGGCGTGCCCAAGCCGGAGATCGACGAGGAGTGGATCCAGGTCCAGGGCGGCCCGACGGGCATCGTGCCGGTGCGCATCGTCAAGCCCAAGGGGGCCACGGGCACGCTGCCGGTCGTCTTCTACATCCACGGCGCGGGCTGGGTGTTCGGCTCGGCGCACACGCACGACCGGCTCGTACGCGAGCTCGCCGTGCGGACCGGCGCCGCCGTCGTCTTCCCCGAGTACGACCGCGCGCCCGAGGCGAAGTACCCCACGCAGATCGAGCAGAACTACGCCGCCGCCCAGTGGGTGGCCGAGCATGGCGCGGAGAAGGGCCTGGACCCCTCCCGCATGGCCGTGGCCGGCGACTCGGTGGGCGGCAACATGTCGATCGTGCTGACGCTGATGGCCAAGGAGCGCGGTGACGTGCGGCTGCTCGGCCAGGTGTTGTTCTACCCCGTCACGGACGCGAACTTCGACACCGAGTCCTACAAGCAGTTCGCCACGGGCTACTACCTCAACCGGGACGGCATGAAGTGGTTCTGGGACCAGTACACGACAGATCCGGCGCAGCGCGCGGAGAGCCACGCCTCGCCGCTGCGCGCGAGCGACCAGGAGCTGCGCGGCCTGCCGCCGGCCCTGGTGCTGAACGGCCAGGCCGACGTCCTGCGGGACGAGGGCGAGGCGTACGCGGCCCGGTTGCGGGAGGCGGGCAACGACGTCACGGCGGTCGAGCTGGCGGGGATGGTGCACGACTTCGCCATGGTGGACCTGCTGCGCGACACCAATGCCAACAAGGCCGCCATGAGCCTGGCGGTCGCCAAGCTGCGCGAGTGGCTGAACCCCTGATCTACAACGTAAAGACGCCTGCGTTCCACGCTGCCCATACGGTGAGAAAGAACCATATTTCTCCACCAAGACAAAGGAGTACGGAAGCGTGGCACGCGACGCTGTCTGGGCCGTTATTACCGGCATGTACGACGCCTACGCGCGAGACGACAGGCAGGGCATCGACCGGCTCCTCCACCCGGAGGCCACGATCTGGGACTCCGCCGAGCCCGGCCTGATCACCAACAGGCGGCAGCTCGACAGGGTGCGCGACGCGCGCCCGTCGGACGGCCCGGCGGAGACCTCCGTCCGGGCCTTCGACGAGATCGTGGACGTGTGGGGCGACACCGCCCTGGCCCGGTACCTGCTGCAGGTGGACTTCGAACACGGAGACCCCGAGCTGGTCCGGACGACGAGCGTGCTGCGCCTGGTGGACGGCGAGTGGAAGATCGTCCACGTGCACGAGAACACGCTCAGCTCGTGCACCAGGACACACACGGACGACGTGCGCGAGGACACGCCCTGACGGCGTGAACGGGCGCGGGCGCGCCGCGTGACGGCCCGGCAGTGACCCGGGCAGTGACCCCGGCAGTGCGCCGCGCACAGCCGGGCCGGCCCCGGCCGGGCGTCGCGCACACCGAGGCGGAAGGGGGACGGCCCTATGGTGCGGCAATACTTCGCGCCCCCCTCCGAGGAGCTTGCATGACCGCCACCGACGCACCGACGCTCCCCATCGGGGCGGCGTTCGACCGGATGCCGTTCTCCCGCCGGCACGTGCTCATCGCGCTCGCCCTGTTCATCGCCTTCGTCATCGAGTCCTGGGAGCAGCTCGCCCTGGTCTACGTCTCCGGCGACCTCGGGCCGGCGTTCGGCATCGACGAGGCCGGGATCGGCGTCGTGCTGTCGGCGGTGGCGTTCGGCATGATCCCCGGCGTGCTGGTCTGGGGGCCGCTCGCCGACCGCGTCGGGCGCCGGCCGACCGCGTTCTGGTCGCTGCTGGCCTACGGCGTGATCGCGCTCGCCTCGGCGTTCGCGCCGAACATGGCGACCCTGGTCGCGCTGCGCGTCTGCTCCGGGCTCGCGCTGGCCGGGGTCTACACGATCACCTTCCCGCTCTTCCTGGAACTGCTGCCGACCAGGCACCGGGGCCGGGCGGCGGTCTACCTGTCGATCGGCTGGCCCATCGGCATGCTGGCGGCCATCGCCGCCTCGGTGACGCTCGGCGGGCTCGGCTGGCACGTCGTGGTCATCGCCAGCGCGGCGGCCGGGCTGTGGGCGTTCGCGATCAGGGCGTGGGTGCCCGAGTCGCCGTACTGGCTGGCCGCCCGCGGGCGGCAGGAGGAGGCGCGGGCCGTGCTGCGCGTCCTGGGCAGCCCCGACGCCGAGGCCACGTTCACCGTGGCTGGAACGGTGGCCGGGACGGTGGCGAGCGGGCGCGCGGGCAATCCCCTGGATCTGTTCCGCGGCCGGCTGGCCCGGATCACCGTGCTCATGCTGCTGCTCAACTTCGTCTTCAACTGGGGCTACTGGGGGCTGCAGACCTGGCTGCCGACGCTGCTGCAGGCCAAGGGCCTGTCGCTGTCGGCCTCGCTCGGCTTCGCCGCGCTCAGCGCGCTGATGATGATCCCCGGGTACGTGAGCGCGTCCCTGCTGACCGGCCGGTTCGGCCGCAAGAAGGTCTTCCTGTTCTACGTCGTCGCCGCCGTGCTGGGCGGCCTGTGGTTCGCCACCGCGAGCAGCCTGACCGGCCTGTACCTGGGCAACTTCGTCCTGTCGTTCTTCAGTCTGGGCGCGTGGGGCGTCTGGAACACCTGGAACGGCGAGTTCTACCCGACCGCCCTGCGCGGCACCGGCTACTCCTGGGCCACGGCCTCCCAGCTCGTCGCCACCACGGTCGCGCCGTCGGCCGTGGGCGCGCTGCTGGCCCACGCCACCGGGTTCACCGCGACGATGCTGGTGATCAACGCGTTCATGGTGGCCACGGCGCTGCTGGCCATGCCGCTGCCCGAGACCGAAGGGCGCGAGCTGGAGTGATCCTCGGCGTCGCGCTGGACGGGCCGTCGCCGGCGGTGGTGGCCGTCGGCGACGGCGCGCCGCCGTCGCAGGCCGTACGCGCCTGCGTGGCGGTCGACCTCGACGGGATGCCGCGCGCGCCGGTGGCCGCGATCCGCGTCGGCGGACCGTGCCCGCCGGTGCTGCGGCCGGTGGCCGACCCGGGGGTGGCCACGATCGTGCGCGGCGGGCACAGCCTGACCGGCCGCCCGCTGGCTCCGCTGGACACCGGCGCGGTACGCGAGTTCGCCGCCGGCTGCGGCCTGGTCGACTTCGCGGTGACGGCGACCGGGTCGCCGATGCTGGCCGACCACGAGCTGGCGGTGGCCGCGATCATCGCCGCCGAGGTGCCCGCGGCCAGGATCACGCTGTCGTACGAGTTCGGCCGCCCCGGCCTGCGGGAACGCGAGGCGCACGCGATCCGGAACGCGGCGCTCGGCCCCGAGGCGGGCCGGATCGCCGACCGGGTGGCGCGGGAGCTGCCCGGGGTGCCGGTGTTCTTCGCCCGTACCGGCAGCGGCCTGGTGTCGGCGCACTACTTCCGCAGGTACCCGCGGGCCTGCGACCGCGGCGGCACGACCAGCCTGCGCCGCGGCCGGGCCGCCTTGGCCACGGCGGACGTCCCGGCGCCGTTCGAGGTGATCGAGTCCGGCGGCGCGGGCGACGACCTGCTGGCCGCGGCCTACGGTGCGGCGCTCGCCCGTCCCGAGGCCCAGGTGGAGCGCATCGTGCAGGCCCGCGGCCGGGCCGAGCTGGACCGGGCGCTGCAGGACGCCAGGGACGAGGCCCTGACCCGCGTGGTCAGCGCCGGCGCCGCCCCCGGCTTCGCCCGGATCGCCGAGACCACCGTCAACCCGCTGTCCTACCTGCCCGACGGCTTCTACCGGGTGCGCGTCACGGCCGAAGGCGCGACGCCGTGACCCGGCTCGTCGGCCCCGATGAGCTGCGCCGCTTCTCGGCGGGGTCGCGGCTGTTCGCCACGGGCGCGGGCGAGTCCTCCTACGGCCTCACCCTCGCCTGGGCGGAGTCGGCGCTCGGCGACGGCGTCGAGCTGGCCGCGGCGCACAAGCTGGACCCGGGGACGTTGTGCATGGTGGTCAGCCTGGTCGGGTCCACGACCGCGCTGGGCGAGCAGCTGCCCGCGGGCGACGAGCCCGTACGGGCGGTGCGGGCGCTGGAGCGGCGGCTGGGGGAGCGGGCCGGGGCCGTGGCGGCGCTCAACCTGGCGGCCGAGAACGCGCTGATCCCGCTGGTCGCCGCGGCGGCCCTGGGCGTGCCGCTGGTCGACGGCGACGGGACGGGCCGGGTGTTCCCGCTGGTGGAGCAGACGACGTACACGCTGGGCGGGCTCAGCGCGACCCCGCTGGCGCTGGCCGGGGCGTCGGGGGAGCTGGTGCTGCTGGAGACCGCGGGCGGCCGGGTGGAGGAGCTGCTGCGTCCCGTCGTGCTGGCGGTGGGCGGGTGGGCGGTGGCCGCCTGCTACCCGATGGCGGCGCGGGACCTGGCCAGGGTGCTGGTGCCGGGCACGGTCAGCCTGCTGCTGGCGGCCGGGGTGCCCGGCGCGCCGCGCTCGGCGGCCGCCCCGTACGGGGTGCGCACGCTGTGCGCGGGCCGCATCCTGGCCGTCGAGGGCAGCACGGGGCACGGCGCCGACGTGGCCATGCCCTCGCTGCCCTCCAGCATCGTGGTGCAGGAGACGGGCGGCCTGCGCAGGCTCGTCCGGCTGGAGGCGCACAACGAGATCGTGCTCGCCCTGGCCGACGGGGCGCCGGTGGCGATGGCGCCGGACCAGATCTGCATGATCTCGTCCGCCGACGGCCTGGTCGTGGACGTCGACAAGGCGGCGCCCGGCATGGAGGTGGAGGTCATGGTGGTCAAGGCCGCGCCGGTCTGGCACACGGACCCGGGGCTCGCGCTGGGCGGGCTGCGGGCCTTCGGGATCCCGTTCGAGCAGCGGGCGGAGTCGCCGTGAGCGGCCTGCGCGAGCCCGGCTGGGAGGCGCCGGTCACGGTGGCGGAGCTGGTCAACACCGGCCCGCTGGCCGGGGCCCGGATGTACGGCAGCGGCGACAACCCCGTGCACCAGGTCCGCATCGTGGACGACCTGTCGGTGTTCGGCGCGGTGACGCCGCACACGGCGGTCGTGCTGATCGGGGCGGCGGCCGGCGGCGGCTGGGCGGTCGAGATGGCCATGCGCCGGGCCTGGGAGCAGGCGGCGGCCTGCGTGATCGCGCCGTCGGGCGGCCTGAGCGCCGGGTCGGGCGAGGTGCTGGCCGAACGGCTCGGCGTGACCCTGATCTTCGTGGACGAGGACCCGCTGATCGTCGCCGTCCGGGTCGCCTCGGCGGCGTCCAGGCCGGAGGCGGCCCGCACCCAGCTCGTCGCCCGCTGCGCGACCCGGCTGGCCGACGCGGGCCCTTCGGCGCGGCGGGTGCTCGGGGTGCTCAACGCCGAGCTGCCCGGCACGTCGGTGGCCTTCCTCGACCGGTACGGCCTGCACGTCGCCGGCCGCCAGAGCGCCACCCGCGCGCCGGGCGAGCACGAGCCGGCCCGGCCGCCGGGTTCCCGGTGGGCGGCCGAGGTCGAGGTGCCCGGCCAGGAGGGTCCCGCGCTCGGGACGCTGGTGGCCGCCGGCACGTCGCGTTCGCCCGGCTGGCCCGCGGTGGTGCGGACCGTCCTGGGATTGGCGGTGGCCCCGCTGGCGGCGTGGGCGGCCCAGGAGCGCCTGCGCGCCTCGCGCGACTTCGCGCTGCAGTCGGCGCTGGCCCGGCGGCTGCTCGCGGCGGGCCGGCCGGCCCACGAACCGGCCGGCGACGGCGGCATCTGGCTGGAAGGGGCCCCGGCCGAGGCCGTGGCGCTGGGATGGGGGGTGCGCGGCACGCTGACCGCCTACCACGTCCGCCCGGTGGGGGCGCTGGCCGACGACGGGCCGCTGGTGCAGGCGCTGGTCACCGCGGCGCTGGGCCAGGTGCCGGTGCTGCGGCGCGGCGAGGGCTGGGCCGGGTGGTCGCCGGAGCCGCCCGGCGAACTGGCCGAGCACCTGCGGCGCTGCGTGCACGGCATGCCCTGGCCGTGCGCGGCCGGGGTGGGCGCGGCGGTGGAGGGGCTGGAGGCGGTGGGGGAGTCGCTGCTCGGCGCCGAGGCGGCGGCGTTCGTGGCCGGCGCGGGCACGGTGGCCCGCGCCGACCGGATGGGACCGGCGGAGCTGCTCGGCGCGCTCCCGGCGGGGGTGCTGCGCGCGCCGGCGACCGTCGTGCTCCAGCCGCTGTTGGCCGTCGACAAGGACGGCACGCTGCTGGTGACGCTGGCCGCCGTCCTGGACGAGGGCGGCGCGCTCAAGGCCGCCGAACGCCTGGGCGTGCACCGCAACACGGTCACCACCCGCCTGGACCGCATCAAGGCCGCCGGCTTCGACCTGGACGACGCCGCCACCCGCCTGGCGCTCCAGCTCGCCTGCCACGTGCTGCTGCGCTGAGCCGGGGGCGGCGCCGCCGGGTCAGTAACCCCTGGTGAGGCGGACGCCCGCGCCGACCTTGCGCCGCTTCCCGACGCCGTCGAGCAGGTTGCCCGAGGAGGCGATCGACATCGACTCGCCCTCGCCCTTGGCCAGCAGGATGCCGGTCTCGCGCTTGGTGCCGTGGCCGACGACGGTGTTGCCGGTGATCGCGGCGTGGCCCGCGCCGTAGTTGACCTCGTTCAGCGCCAGGTAGACGAAGTCCACGCCGTCGGGGAGCGGGCCGGTCGCGGCGATCTTGCGCTCGGGCGGCGCCGCACCGCTCTGGCGGGCCTTGCGCAGCTCGGCCAGCGCGTTCGGGGGCGGCAGGAACTTGTGCACGCGGTTGCCGGTGATCGTGGTGGCGGCATCGCCCTGGAGGTCGCAGCGGATGCCGTAGTACGTCTGGCCCGACGTGCCCTCGGAGCCGAAGTCCTCGATGTAGTTGTCCTGGATCGAGGTGCCGAAGCAGCGGTGGGCGTCGATGGCGTTCTTCGGCGTCCCGTACAGGTGCAGGCCGCTCATCGTCCAGCCGGCCGCGTTGTCGCTCTGGATGGCGTTGGTGCCGCTGAAGCCGATCCAGGAGCGCTGCAGCGTCCAGTCGGTGACGGAGTTGCCGGGGTCGACGACGCGGATCCCGGCCTCGGCGGCGCCCTCGATGTAGACGTCGCTGATGACGCTGTTGACCATGGTGTTGCGCAGCGTCGTGCCGTTCCTGGACGGGTTGCTGATGCGGATGCCGTCGGACGGCGTGCCGTAGATGTCCACGTCGTAGACCCGGGTGTTCCACGACCGCAGCAGCAGGCCGACCGTGCCGGTGTTGTGGTCGCGGTTGCCGTCGATGGTCAGCCGCTCGACGCGCACGCTCTCGCCGCTGAACTCGGTGTCCTCCAGCCAGCCCTTGGAGGCCAGCACCGCGGGCAGGTTGGCGCCGTCGGCCTGCTTGAGCACCGTGCCGGCCTTGGCGTCGCCCCGGTAGGTGCGCCGGTCGGCCAGGCTGATCGTGGCGTTGATCAGGCACGGCCCCTTGATGACGATCTCGTCGCCGTCCTTGGAGGAGTCGATGGCGGCCTGGATCGCGGCGGCGTCGCCGGGGGCGTCGGAGCAGGCGGCCTCCACCCTGGCGGCCGAGGCGGGCGTGGCCGGCGTCAGCACGGCGACACCGGCCAGGCCCGCGGCGAGCGCGGCCGAGCCCGCGAGAAGGCGCGTTCGTAACGCAGTCATGTGAGTCCCCTCGTGAAGATGGTCATGACGGGGACACAGCCTCCCCAGGCTCGCGCGTGCCCCCGCGTTGTCGATCATCTTCACAGACCGGAGAACAATCCGTGCGTTTTTCGGTCGAATACGGATCAGTTCGTGATCATGCCCTCGGCCAGGTCGGCCGCCCGCGCCGACGGGGAGCGGCGCTCGGCCGGGCCGTAGCCGCCGCCTCCGCCGGACTCGCAGCGCAGCACGTCACCGGCCGACACCGGCAGGGCGTTGACCTTGAGCATCCGGCGCTCGCCCGCCGTGCCCGGGTTGAGCGTCACCCGCGGGGGAGCGCCCGCCGCGCCGCCGGCCAGGCCCCACGCGGGCGTGACCGAGCGCTCGAACCACAACGACAACGAGGTGTCGCCGCAGAACTCGTACTCCCGCACCACGCCGTTGCCGCCGCGCCACCGACCGGCGCCGCCGGTGTCCGGGCGCACCTCGTAACGGCGCACCCGGACCGGGAACAGCGTCTCCAGCACCTCGATCGGCATGTCCCGCAGCGAGCCGTTGACGTTGTTGATCAGGCAGGACTCGCCGTCGCCGCCCTCCCACGCCCCCCAGCCGCCGACCGTGGCCTCCTGGGAGACGTACAACTTCCCGGTACGCGGGTCCGTCCCGGTGAACTGCACGATCATCGAGTCCCCGTACGAGGCCGCCGCCGCCTTGCCCGGCAGCGCCGGGGCCAGCGCCTTGACCACCAGGTCGATGAGCAGCCCGAGGTGGGAGTAGTAGTACTGGCAGGCGGCCGGCGAGCGCGCGGCCAGCATCGAGCCCGGCCGGGTCTCGACGCTCAGCGGGCGGAAGGAGCCGCCGTTCAGCGGCACGTCCCCCGACACCAGCAGCTTGTACCCCACCCGCACCGCCGCCACGGCCTGCGCCGCGCCGCAGTTGACCGGCCCGCGGGCCTGGTCGGCGCAGTCGGTCAGGTCCACGTGCATCGACTCGCCCGACACCGTGACGCGCACGTTCACCGGCAGCGGCGTGGCCAGGTCGATGCCGTCGTTGTCGAGGAAGCCGGACGCCTCGTACACGCCGTCCGGGATCGCGGCGATGGCCTGGCGTTCCATGCGCTCGGTCTGGGCGAAGATCTCGTCCCGGGCGGCCATGACCGTCTCCAGGCCCCAGCGCGAGACGATCTCCTGCAGCCGCCGCCGGCCGGTCATCGCGCAGCTCACCTGGGCCCGCATGTCGCCGAGCGTGGCGTGCGGGAAGCGTACGTTGCGGGCGATCACCTCGTGCAGGTCGCGGCACGGCCGCCCGCCCGCGTACACCTTCACCGGGCCCAGCCGCAGGCCCTCCTGGAAGATCGAGGTGGAGTCCATCGAGCCACCCGGGTCCTTGGAGCCGACGTCCAGCCAGTGGGCGCGCGAGGCGGCGAACCCGGCCAGCTCGCCGCCGGCGAAGATCGGGCCGTAGACGGTGACGTCGTTGAGGTGGGTGCCGCCGACGTAGGAGTCGTTCAGCACCCACACGTCACCCTCCTGCCACACCTCGCGGCCGTACATGCGCTCGGTCTCGCGGGTGCACACCTCCAGGTTGCCCAGGAAGATCGGCAGGCCGGACGACTGCCCCAGCACGTTGTGGTCCCGGTCGAGCAGCGCCACCGCGCAGTCCTTGGCCTCGTAGATCACCGGCGTGTACGAGCTGCGGATCAGCGTGGTGTTCATGTCCTCGGCGGCCTGGAGCAGGGCGCACCGGATGATCTCTGTGGTAACGGGGTCGATCACTGGACGTCCACCTTCACGATGAGGAAACCGTTGTCGTCGACGGCCGCCAGGCAGCCCGGCGGGATGACCGTGGTCGCGGTCTCCTCGACCACGATCGCGGGCCCGGCGAACGAGCCGGACAGGCCCGCCCGCCGCAACACGGGCGTGCGGTGCACCACCCCGTCGAAGATCACGTCCCGGACGTCTCCGGACGTCTCCTCGCGCGGCTCGGCGGCCCCGGCGGCGGCGCGCGGGAACGAGCCGAACCCGGTGCTGCGCAGCATGACGAACTCGACCGGCGCCTCGGGGGTGGCGTGGCCGTACCGGCTGGTGTGGGCCTCGGCGTAGCGGGCCGCGACCGCGGCGCGAAAGCCCGGCTCGCCGGGTTCGGCGGCGTCGCGCAGCGGCACGGTGAGCGTGTAGTCCTGGCCCTCGTAGCGCATGTCCACGGCGTGCTCGACCCGGCGCCGCTCCTCCGGCACGCCCTGCCCGGCCAGCGCCTCCAGCGCCTCCCGCTCCAACGTCGCCAGATTCCGGGCCATGTCGTCGCCGTCGAGCGTGTCCTGCGGCCGGAAGTACGGGTGCGTCAGGTCCCGCCGCACGTCCGCCTCCAGCATCCCCCAGGCCGAGAACGCCCCCGGGAACCGCGGGACGACCACCTCGGAGATGCCCAGCTCCCGGGCGATGAACACGGCGTGCATCGCGCCCGCGCCGCCGAAGGCGACCAGCGCGAACTCCCGCGGCTCCACCCCGTGCTCGACCGTCAGCGTGCGGATCGCCTGGGCCATCTTGGCGTTGGCCACGTCGCACACGCCCTCGGCCAGCCGCAGCGGGTCCAGGCCCAGCTCCCGCGCCAGCGTGACCACGGCCGCGCCCGCCGCCTCCTCGTCCAGCGTCATCAGCCCGCCCGCGAACCAGGCCGGGTCCACCCGGCCGAGCACCACGTTCGCGTCGGTCACGGTCGGCCGCGTGCCGCCCCGGCCGTAGCAGGCCGGGCCCGGCACGGCCCCGGCCGACTCCGGGCCGACGCGCAGCGCGCCCGCCTCGGCGTAGGCGATCGAGCCGCCGCCCGCGCCGATGGTGTGCAGGTTCACGATGGGCATGAGCACCGGGTAGCCCTCGATGCGGGCCTCGGCGCTGACGTCGGGCCGCCCGTTCACCACGAGCGAGACGTCGAAGGAGGTGCCGCCCATGTCCACGCAGATCGCGTTCTCCCGGCCCAGCATGCGGGCCGCGGCGACGCCGCCCATCGTGCCGCCGACCGGCCCCGACAGCAGGGTCTGCAACGGCCGCCGCATCGCGTACGAGGCGTTGACCAGCCCGCCCGACGACTGCATCACGTGCACCGGCACCGACAGGCCGCGCTCGGCGAAGCGCCGCTCGATCCTGGCCAGGTACCTGCGCACGACCGGCCCGGTGTAGGCCTCCAGCACCGCCGAGGAGGTGCGCTCGTACTCGCGCCACTCCCGCGCGACCTCGTGCGAGAGCACCACGAGCACGTCCTCGCCCAGCTCGGCCCGCAGGATCTCGCCCGCGCGCAGCTCGTGCGCGGGGTCGGCGAAGGAGAACAGCAGGCACACGGCGACGGCGTCGAAGCCCTCCTCGCGGGCGCGCCGCGCGGCCCGCCGCACCGCCTCCTCGTCGAGGGGTTCCAGCTCGCGGCCCCGGTGGTCGAGGCGGCCGCCGGCCTCCATGACGTCCTGGCGCGGCACGAGCGGCGACGGCTTGCGGTAGCGCAGGTCGAACATGCGGTCGCGGTTGCCGCGGGCGATCCGGTAGACGTCCCCGGCGCCCCGGCTCGCCAGCAGCAGCACCCGCGCGCCCTTGCGCTCCAGCAGGGCATTGAGTCCCTGCGTGGTGCCGTGCACGAAGAAGGAGATGGCCGCGGGGTCGTCCACGACCCGGCCGAGCGCGGCGAACACGCCCTCGGCCAGGTCCCCCGGCGTGGTGGGCGCCTTCGAGGCGGTGACGGCCCCCGTGCGCTCGTCGTAGCAGACGACGTCGGTGAAGGTGCCGCCGATGTCCATGGCGACGCGATAGGTCATGCGCCGCACCGTACGCGCGGGGCGGCGCCGCGATCATGGGCGTCCTGCACAGGGAAGGACCGCCTCCCGTGCATCCCGCTCAACCCGGTCCACCCGTCCAAAAATCTACAACGTAAAGGCGGTAGCCTGGCGGACGTGTCCCAGTCGTACCTCACCCTCGCGACCGGCGTCGAGCACGAGACCGAGGTGCGCCGCTCCCGGTTCGTCTGCGCGCTGGCCCCCGCCCGTACCGTCGAGGAGGCCGCCGCCTTCATCGCCGCCCGCCGCCGCGAGCACGCCGGCGCCACCCACAACTGCACCGCGTACGTGATCGGCGGGCGGCTGCAGAAGGGCGACGACGACGGCGAGCCCGGCGGCACGGCGGGCACGCCGATGGTCCAGGCGCTGGTCGGCCGGGGGTACAACGACGTGGTAGCGGTGGTCACCCGCTATTTCGGCGGCGTCCTGCTGGGCGCGGGCGGGCTGGTGCGCGCCTACGGGGGAGCGGTGACCGAGACGCTCGACCTGGTGGAGCCGGTGCGGATGGTCCCGGCCAGGCTGGTGAGCGTCTCGGTGGCCCACGACCAGGCCGGCCGGGTGGAGAACGACCTGCGCGCCTCCCGCCACGCGCTGCGCGAGGTGACCTACGCGGCCGGGGTGACGTTCTCGGTGGCGGTGGGGGAGGACGAGGTGGCGGCGTTCGGCGAGTGGGTGGCCGCGCTGACGGCCGGCCGGGCCCGCGTCGAGCTGGGCGAGGGCGTGCACGTGCCCGGCTGAGGCCGCTCAGCCCTCCAGGGCGTACTGCATGACGCGGAACTTGGCCTGGGCCTCGGCCAGCTCGGCGGCCGGGTCGGAGTTGCCCATGATGCCGCCGCCGGCGAACAGCCGGGCGCGGTTGCCCTCGATCAGCCCCGAGCGCAGGGCGATGCCCCATTCGCCGTCGCCGTGGGCGTCGATCCAGCCGACCGGGCCCGCGTAGCCGGCGCGGTCCATGCCCTCCAGCTCGCGGATGACCTTGATGGCGGTGTCGGTCGGGGTGCCGCCGACGGCGGCGGTGGGGTGCATGGCGGCCACCACGTCGAGGACGGACGCGCCGTCGGCCAGCCGCCCGGTGACGTGGCTGGCCAGGTGCTGGACGTTGGGCAGCACGAGGAGTTCGGGCTCGTCGGGGGTGTGCAGCGAGGAGCAGAGGGGGGCGAGGGTCTGGCGCACGGAGGCGATGGCGCACTCGTGCTCGTGGCGGTCCTTCTGGGAGGCGAACAGCGCGGCGCCGCGGGCGACGTCGTCGGCCGCGCCGGTGCCGCGGGCGGTGGTGCCGGCCAGGACGAGGGACTCGATCTCCTGCCCGGTGCGGCGGATGAGCAGCTCGGGGGTGGCGCCGACGAGGCCGGCCACGGAGAAGGTGTAGCACTCGGGGTAGCGCCGGGCCAGCCGGGTCAGCAGCAGGCGTATGTCGATGGGGTGCTCGGCGGTGGCGAGCAGGTCGCGGGCGAGCACGACCTTCTCCAGTTCGCCGTCGCGGATGCGGCGGGCGGCTCGGGCGACGACGTGCTCCCATTCGGGGGCGGTGAGGCTGCCGTCGCCGTAGCTGATGCGGCCGGGCTCGCGGATGGGGCTGAACGTCTCCAGCGGGGCCTCGCCGACGGTGGTGAGCCAGGCGCGGCCGCCGCGGCGGGCGAGCACGGCGCGGGGGACGACGAGCACGGACCCGGGGGCGTCTTCGTCGAAGGTGAAGCTGCCGAAGGCGACGGGGCCGGAGCCGGAGCCGGGGGCGCGTCCGGCGTCGTCGGCGGGCGCGTCGCCGAGGACGGTGCGCAGCCACTCGCGGGCCCAGGCGAAGCGGCCGGGGCCCGGCGGTACGGCGACGCGGGCGGCCTGGCCCCATCCCACCAGGCCCTCGCCGTTCCTGATCCAGGCGTAGGGCGCCGTCTTCGGGAGGGATGCCAGCAGGTCACCGGGGTCGCCGACAGGGGTGGTGCGAACCGGTAGCGGGCGGGTTGTTCCGAGCGCGACACTCACTCAAGACACTCTATGCGGGAACTGAACACGTTCGACTCGGACCCCCGTGAATGCGGTGTTACTGCCCGCGAGCCAGGAAATAACCGGATCTTGACGTTTATTGAGGGCGTCCTGCTCGCGGACGCACTGTCAAGCGGCGATAGGAAGACGGTCCTGAAATGGCAGACCTCGCCTGAAGGTCATGGTGCGACCTTGATCCACTCCCTACCTTGGGGCCATGATCGGTCGTCTGTCCCCTGTCGTCACCGCCGTCCTCGTCCTGGCCGCCTCGGGGCCCGCGCAGGCCGTCGCCGCAGCTCAGCCCGTCCCTGAGACGATGGCGGCGCTGGGCGACTCGATCTCCACGGGCTTCAACTCCTGCGGCTGGTACGTCTCCTGCGCGGCCCGTTCCTGGGCGGCCGGCGACAACACGTCGGTGGGCAGCCACTACCTCCGGTTGCGGAGCCTGGCTGGAACGCTCCAGCGGGAGAACTTCGCGGTGCCCGGCTCGACGAGCGCCGAGCTGCTCGGCCAGGTCAACCAGGCGATCGCGGCGAAGGCCGATTATGTGACGATCCTCATAGGCGCCCAGGACGCGTGCAAGCGCACCGAGCGGGAGATGACGCCGGTCGCGCTCTACCGCCGGCGCATGGACGCCGCGCTGTCGGCCCTGCGCGCCGGCATGCCGCAGGCCAGGGTGTTCATCGCCAGCGTTCCCGACCTGCGGCGGTTGTGGCAGGTCGGCAAGGACAACCCGCTGGCCCGTACGTTCTGGACCGTCGGCAGGATCTGCCAGACCATGCTGGCCGACCCGGCCTCGACGAAGAAGGCCGACGTCGAGCGGCGGGCCCGGGTGCGGGCGCGGGTGATGGCCTACAACAAGGAGGCGGCGCTGGCGTGCCAGGCGATGGGGCCCTCCTGCGACACGGACGAGGGCGCGATCTTCTCCTTCCCGTTCACCCTCGACCACGTCAGCAAGTGGGACTTCTTCCATCCCAACCTCGCCGGGCAGAAGGCGCTGGCCGAGCAGACGTTCGAGCACGGCTTCATCTGGGAGGACCCGCGCTAGCCCGGTCCTCCGCGGAGGTCTCGTAGGTCCGGGCCGCCGGTCCCGGTGAGTGGCCGCCTTTCGGCGCGCGGGAAGAAAATCCGCGTGCGCCGCGAAGGATGGGTGAAAGTTGTGATCACCCACCGGAAGGCACACTCATGACGGACACCGGCACATGACCGCCGACGTGGGCGAGCAGGTGACCGACGCCGACCTCGTCGCCGGCTACCGGCGGAACCCTGAGCTGTTCACCGCCGTCTATGACCGGTATTTCCATGACGTCTACCGGTACGTGGCGGGACGCCTCGGCGCGCAGGTGGCCGAGGACATCGCGGCGGAGACGTTCCTGCTGGCGTTCGACCGGCGTGACCGGTTCGACCTGGAACGAGGTGCTCTGCGGCCCTGGCTGCTCGGCATCGCCACGAACCTGGTGGCCCGGCATCGCCACAAGGAGGCCCGCCGGTACAAGGCGCTGGCCCGGCTGGACCCCGTGCCGGTCGTGGAAGGGCACGAGAACCGGGTCGTCACCGCCGCGACCGCGCAGCCGTACCTGGCCATGGCGCTCGCCTCGCTGAACGGCGGCGAGCGTGACGTGCTGCTGCTCCTGGCGCTGGGCCAGCTCAGCTACCACGAGATCGCCCAGGCGCTCGGCATTTCCCTCGGCACAGTGGGGTCGCGGCTCAGCCGGGCCCGCGCCAAGATCCAGGCCCGCACCGACAAGGAGACCACCCATGAATGACCTGGAAGAGATCGCCACCTTGCTGCAGGAGCCGGAGCCGTCCGCCGGGGCGGTCGCGCGCGGCAGGGAGCGCCTGGAGCGAAAGGCGCTGGCGGGCCGGGGACACCGGCGTGCCGGCTGGTTCGTCCCGGGAGTGGCCCTGGCCGCCGCCGGTGCCGTCGCGGCGGTCGTGTTCGCCACGGGGGCGCCCACGAACGACGGCGCGCCGGCCACGGGCAAGGAGGTCCTGCTCATGGCCGCCGTCAGCGCGGAACGTACGCCCCAGGGCTCCGGGACGTACTGGCACGTCACGCGTCGGTGGCTCGGGTCGGACGCCCCGCCGATAGAGAGCTGGACCCGGCGCGACGGCAAGCGCTGGACCAGGGCCGTGCCGGGGGATCCCGCCGGCGCCGTCATCCAGGCGCCGGCCCGGAAGTCGCTCAGGCTCAAGGGCGCCAAGGTGAGCTTCGAGGAGCTCGAAGGGCTGCCGACGGAGCCGGAGGCGCTGAAGGCGTGGCTCGTCGCGCGCAAGGGCGAGAGGAAGGACATGTCCGCCTCCGAGATGCGCGGCGATCCCACCCTCACCCTGCTCGCGCTGATCACGGACCTGCCGACGCCCGCCGAGGCCCGCTCGGCGGCGTTCCGCGCGCTCGCCGCGACACCGGGGGTGGAGAACGCGGGCGCGGTCGAAGGCGGCCAGCGTCTGCGCTTTCCCAACCCCGACGGCGGTGGCGACATCGAGCTGGTCATCGACCCCGAGACGGCCCGGGTGGTCCGCGCCAACCTCGTCCTCGTCGACGACGGCGACGCGGCGTTCAGCGCCGACTTCATCTCCGTGACCACCGAATGGACGGACCAGCTTCCTGCGGTGCAGAGCTGAAGCGGGATTCCGCGCGCCCCGCGGGTGATCGCGGCCGCTGACGGGCCTGCTCACCCGCTCGCACTCGCCCGCCCCCGGGCCGGAAGGCCCGGGGGCGGACGAGTCGTGATTCGCCGGGAGCCTCGGCTCACCGGCCGTACGGGTCAGCCCACGGCGTAGGCGCGGGTCACCGTCTGGGTGACGCCGTTGCCCGCCTTGTCGGTGACGGTCGCGCGCAGCGAGACGTACCCCGCGGTGGCGGGGTTGTCCAGCCGTGCCGTCCAGCCCGATCGGCTCGCCCGGACGGGCACCGGTCGCCACGTCCTGCCGTCGTCGGCGGACGCCTCCAGCTTGATCGAGGAGACCGCCGCCCGGCCGGCGCCGGGAGCGCGCTCGACCTGGATCGGGATGGTGGTCCGCGATCCCGGCGTGGCGCGGTTGGCGTCACCGAGACCCTGTGGCGCGTAGCGCACGGCCATCAGCGGCAGCGGCTCGGGCTTCGCCGTACGGGCGGAGCGGAAGGTCCAGACGGCGTCGACCGCCGTGGACAGCTTCGCCTCCGGTCGCCGGGAGGAGGCGGTCAGCGTGTAGGCGGCGTCAGCCTGGGGCAACGTGGCGGTGAGCGTGCACCCCTCGCTGCGGTAGGGGAGGCAGCCGGTGATGCCGGTCGTGGCGATCTCCTTTCCGTTCCCGGTCAGGGTGAGGGTGCCGGTCGCGGCCGCGTCCATGCCGGTACGTCCGGCGACTCCGCTGCTGTACAGCCCGTCGGCGGGGAAGGCCAGGGTGTCGCCGGCCCGGCTGCCGCCGGAGACGGCGAACGAGGGGCCGGTCACCGCGGCGTTCCAGAGCTGGGTGAAGTTCCTGTCGCGCACCGGGCCGGTGCCGTGCTCGATCAGGCCGCCCGTGCTGAACTCGTCGTTCCACGCGAACCCTGGGGTGAGGTACCGCGTCAGGCTGCTCGGCAGCGGCATGTCCTCCCACGTGCTCATTCCCGGCGAGAGGACGTCGCCGGGCAGCACCGGCCCCGTGTTCAGCGTGCCGGTGGCACCCGGGACGGTCGAGCGGTAGGTCTCGGTCGCCTTGACCATGTCCCGGGTCCGCGCGGCGTACCCGGGGTTGTCGGGGAAGCCGTCCGTACGCTGGTCGACGAGGTCGTAGCGGTACGGGCTGGGCGTCGTGTCCTTCTTGGTCCAGGCGGTCTGGGCCAGGTAGGTGAGCCCCGGCTGCCGCACCGGGACGAGGTGGAAGCCGCCGGAGTAGCCGAACGCGATCATCGCGGTTGTCCAGGGCCCGTTGACCATGGAGAGGGAGAGTGCGGGATCGGGGACGGCCGTGGGGTCGTCGACCGTGAACGTGATCCGCTTCGCCTTGCTCCCGTCGACCGTCAGCGACACGTCGGCGTCGTCGATCTCGAACGGCCGGTGCGCGAACGTCAAGCTGTGTTCCGCCTTCCCCCAGATCTCGGTGTAGAGGTTCCAGCGTCCCTTCGGCAGCCTGATCGTGGCCGTGTCGCCGTGGAAGACGAGGGTGCGCTGCGTGCCGGTCGCCTGGTCGTAGACGCGGCCCTGTACGCCGTCGGCGGTCGTCCCGTCCCTGCCCCGGACGGTCACCGTGACGTCATGGGACTCCGGCTCCACGTAGGCCCCGGCCGGGGTGCGGACCACCGTGTCACCGGCCGTGGCGGTGACGATGCCCGGATGGTCGCCGGGGCCCCTGCCCTCGGCGTCGATCGTCACCGTGACCGACGCCTGCCCGCCCGCGGGCACCTCCAGCCGTCGCGGCGACAGCGTGAGCACGTCGGAGTCGGCCGCGAGGTCCAGGGTGACGGGGGTGGCCCCGGTGTTGCTGTAGGTGATCTTCCCGGTGGCCCGCCGCTCGCCGGGCTGGTCCCAGGGGAAGGCGGCCCACACGCCGGTGGGAGCGGCGATCACCTCCTGGGCCAGCGAGCGGAGCACGTCCACCCGCCCGGTGCCCTGCTGGTACGGCGTGGCGCCGTCGGTCGGCCGGGCACTGCCGACGAGCGCCGCCTTGAGCTGCTGCCCGCTCCAGCCGGGATGGCGCTGGGCGAGGATGGCCGCCGCTCCCGCCACGTGAGGACTGGCCATCGACGTGCCGCTCATCGCCACATGGGCTTCGTCGGCGGTGCCCGCCGCGGCGGCGGCCACGATGTCCACGCCGGGGGCCGTGATGTCCGGCTTGACCGCATGGTCGCCGATGCGCGGGCCCGTGCTGGAGAAGTCGGCCACTTGGTCGGACCGGTCCACCGCGCCGACGGTCAGCGCGGCGTCCGCGCTGCCGGGGCTGCTCACGCTGCCCCCGCTCTGCTCGCCCTCGTTGCCCGCGGCCGCCACGAACAGGGTGCCCGTGTTCTGCGACAGGGTGTTCACCGCCTGCTCGATCGGGTCGAGGCCGGGTTCGTCGGGGCCGCCGAAACTCATGTTGACGATCTTGGCCTTGACCTCCGTGGCGGCCCACTCCATGCCGGCCAGGATCGCGGAGTCGCTGATCTTCTCGCCCAGCTTGCCGAAGGCGATGCGGGCTCCCGGCGCGACGCCGCGGTACTTCTCGCCGGCGCCGGCGATGCTCGAGGTGACGTGCGTGCCGTGCCCGATTCGGTCGGTGATGTCAGGCTCGTCGGAGAAGTTTCGCGACTGGGTGACCACGTCCTTCAGGTCGGGATGCGTGGGGTCGTACCCGCTGTCGAGCACGGCGACCGTGACGCCCTGTCCGGTGAGACCCCGCTGCCACGCCTCGGTCGCGCCGATCTGCCTGGTGCTGCGGTCCAGGGTGTACGAACGCCGGCCGTCGAGCCAGATCCTGCCCTTGCCCGCGGCCGGCGTGGACGCCACGCCGAGCAGGCTCCGCCACGCCTCGCCCGCGCCCTTCTTGGCCACCCGCTGGGTTGTCATGTTCAGGCTGGTCAGCCGCCGGGTGGTCGCCGCGCCCCGCAGCGCGGGGGCCGGTCCCTGCGGCGACTGTGTGATCAGCGGGATGTCGGGCGTGTCCGCGTCGCCGTAGTGCCAGGCGAGCAACTGGGTGACATCGAACAGCCGCTCGTCCAGCACCCCCTGGGCGACCAGGGGCGCGGCGTCGGACGGGACGACGTACAGGTGCCCGTCGCGGTACCCGGAGGAGAAGTGCACCTCCCGGGCCGTGCCCGGCTCCACCCGGAAACTGCGCCCGGTGACCACGACACGGTCGCCGGTCAGCAGCGTCACACTGCCCGCCGTGCCGGAGCGTGGCTGCCCGGGACCTGCCCGGCCGGCGTCGGCCGTGCCGGTCCCCGTTGTCGCGCCCATACCCAGCGTGCCTGCCAGGACCGCTGCCAGCAGTCCCTTGCCTAACGTCATTGATCCTCGCAAGAAGAGAAATCGATCGCTTTCTCCTCTTGTTCCGAGAAAGGCGGATTCTTCTTCCCCGGGCCCTGACGCGGTGGGCCGGGGCTAGCGGCACTGCGCGAGCATGGCGTTCTTGTCGGCCCTGGTCACCGGCAGGTCGTACTTGAGCGCGACCTGGGCGAAACGGGTGACGTACGCGCAGCGGACGCGGCGCTGGGGAGGCAGCCACCCGGCCGGGCCTGCGGCGTCCTTCTCCTCGTTGGCGCGGCCGTCGACGGGTAACAGGTTGAGCGGGTCGTTGGCGAAGTCGAGGCGTTTCGACATCGGCCAGCGCGGCGCGCCCATGCGCCATCCGTAGTTGAGCGGCACGACGTGGTCCACCTGCACCTCGTCGGCCTGGGCCTTGTGCCAGGAGATGAGCCGGCCGGTGTAGGGGTCGGTCAGCTCCATGGCGACGACCTCGCAGCTCGACCCCGGCCGGTACTCGACGCCGGTGCCGTCGCGGGCGAGCAGGTCGTCGCGGGTCCGGCAGCCGTTGCGGGCGTAGGGGACGCCGGTGGCGGTGTCGGCCCAGTTCTCGCCGTACCGGCTGCGGGCGTAGCCGGTGTTGGGGCCGCGGCCCTTGACGCGTAAGCGGCCGATGAGGGTACGCGCCCTGGCCTTGTCGCCGTCGGACAGGACGGGGGCGAGGCCGGGCAGCGTCCCGCTGGCGTTGCTCAGGGGGCTGGCGGCGGTGGCGGCGGGGCTCTTGGCACTGCCGATGAAGGAAACGACGATGACGGCTCCGGCGAGGATCGCGATGGCGTCCTTCGTGCTCAAGCAGCCCTCCGTGATTCCCGTGGGCGAAGTTGTCTAGAGAATTCCCGCCATCGCCGGATTTGACACAGGAAGGCTTCCGTCACTGATCGCGTCCGCGCCGCCGTCTCACCGGTTCCCGGCGTCCCGCCTCACCTGCACTCCCCACCGCTTGCGCAGCTTCCTGGTGCCTGTGGGCCGCCCGGCCGCGCCAGATCCTCTCGACGCCGGCCTTCGCCGAGCCGGTGGAAATCCGGCTCGGCGGTGTGACGCCCGTCCCGCTAGGCCCGGGGTCCGGCCGGCTCGGTGGCCTCGACGGGGGCGGTGGTCTCGGCGGTCTCGGCGGCCTCGGGGGCGGGGCGGGGCGGGCGGACGTACGTGCCGTTGCGGCGGGCCACCAGTTCGGCCAGCAGTTCGTCCCACTTCTGGCCCACCGCGTCCACGTCGTACGTGCGCGCCGTCTCCAGCGCGCCCGCCGCCAGCGACCGGCGCAGCGGCTCGTCCTCGATGACCCGCATGATCGAGGCCGCCAGGTTGGCGTTGGTACGCGGCTTGACCAGCAGCCCGTCCACCTCGTCGGTGATCATCTCCTTGGGCCCGTGCGGGCTGTTGAAGCTGACGATGGCCAGCCCCTTGGCCATGGCCTCCAGGATCGTCATCGGGAAGCCCTCGTGCCGCGAGCTGAGCACGAAGATCGACGCCTTCTCCAGCTCGGCCCCCACGTCGCTGGTCGGCCCCGGCAGCTCCACCTTGCCCTGGAGTCCGGCCTCGACGATCTGCGCCGCCAGGTTGTCCCCCTGCGGCCCGGCGCCGAAGATGCGCAGCTTCCAGTCGGGGTGCGCGGCGGCGACGGTCTCCCACGCGGTGATCAGCCGGTGGAAGCCCTTGAGCCGGGTCATCCGGCCCACGGCGACGACGACCTTGGCGTCCAGCCTGGACACCTCGCCGCTCATCGGCGGGACGGCGTTGGGGATGCGCGCCAGCTTCTTCGGCTTCTTCGGCAGCGTGCTGCGGTAGTCGCGCAGGTCGGCCTTGGTCAGGGTGACCAGGGCGTCCATCCGCCGGTACCGCCACTTGATCAGCTTCTGCATCGGCTCGGCCTGGGTGCGCAGGGCCACGTGCTCCTGCCCGATGGTGATCACGCCCGGCTGCGCTAACTGCGCCATGGCCAGGTTGAGCCCGGGACGGGTGGCCATGAGCACGCCGCTGTCGAGCGAGCGGATGAAGCGGGCCAGCTTGTAGTCGGTCCACAGGTTGAAGCGGTGGTAGGCGGTCTCCTCCGGCGGGATCAGCTTGCTGGGGAATTTCGACAACATCGCCCGCAGCGGGTCGGGGCTGGGCCTGAGCCGGTCGTCGAGGAAGCGGAAGCGCACCCGCGGGTCGATCGGGAAGAACGGCTCCTCGGCCTCCTTCAGGATGCTGACGATCTCGACGTCGTGCTTCTCGGCCAGGTAGCCGGCCAGGTTGAACACCGTCCTGATCGTGCCGCCCATCCCGTTGGCGTGCAGGAGCAGGATCCGGATGCGGTCGGTCGACGGCGGCGGCGCGTTGCGTGCCTTGCGGCGGTTGTACCCCCGGTACAACCGGACCATCGCCGACTTCCCCCTGCGTGCCAGTGCGCGCACCTGGACGATCCCCCTTGTGCTCGGTTGCGTTCGCATACGCGCGGAGCCGGTCGTCAGGCCGCGCGCGAGCGGAGTGCACATGTCATCCCCTGTGCGCTTTCCCCGCCTATGATCTTTAGACGCCCAAGAGGTTCCTAAGGTTGCATACCTGGCCGATGCGACGGATCCGGCGTATGCGGCGAATGCTCGGCAAGCAGGCCGAGGGCGACGTCGATGGCCCGCTCCAGCTGCGTGTCCACGCCTTTGGCGTAGTCCTGCGGGGTGATGTCCACCTCGATGTCGGGATCCGTGCCGTAGTTCTCCACCTGCCAGCCGACGTCGTCGAAGGCGAAGGAGAACTCCGGCTGCGTGGTCACGGTCCCGTCGGCGAGCCGGTGGCGCGGCCAGATCCCGATCACCCCGCCCCAGGTGCGCTTGCCGACCAGCGGGCCCAGCTTGAGCAGCTTGAAGGTGTGGCTGAAGATGTCGCCGTCCGAGCCCGCCCACTCGTTGGTGATGGCCACCAGCGGCCCGCGCGGCGACTCCGGCGGGTACGGCTCCGGATCCCCCCACCTCGGGTAGTCGTAGCCGAGCCGCCGCCTGGCCAGCTTCTCCAGCAGCAGCGCCGAGACGTGCCCGCCGCCGTTGAAGCGCACGTCCACGATGAGGGCGTGCCGGTCGTACTCGGCCAGGAAGCCCCGGTGGAACTCGCCGAACCCCTCGGTGCCCATGTCGGGGACGTGCAGGTAGCCGATGCGCCCGCCGGAACGTTCATGGCACTCGGCGCGGTTGAGGTTCACCCAGTCGCGGTAACGGGCCGGCTGCTCGTCGGCCAGCGCGCGCACGGTCACCGTGAACACCCGCTCCTCGCGCCGCAAGGTCAGCTCCACCTCCTCCCCGGCCTGGTTGACCAGCCGCTCGTTCGGGGTGGCCGCGCGGCCGATGGGCGCGCCGTTGATGGCCAGCACCGCGTCCCCCGGCCGCACGTCCAGCCCCAGCCGGTTCAGCGGCGAGGTGGCCTCGGGGTCCCACGGGTCGCCGGTGACGATCGCGTGCACGTGGTAGACGCCGTCGCGGTAGTCCCAGTCGACGCCCAGCTTGCCCTGGCTGTAGTCGGGCCCGGGACGGTACTCGCCGCCGCTCTCGTAGGCGTGGCTGGTGCCCAGCTCGCCGTGCAGCTCCCACAGCAGGTCGGAGAACTCGCCCCGGGTGGTGACCCGGTCCACCAGCGGCTCATAACGCCGGTAGACGCCCGGCCAGTCGACGCCGGCCATGTCCTCGGTCCAGAAGTTCTCCCGCTGCAGCCGCCACGCCTCGCGGAACATCTGCCGCCACTCCGACTCCGGCGCCACCGACACCTTGATGCGCGACAGGTCGATCCAGCCGCTCTCGCGTCCCGGCGGGTCGTCGTCGTGCTCGGGCACCTCGCCGGCCTTGACCACGCGCAACCGGCTCCCGGCCCGGTACAGCAGCGTCTTGTTGTCGCGGCCCAGCTCGAACGCGGTGACGCCGTCGGCGAACGTCTCGTTCCTGCCCTTGGCGAAGTCGTACAGGTGCAGGGTGTTCTCGCCCTCCAGCGGGCTGGTCAGCAGCAGCGCCTTGCCCTTGAGGCCGGCCACCCCCTCGTAGCGGCCCTCCGGCAGCGGGAAGGCGGTGACGCGGGCGGCCAGCCCGTCCAGGTCCACCCGGACGGCCTCCGCCGGCTCGTCCTCCTCATCGTCCTTGCCGTTGAGCGGGCGCCGCGCGGGCACGAACGGGTCGGGCGCGTCGGCCCGCAGCGCGACCGCGTACGGCCGGGTGCCCAGCGGGAAGCCCAGGTCGAACTGCAACTGGTCGTAGACGGGCGAGAAGACCCGCTGGCCGATGAAGTACAGGTAGCGGCCCTGGGGGTCGAAGGCCGGCATCGAGTCCTTGAGCACCGGCTCGGAGGCGGCCACCGTCCGGCCGGTCTCCGGGTGGTGCAGTTTGATCGCGGTCGTCTGGGCGTTGAGCGGCCCGGCGTAGGCCAGCCACTGGCCGTCGTGCGACCAGGCCGGGTCCTCTGGGGGCCCGTGCGGGTTGCGTTCCACCAGCGTGGCCGCGCCCGTGGCCAGGTCCAGCAGGTACAGCTCGTGGCGGTGGTTGACCACGGCCACCCGGTCGTGCGCGGGGTCGGGGACCAGCTCGTTGATCCGGCCCAGCCGGGCCACCTCGACGCCGCAGCCGCCCTCGTGACCCTCCAGGACGACCAGCGTCTCCTCGTCGGACTCGCCGCTGGCCGCGGCGATCAGCCGCACGCCGTCGTTCAGCCAGGTCAGGAAGCGGTAGCGGACGCCGTCCGGCTCGCCGTGCTGGCTCACCGGGCCCTCCCAGTCGGCCATCGCGTACGCCTTGCCACGCGAGGTGATCGCCAGCGCGCTGCCGTCCGGGCTGAGGGTCGCGCTGTCGAGGTAGTCCTCGGCGTCGACGAACCGGCGGTTGCGCTGCGTCCTGGAGCTGGCCAGCCGCACCTCCAGCCGCCTGGGCCCGTCGTCCGGCTCCAGCAGGTACAGGTCGGCGCCGGCGTGGTAGACCAGCCGGTGGCCGTCGCCGGACAGGTTGCGCGCGTAGTAGTCGTCGTGATGGGTGTGCTTGCGCAGGTCACCGCCGTCAGGAAGGCAGGAGTAGACGTTGCCGACCCCCTCGTGGTCGGACAGGAAGCAGACCCGCCGGCCGCTCCAGCACGGCGAGGCCAGGTTCCCCGGCAGCCGGATCAGCCGCCTGAACTCGCCGTCGCCGTTGGTGTCGATCCACAGGTCGCCGACCGTGCCGCCGCGGTAGCGCTTCCAGCGCGCGGGGTCGGCGGTGTTGCGGCCGAGCACGATCATCCCGTCCGGTCCGTGGGCGATCGAGTTCGCCGGTCCGTACGGCAGCCGCTGCGGCACCCCGCCCGGCGCCACGCGGTGCAGCCATTTGCGCCCGGCGAACGGCTGGGACTGGTCGCTGGCGTACAGGATGCGGCCTTCGTGGTCCCAGCCGGTGACCGTGCAGCGGGCGCCGTGGAAGGTGACCCGGCGCGCGGCGCCGCCGACGGCCGGCATCACGTAGACCTCCTCCGGGCCCTCCTCGCGGCCGACGAACGCGATCTGGTCGCCGCGCGGGGAGATGCGCGGGTAGCCGGCCTCGGCCGCGCCGGCGGTCAGGCGGAACGCGCGGCCGCCCTGCGCCGAGACCATCCACAGGTCGTCCTCGGCAGCGAAGACCACCACGTCCTGAAAGACAGTGGGAAAGCGGAGATAGGCCGACATGTGCGCAGCTCCTCTTCCACCGGACAGCCGGGGGCCGCCGGCCCCCGGCTGCGCGATTCACCTCACGGGGTCATCCCTCGTCGGTCCTTCTGGTTTCCTTCTTGGTCTCCTTGGCCTGGCGGCTCGTCTTGATGGCCTGCTTCTTGGCCTTGCCCGACTTGGTGGCCGGTTTCTTCTTCGTGTCAGCCATCGTCTTCCCCCTGAAACGGTTGCGCCCGATTGGCACACTATGCCGGATTAATACCCATCTACCTCCGATACCCGACATACCGCCTATCGTGCGCTAATCGGGCGATCTCCGGACGGACGTGACCACCACACCCCCTCGCCGTGCGACAGGCCCGGCAGCCGCCGCTCGGCCTCGTGCACGGCCGCCGCCGGGATCTCCCCTTCGAGCACCCACGTCTCGGCCCGCCTGCTCGTGCCGTCCAGGACCGCGCCCAGCGCGGCCAGGCGGGCCGACACGGCGGCGAAGGCGTCGGCGGGCACCTCCAGCTCGAAGCGGTGACACGGCTCGTACACCCTGGTCCCGGCCCTGCGCAGCGCCTCGGCCAGCACGACCCGCGCCTGCCCGCGGAAGTCGCCGGCGGTCGTGACCGGGGAGGCGTAGCCCGTCGCCGTCAGCGTGACCAGCACGTCGGTGACCGGCCATCCCCGCGGGCCCGCGCCCAGGCCGTGCCGCACGCTCTCCTCGATCGCCCGGTGGAAGGCCGGCGGCAGCGAGCCCAGGTCGACCTCCAGCCGGTAGAGCACGCCGGAGCCCGGCGCGGCCGGCTCGACCCGCAGGCCCACGGTCGCCATGAACGCGTCCCCGGCCTGGCGCATCTCCTCCCTGGCCGCGCCGGTGCCCGCCGGGCGCTCGAAGTACACCGGACGGCTCGGCTCGAACTCCGCCTCCACCCCGAAGTCCCTGGCCAGGGTCTCGCCGATGACCTCCTTCTGGACCTCGCCGTACAGCAGGACCGACGTCTGGCCGCCGGGCAGCGTACGGGTGCCGATCAGGGGGTCCTGCTCGGCCAGCGCGACCAGCGCGGCGTGCAGGCGCGGCTCCTGGCCGGGGACCCGGGGGCGTACGACGGTCTCCAGGCTGGGCGGCGTGAAGTGGGCCTGCCCCGCCGGGCCCGGCTCGCCCAGCCGGTCGCCGACCCTGATCTCGGGCACGCCCCGGACCGTGGCGATGTCACCCGCCACCGCCACCCGCGCCCCGGACCCCACGACGGCCACCCCGCTCGGCCGCCCCTCGTACGCGTGGACGCCCCCACCCGGCTCCCGCCGCAGAAACGTCACCCGCTCCCGCGCCCGAAGCTCCCCGCTCCACATCCGCAGATACGCGATCTTCTCCCCACCCCGCCCCCGCTCCACCACGAACACCACACCCACCGCACCCGGAGCCGCCGTCGGTGCCGTCGTAGCCGCAGCCGTCGTAGCCGCAGCCGTCGTGGCTGTCGGCGTCGCGCGGTCGGTACCGTCACCCGCGCCGGTCGGCGGCTGGGAAACCGCGGGCAGCAGCCGGACCGCCCCGAGGAGCTCGGCCACCCCCTGACCGGTGATCGCCGACCCGAACAACACCGGGTGCGCCTCGCCCGCCGCGCATTGTGCCGCAAGCGCCTCCCGCACCCGCCCCGCCCCCGGAACCACGTCGTCGACGAGCAACTCCAACAGCCCGTCATCCCCCTCGGCCAACACCTCAGCCGCCACCATCCCAGCGTCCCCCACGCCGTACTCCACGTCGGCCGTCACGTCGGCCCTCACGTCGGCCCTCACGTCGGCCCTCGCGTTGGGCCCCGCGCCGTCCCCCGCCTCGGGCTCCGCGGTGGGCCCCGCGCTGTGCTCCGCGTCGGGCCTCGCGTCGGCCTCTGTGTCGGCCTTCGCCTTGGCGGGCTCGACCTCGACGGGCCCACCGGCCCGCACCACCTCCTCCGAGCCGCCGCCCGCCACCCCTGGGCGGAGAGCAACCCCCGAAGCCGGGGAGTGGGGGCGAGCGGGTGGGTGGCGACGGCCGCGTCGCTGGGAGCGGCCCCGGAAGTCGAGGAGGTGAAGGTGCGGGGGCGGAAGGTGGGGCCCGGATCGCTGGAAGCGGTCCCGGAGGTCGGGGGAGCGGAGGGGAAGGGGCGGGGAGCGGCCGGGGCGCGGAGAGCGGTTCCGGACGCGGGCGAGGTGAAGACAAGGGGGTGAGGGGGCGGGGCGCTCGGGGTGCCGAAGGGGGCCGGGGCGAAGGTGAAGAGGTGGGTGGTGGCGGCCGGGCCGCCGATGCCGCTCACCGTGTTGAGCGGGACCGCCCGCGGCGACAACCACCGCCGAATGTCGGCGAGCACCCCCGCCTCCCGAGCCCCCATCCGGTCGATCTTGTTCACGAAGATCAGCGTGGGCAGCCGCAACCGCCGCAGCGTCTTCATCAGGACCCGCGTGTGCGGCTGCACGCCCTCCACGGCCGACAACACCAGGACGGCGCCGTCGAGCACGCCGAGCGCGCGTTCGACCTCGGCCACGAAGTCGGCGTGGCCCGGCGTGTCCACCAGGTTGACCCGCAGGTCGCCCATGGTGAACGAGGCCACCGCCGAGCGGATGGTGATGCCGCGGCGCCGTTCGATCTCGCCGCTGTCGGTCTGCGTGCTGCCGTCGTCGACGCTGCCGAGGCGCGCGATGACCCCGGTCTCGAACAGCAGCCGCTCAGTGAGGCTGGTCTTGCCCGCGTCTACGTGCGCGAGGATGCCGATGTTCAGGATGTGCATGAGTGGTGGAGCCCTCGAGAACTCTCGTGCCAATGGGGCGCTGGAAGATCTCTGGGCGGCGCCGCATCTCGTGCTCCTGAACGTCGTCCGGCTGGTGCCCGGTCATCCTGACACCGGGGCGGGCCGGCGGGCCACCGGTTTAAACCGGGTCACAACAGACGAAGCTGCTCCGGTTCGGTGGCGGCGGCGGTGCCGGGCATTCGGCGGGGCGGTACGCGGCGGGCCATGGCGGGGGTGGCTCTGCCGACCCCGTGGCGCCGGGCCAGCTCCTTGACCTGGGCGACGACGCGGTCCTGGTAGGAGGCGGGGGCGTAGGCGCCGCGGCCGTACAGCTCCAGGTAGCGCGGCACCAGGCGCGGGTGCTCGCGCCCGAGCCGGCTCAGCCACCACTCGCGCGCCCCCGGCCGCAGGTGCAGGACGATCGGGGCGATGTGGGTCGCGCCGGCCTCGGCGATCTCCTTGACCGTGCGTTCGAGCTGGGCGGGGGAGTCGGTCAGGTACGGCAGGATCGGCGCCATCAGCACCCCGCACGCCACCCCGTTGTCGTTGAGCGTGGCGCACGCCTCCAGCCGCCGGCGCGGATTGGGCGTGCCCGGCTCGACCCCGCGCCACACCGCCTCGTCGACGAACCCGACCGACACGCTCGTGCTGACGTCGGTGACCTCGGCCGCCTCGGTGAGCAGATCGAGGTCGCGCAGGATCAGCGTGCCCTTGGTGAGCACCGAGAACGGGTTCGCGGCGTCGCGCAGCGCGGCCAGGATGCCCCGCATGAGCCGGTATCGGCCCTCGGCGCGCTGGTAGCAGTCGACGTTGGTGCCCATGGCCACGTGGTGGCCGCCCCAGCGGGCCGCGGCCAGCTCCTTGCGGGCCAGCTCGGCCGCGTTGACCTTGACGACGATCTTCGAGTCGAAGTCGGCCCCGGCGTCGAGGTCGAGGTATTCGTGCGTCTTGCGGGCGAAGCAGTAGACGCAGCGATGCCCGCACCCCCGGTAGGGATTGATCGTGTACTCGAACGGCACCCGGCTCGCCCCCGGCACCCGGTTGATGATGGACCGGGCCTGGACCTCGTAGAAGGTCATGCCCCTGAACTCGGGCGTGTCGAACGTACGGGTGACCGCGCCGCGGGCGAACAACGGCACGGCCGGATCGGCCTGACCGGGGCCGGTCAGGCGCAGGTTGTCCCAGCGCATCCCATGATTAGAACAAAAGTTCGAGCGTGATCGCAAACCGAAAAGAGGCGGTAATTAGGGGGTCACGTCAAGGCTAATGATCTTCATGGTTGGGGAGGAACACGCCACAGTGCTTGCGTTCCGGAGGTGCGTCTATGGCCTGGTCGCAGGACGAGGAACGACTGCTGGCCCAGATCGAGCAGCACCTCGTCGACGACGATCCGCGTCTCGTCGCCCGGCTCGAGTCGTTCAACGAGCGGGCCCGTCGCAGCGAGGCGAGGGCGAAGGGGCAGCCGGGCCACAGGCGGCCACGCCGGTCGACGGTCATCATCGTGATCAGCTGGGTGCTCATCGCGACGCTGGTGGCCACCCTGCTGATCATGGTGCTCCAGCACGAGGCCGCCACCGCCGTGGCGCTGGCCGCCTCGCGCTGACCGCTCCGGGACTGCTCCCGGACCGGTCCCTGGCCGGTCCCTCGCCCAGGCGCTCGCGCAGGGCGAGCGGGCAGGGCGAGGTCCTGAGCCGGATCGTTCGCGGCTTTCGGTCGCGCCTCAGGCCGTGCGCACGGTCGGCTCGTGGCGTACCGGGAAGTTGACCGAGGCGGCGATGAAGCACGCCTTGTGGGCGTCCTCGTGCAGGCGGGCGGCGGTCTCGGCCATCCCCGGGGCGGCCACGGTCACCTCGGGGCGGAGCACGACCTCGGTGAAGTGGCCGCCGGCGCCGCTCTCGGCCATGGTGCCCACCGCGTGGTCGGCGTACGCGGTGACCACGACGCCCGCCTCGCTGCACAGGTGCAGAAACCACAACATGTGGCACTGGGAGAGCGAGCCGACCAGCAGCTGCTCGGGGTTCCAGCGGGTGGGGTCGCCGCGGAAGGCGGGGTCGGAGCTGCCCGCGATGACCTGCCGGCCCTCGGTGGACAGGTCGTGGTCGCGGTCGTAGTCGCGGTAGCCGCTGGTGCCGGTGCCCCGGTTGCCGGTCCAGGTCACGGTGGTGGTGTACGTGTGGTGGCGGGTCATGCGGGTTCGTCCTTGCTGTGAGTGACGGCGCGGGTGTCGAGGACGTGCGCGCGGGCGATGGCCGCGGCGTCCTGTGGCCGGGCCTCGGTGATCGCGGCGAGAAGCTGTTCGTGCTGGCCGGAGACGTGCGCCGGACGGGACGGCGGCGCCAGCGAGCGCAACGTGGAGACCTGGATCTGGTCCCACACGCGCTCCAGGGTGTGCAGCGCGATGGCGTTGGCCGCCAGCTCGGCGATCCGCCGGTGGAAGCGGCGGTTGAGTCCGACGGCCGCGCCGAGCCGGCCCCGCGCGGTGGCGGCCGCCGTGGCGTCGGCGACCTCGCGCAGCGAGGCCAGGTCGGCGGGGGCGATGCGGCCCTCGCCCTGGCGGGTGGCCGCCAGCTCGGCCGTGAGCGCCTCCAGGGCCGCTCGCACCTGGTAGGCGTCCTCCAGTGCGGACGCCTCCAGGGCCACGACGACCACCCCCCGCCCGGCCGGGCGCACCAGGCCGTCGGCGGTCAGCGCCCGCAGCGCCTCGCGCACCGGGGTGCGGCTCATCTCCAGACTCGCCGCGACCTCCGTCTCGGTCAGCCGCGCCCCCGGCGGGTAGGTCCCGTCGAGGATCAGCTCCCGCAACCTGCTCCAAGCCACATCGCTCTGCACGGACGCGACTCTAGCTCGTTGCATACATTGCATGCAATGCATGCGAGCGCTCGAGACCGGTGGGGGAAGGCACAGAAACGGCAGGGCCGCGGAGGAGGGAGCGGAGGTCCTTGAGGGAAGCGGGCGGGAGGAGAGGTCAGAGGCCCTTGAGGAAGGTCGCCGCCACCGGGGCCGCGACCTTGCCGCCCGTGCCGCCCCCCTCCACCACCACCGCGAAGGCCACGTCGCCCTTGAACCCCATGAACCAGGCGTGGGTGTCGAGCTTGTCGCCGGTGCCGAACTCGGCCGTGCCCGTCTTGCCGTGGGTGCCGGCGGGCAGGCCGCTGGCCCTGGCGGTGCCCTTGGAGACCACGGCCGCCATCATGCTGTGCAGCTGCTCCTTGACCCCCTTGGGCAGCGCCTGCTCGCCGGCCTTCTGCTTGAGCGACGGCACCAGCGTCGGCGGCCGCCACGTGCCGTCGGCGATGGCCGCGGCGACCGAGGCCATCGACAGCGGGCTCGCGGTGATCCTGGCCTGGCCGAAGGACTCGGCGGCCAGCTCGGCGTCGGACTGGGCCCGCGGGAAGCTGGCCTTCGTGGCCGGCACGCCGATGTTGAGCGGCTGGTTGAAGCCGACGCGTTCTGCCGTCCTGAGCAGCTTGTCGGCGCCGAGCCGCTGTTCGGCCAGCGGCGCGAAGGTGGTGTTGCACGAGTGGGCGAAGGAGTCGAGGAACGACAGCGAGCCGAACTCCTCCTTCTCCGAGTTGCGGATCTTCAGCCCGCCGACGGTGGCGTACATCGGGCAGGTGACCTTGTCGGCGGGCGACAGGCCGGCCGCCAGCAGGCCGATCGCGGTGACCGCCTTGAACGTGGAGCCGGGCGGGTAGCGGCCGTCGAGGGCCCGGTTGAAGCCGCCCTGGTTGTTGACCACGGCCAGGACCTCGCCCGTGGAGGGCCGGATGGCGACCATGGAGGTGGGCTTGGGGACGTCTTTGACCGCGGCCACGGCCGCCGCCTGCGCCCGCGGGTCGAGCGAGGTCTCGACGGGTTTGCCGTCGGTGCCCTCGATGGTGCCGAGGGTCTTGCCGCCGAGCTGGATCTGCGTGGTGGGGGTGCCGGCCAGCCGCTTCTGGAACGTCTCCTGCAGGCCGCCGCGCCCGATCGCCTGCCCCGGCTTGTAGGAGGTGCCGAGCTTGGCGACGTCCTTCTTGGTGGCCTTGTCGAGGTAGCCGACGAGCTGCTGCACCGAGCCGCCGGACGTGCCGGTGTCGATGCGGTCGCCGGCGGCGTCGGTGATCTTCGCGCGCTGCGGCCAGCTCGTCCTGACGGCGAACGCCGCCCCCGAGGTCATCTGCGGGTGCAGCGTGGTGGGCCGCCAGTCGATCTTCCACATGCGGTCGGCCACCACGAGGTCGAGCTGCCCGTCGTAGGACCAGGAGCCGATGTTCTTCAGCGCCAGGGTCGCGGTGTAGGGGACCTTGGCGCGGCCGTCGCCCTCGACGACCCGCCCCAGCTTGACCGTGGCCGACTCGACGCCGAGCGCGGCGCGCTGCTGGTCGTAGGCGGTGAGCTGCTGCTGGGCGGCCAGCTCGGCGGTCATGGCGGCCTTGTCACCGGCCTGCCAGGCGGCGGCGAAGCGCTGCGCCGTCTCGCCCGGTGTGCCCTTGGTGCGTAGCAGGTAGTAGGCGCCCCCGCCCGCGGCCCCCGCCACGAGCACGGCGGACACCGACACGATCGCGATGGTACGGCCCCGCGCCACTGGTCAGCCCCCCGGTCCTCGACGTCAGGTGTCAGAGCCTAGCGGTGACCGGTCACGTCGTTCCATTGGTGGCCTTGAAGCTGGAGGCGTACGCGGGCACGTACTCCTGCCCGGACAGCTTCTGGACGGCCTCCATGACCTCGTCGGTGACCCGGCGCCGGTCGCGGGCCTTGGTGTGGTCGCCCTCGAAACGCATGGGCCGGCCGATGGAGATGCCGATCTTGGCGGGCCTGGGCACCTTGGCCCCGACCGGCAGCACCTTCTCGGTGCCCTGGAGCGCCACCGGCAGCACGGGCGCGCCGGTCTTGAGCGCCAGCCAGGCCACGCCGACCTTGCCGCGGTAGAGGCGGCCGTCGGGGGAGCGGGTGCCCTCGGGGTGGATGCCGAACAGCTCGCCGCGCTCCAGCAGCTCGGCGGCGGCGTCGAGCATGGCCTGGGCGGCGTGGGCGCTCTCGCGGTCGATCGGCAGGCTGCCGCCCAGGCGCATGAAGAAGCCGGAGACGGGGTTGCCGTCGAAGTATTCGTTCTTGGCGGTGAACGTGACGTGCCGGGGGAGCAGCGCGGGCAGCAGGAAGGAGTCGAGCACGGAGAGGTGGTTGGCCGCCAGGATGGCAGGGCCGACCCTCGGCACGTTCGCGGCGCCGGTGATGTGCGGCCGGCACATCGCGTGGGCGAGCGGCGCGGCGGCGAACTTGACCACTTCGTACAGCAACGGGCTCTCCTGGATCATGGGCAGTCAACCTTGCCACCCTAAGGCAGCGGGACACCCGGAAAGCTTTAAGGCCGATGTGGTGGTCGCCTCCTCGGCGAGGTGCACAACACGGTTCCAGCCGAACGGTATTCCGTGAAGGCGGTAATTTGCGGCCCGGGGGACACAGCCACATCGGCATTTCCGAGTTAAGCACAGCCTCTGGCGTTGGAGGTAATCGTGCCCGCCGCATGGGACGCGCGTGACCTGCGCGCCGGAGCTCAGGGGCGGGCGGGGCCGTCCATGAGCAGCGCGTAGGCGTGTTCGGCGGCGCGCACCGCGTCGGCCTCGGCCTCGGCCAGGGGGCGGCCCCCGGCGAGCTGCGCCCAGGTGCGGCGGGCGAGCACCCGCTGCACGGTCAGCGCCTGCGCGGCCAGCAGCGCGGCGGTCAGCTCGTCCATGCTCGCGGCCAGGGCCTCGGTCAGCTCGGCCTCGTCCTGGGTCATGTGGTGGAACAGGCGGACGGCCAGGCTGGGCGTGTCGAACACCATGCGGTGGAAGGCCAGCACCTCGGGGTGGTCGTTGAGCCCGGTGACCGGGTCGTGGGCGGCCAGGCCGTCGAGGTGGTGGCGGCGCAGCGCGGCGACCGGGTGCTCGCCGGGCGCCCGCCCGCGCACCACGCGGGCGGCCTCGCCCTTGTGGTCGGCGAACCGGTGCAGGACGAGGTCCTCCTTGGTCGGGAAGTACTTGAACAGTGTCGGCTTGGACACCCCGGCCGCCGCGGCGATCTCGGTCACCGGCACCTCGTCGAAGCCGCGTTCCAGGAAGAGCGCGATCGCCGCCGTCGAGATGGCCTCGTGCACCCGCTGCCGCTGCAGCTCCCGCAGTCCCGTCATGACCGCAGTCTAGCAAAGTGTTAACCTGGTCAATGTCTTAACCGAGTTAATGCTTTGGGGGTGGGCATGGGAACGCTCGACGACGAACGGCGTCACGTCGAACGGTGCAGGGCGGGGCTGCGCAGGATGCTGGCGGGCGCGCGGGAGAACGTGATCGTCGGCGAGACCGTCGCCGGCGACCGCTACAGCGCGGAGCGGCTCGGCCGCCATCTCAAAAGCCTGGCCAAGGAGCTGAGCGAGGAGCCCGACGGGCCGCCGTTCTTCGGCCGGCTCGACTTCGGCCAGGAGTCGGCCGAGCACCGCGGGCGGGCGTACCACATCGGCCGGCGGCACATCACCGGCGAGCACGGCGGGCCGCCGGTGGTGATCGACTGGCGCGCGCCCGTGGCGCGCGCCTTCTACCGCGCCGGCGCCCGCGACCCCCAGGGCGTCGAGGTGCGCCGCCGTTTCGGCTGGTCGGGCAGCACGCTGACCGGGTACGAGGACGAGCGTCTGGGCGCGGGGGAGGAGGGCGGCGGCGCACTCCTGGCCGCCGAGATCGAACGCCCCCGCGTCGGCCCGATGCGCGACATCGTCGCCACCATCCAGCCCGAGCAGGACGACCTCGTCCGCGCCGACCTCGACACCACCATCTGCGTCCAGGGCGCCCCCGGCACCGGCAAGACCGCCGTCGGCCTGCACCGGGCCGCCTATCTGCTGTACGCGCACCGCCGGCGCCTCGAACGCTCCGGCGTCCTGGTGCTCGGCCCGAACCGGACCTTCCTCGGCTACATCTCGGCCGTGCTGCCCGCGCTCGGCGAGGTGGACGTCGAGCAGACCACCCTGGAAGTGCTGCTCGGCGCCTACCCCGTACGGGCCGCCGACTCCGCGGCGGCCGCGGCGGTCAAGCACGACGTCCGGATGGCCGAGGTGCTGCGCCGCGCGCTGTACGGCCGCATCCGCAGGCCCGCCGAGCCCGCCGTGGTGGCCGACGGCTCCTACCGCTGGCGCGTCGGCGAGGACGAGCTGCGCCGCATCGTGGAGGACACCAGGCGGGCCGCGCTCCCGTACGGGGTCGGCCGCGAACGCGTCAGGGCCAGGACGGTGGCGGCGATGCGGCGGCAGGCCGAGGCCCGCGGCCAGACCTGCAACGCCGCCTGGGAACGCCGGATCGGCCGGGCGCTCGCCCCGGCGCTCGACGCGACCTGGCCCGCCGTCCGCCCCGAGGACGTGCTGCACGAGGTCCTCAGCGCCCCGCCCGAGGGCCTGCTGACCGACGCCGAACGCGCCGCACTCGCCTGGCCCAGTCCGCCGCGCGGCGCCAAGAGCGCCAAGTGGACCGAGGCCGACCTGGTGCTGCTGGACGAGCTGGCCTGCCTGCTCGAACGCCCCCGCGGCTACGGCCACGTCATCGTGGACGAGGCCCAGGACCTGTCGCCCATGCAGTGCCGCGCCGTGGCCAGGCGCAGCGAGCACGGCTCGCTGACCGTGCTCGGCGACCTGGCCCAGGGCACCACGCCGTGGGCGGCCAGGTCCTGGCCCGAGCACCTGGAGCTGCTCGGCAGTCCCGGCGGCCGGATCGTCGAGCTGACCACCGGCTTCCGCGTGCCCGGCGTGGTCGTGGAGCTGGCCAACACGCTGCTGGCCGCGCTCGACGCCGACGTGCCCCCCACCCGCTCCTACCGCTCCGACGGCAGGCTGCGCGTCATCGCGACGGCCGAGCTGGAGAAGGGGGTCGTGGCGGCCGTACGGGAGGCGGGCGGGTTCGAGGGGTCGATCGGGGTGATCGCGGCCGACGCCCACGTCGAGGCGATCACCTGCGCGCTCTGGAACGAGGGGCTGGACCTCGGCGAGCGGCTGAGCGTCATGCCCGCCTCGATGTCCAAGGGCCTGGAGTACGACCACGTGGTCCTCGCCGAGCCCGCCGCCGTCGTCGCGGCCGAACCGCGCGGCCTCAACCGTCTGTACGTCGCCCTCACCCGCGCGGTCTCGCGGCTCGACGTCGTCCACGCCGAACCCCTTCCCCCTCAGTTTTCCCGCCCGTCATAAGCCTTCTGAAATGGGCAGATGTCTGGACTCGGCGGCTCGACAGGCCCACGGCTCTGGTGTGTGATGTGATTCACTTCACGAGGGAGCCGGAGAATGACCGCTTCGCAAGACCCGCCCCCGGGCGACGACGAGCACACACGTGAAGGGCGCCGGCCGCAGCCGCCGCCCTACGGCGGGCCGCCGCAGCGGCAGGGCGCCCAGGTCCTGTCGATCATCGGGTTCGTCAGCGCCGCGGTGGCCATCCTGTTCATACCGATCCTGTTCGGCCTGGCCGGCATCGTGCTGGGCATCGTCGGCCACACCCGCGGCGAGTCCCTGGGCAAGTGGGCCGCCATCGCCGCCGCGGCCTGCATGGTCGTCGGCATGGTCCTCGGCGCGCTGGCCACGCGCGCGCTGGGCTCCTGACCCGCTGTGCCCGCGTGAATCCGCCGCCGCGCGGGCACAGGGTCGCGTCCCGGAATGAAGCGCGCCTCCCGGGTGCTGTCAGGGACGCAGTCGCTCATGGAAGAAGGCGTTGACCATGTCCCCGCAGGCGGACGCGGCCCATCTGATCGTGCGAGCCCTGGAGGCGGAAGGCGTCGAGTACGTCTTCGGCATCCCCGGCGAGGAGAACATCCACTTCGTCGACGCGCTCAACGACTCCTCGATCCGTTACATCCTCGTCCGGCACGAACAGGGCGCGGCGTTCATGGCCGAGATCTACGGCAGGCTGACCGGCAAGGCGGGGGTGGCCTCGGCCACGCTCGGCCCCGGCGCGATCAACCTGCAGCTCGGCGTGGCCGATGCCACCACCAACAGCACCCCCGTCGTGGCGATCACCGCCCAGGTCGGCCTCGACCGCATCTACAAGGAGTCGCACCAGGTGGTCGACCTGGTGTCGCTGTTCCGGCCGATCACCAAGTGGGCCGACCTCGCGCCGACGGCCCTGGCCCTGCCCGAGATGATCCGCAAGGCGTTCAAGACCGCCCAGACCGAGCGGCCCGGCGCCGTCTACCTGGCCATCCCCGAGGACGTCGAGTCGGCTGCCGTGCCGGCCGGCCTCGGTCCGCTGCCGGTCAACGTCGTCCGTCCCCAAGACCCCGCGGCCGCGCAGATCGCCCGTGCGGCCGAGGTGCTGGCCCGCGCGCGCAGGCCGATCGTGCTGGCCGGGCACGGCGCCGGCCGGGCCGGGGCCTCCGCCGCGCTGGTGCGCTTCTCCGAGCGGCTCGGGCTGCCGGTGGCCACCACGTTCAACGGCAAGGGTGTCTTCCCCGACGACCACCCGCACGCGCTGGGGGCGGTCGGCTTCATGCGGCACGACTACGTCAACTTCGGCGACGACGAGGCCGACGTGCTGATCAGCGTCGGCTACGAGCTGCAGGAGTTCGACCCCGTCAAGATCAACCCCAACCGCGACAAGGAGATCATCCACCTTCACCGGTTCCCCGCCGAGGTCGACGACCACTACCCGGTGGCCGTCGGGGTGCACGGCGACATCTCCCGGTCGCTGGACGCGCTCGCCGACGCCGTCCCGCGCCGCTTCGAGCTCAACGGCACCGGCGAGAAGATCCGCCGCCTGATCCGCGAGGAGCTGGCGCAGGGGCGCTCGCAGGACGGCTTCCCGCTGTCGCCGCGGCGCGTGGTCGCCGACATCCGGGAGGCCATGGGGCGCGAGGACATCGTGCTGGCCGACACCGGCGCGGTGAAGATGTGGATGGCCCGCATGTACCCGACGTACGAGCCCAACACGATGCTGGTCTCCAACGGGCTGTCCTCGATGGGGTTCTCGGTGCCCGGGGCGCTGGCCGCCAAGCTGGCCTTCCCCGAGCGCAAGGTGCTGGCCGCCACCGGTGACGGGGCGTTCCTGATGAACTCACAGGAGCTGGAGACGGCCGTCCGCGAGCGCATCCCGATCACGGTCCTGGTGTGGGTCGACGACGCGTACGGGCTGATCGAGTGGAAGATGGACCTGGAGCTCGGCCGCCACTCGGGCATCCGCTTCGGCAACCCCGACTTCGTCGCCTACGCCGAGAGCTTCGGCGCCCGCGGCTACCGGATCACCAGCGCCGGGGAACTGCTGCCCACGCTGCGCAAGGCGCTGGCCGACGAGACGGTGTCGGTGATCGCGGTGCCCGTCGACTACGCGGCCAACCTGGAGCTGACCGGCAAGCTCGGCGAACTCACCGGCCCCTTCTGACCGGCTCTTTCCGACCGGCCGGGCCAGAACGAGGGGGCCGGTGGGTCAGGTTCTCGTCCAGTGGGGCTGCGCGACGTCGAACACCCGCTGTTCGCGCCCGCGCAGCGCCACCTCGGCGAACTGCCACAGGATCGCCCCGGTCGGCGCGTGGATCACGATGTCCGGCCCGAGCGGCATCTGCAGCAGCTCGCCCTGCCAGCGCGGCACGCCGGGCGCGAGGAAACGATCCAGCGGCACCGCGTGCACCGAGGCCACCTCATGGGCGTCGCCCACCGGCTCCTGACGGCCCCCGAACGCCACCACAGGAGTGATCACGAACCCGGAGTCGGCGACGAAGTCGTCGAGCAGCCCGGCCACCGCCACGCCGGTCACCCCGACCTCCTCGGCCAGCTCGCGCAGCGCCGCCTCCACCGGCAGCTCGCCGTCGTCGAGCCGCCCGCCCGGCAGCGCCCACTGCCCCGGGTTACGCCCCCGCGCCGCCCTGCGGATCAGCACCGTGTACGGGACGCGCTCGGCGTCCTCCAGCACGCACACCGTCACGGCCGCCCGGCGCACCCCTGAGACGGGCGGCACCTCCCGACGGTCGAAGGCGGCGAGATGGGCGGTGACCTGTTCGCGCAGCACGTCGATCGGGGGCAGCATCCCCTCAGGATCTCACGCCGCACCCGCGCGGCCCGGCGTGATCCCAGGAGGCCCTGTCAGGAGAGGCCGGCCACTCCCTCCAGGAGGCGGTCGACGTCCGAGCGGTCGTTGTAGTGGACCAGGCCCGCGCGGACGGCGCCGCCCGAGTCGCGCACGCCGAGGGCGCCGGTCAGCTCCCAGGCGTAGTTGTGGCCGTTCCAGACGTTCACCCCCAGCCCGGCCAGATGCTCGGCGACCTGGCGCGGGGTGTGGCCGGCGACGGTGAAGTAGGCGGTCGCGGTGCGCCTGGCGGGCTTGCCGTGCAGGGTGACGTGGGGCATCGTCTCCAGGCCGGAGATCAGGCCGGCGAACAGCTCCAGCTCGTGCTCCTCGGCGGCGGCCATCGAGGCGAGGAGGCGTTCGCGGCGGGTGCCGGTGCCGGGGACCATGGCGGCCAGGTGGTCGACGGCCGCGGTGACCCCGGCCAGGTCGGCGAACGCGGACGTACCCGTCTCGAACCTCTCCGGCACGGTGTCGGGGGAGGGCCGTAACTTGGCCGGGCGGACCGTCTCCAGCAGCGCCGGGTCGGCGACGACGGCCCCCACGTGCGGCCCCGACCACTTGTAGGCGCTGGTGGCGTAGAAGTCGGCGCCCAGCGCCCGCATGTCCACCGGGCCGTGCGGGGTGGCGTGCACGCCGTCCACGTACAGCAGGGCGCCCGCGCGGTGGGCCAGCTCGGCGATGGCGGCCACGTCGGGACGGGTGCCGAGGATGTTGCTGGCCGCCGTCACCGCGACGACCTTGGTCCGCTCCCCGATCAGGTCGGCGTACTGGTCGACCGGGAGCTCGCCGGTCACCGCGTCCACCTCGGCCCAGCGGACGGCGGCGCCCGTCTGGGTCCAGGGGCGCACGTTCGCGTCGTGGTCCAGCCTGGAGACCACCACCTCGTCGCCGGGCCCGGTCAGCGCCCTGGCCAGCCGGTACGTCAGCGTCGTCATGTTCGGGCCGAGGATCACGCCGTCGGGACGGCCGCCGACCAGGTCCGCGACGGCGGCCCGGCAGGCGGCGACGATCTCGTCCGCCCGGTGGCTGGCGGGGAACGCCCCGCCCACGTTGCCGAGCCCGGCCCGGTAGGCGGCGGAGATGGCGTCGATCACCGGCTGCGGCGTCTGGGTGCCGGCCGCGCCGTCAAGGTAGGCGAAACCATCGGAAAGCGCGGGATAGGAGGAACGTACGGACTCCAGGGGGAAAGGCATGATAAGTAGATGCTCACCCTCAGAGACCTCAACCGCGCCACCTTGGCCAGGCAGCACCTCCTCGCCCGGCACGAGGGCCGGCCGGCCGACGTCGTGCACCGGCTGGCCGGGCTGCAGGCCCAGGAGCCGCGGCCGCCCTACCTGGGGGTGTGGACGCGGCTGGCCGGGTTCCGGCGCGAGGACCTGCACGCCTCGCTGCACGCCGGCGGCCTGGTGCGGGCGACGATGATGCGGGCCACGCTGCACCTGGTGACGGCGGAGGACTTCGCGTCCTTCCGGCCGCTGCTGCGTCCCATGCTGGCCGCCGCGGCACGCCGGTTCGAGGGCGTCGACTTCGAGGCCGTCGCCGCGGTCGCCGACCGGCTGCTCGCCGACGGGCCGCTCACCTTCAACGAGCTGCGGCCCCTGCTGCTGAAGGAGTTCCCCGGCGCCGACGAGCGGGTGCTCGGGTACGCCGTGCGCATGATGACGCCGCTGGTCATGGTGCCGACGCAGGACCGGTGGAGCTTCCCGCGCGAGTCCGCCTTCGGGCTGCCCGGCGTCGAACCGGACCCGGCGCCCAGCATGGAACGCCTGGTGGAGCGGTACCTCGCCGCGTTCGGGCCGGCCACGCCCGCCGACGTCCAGACCTGGTCGGGACTGGGCGGGATGCGGGCCGTCATGAAGGGGATGGAGCTGGACAGGCTCGCCGACGAGACCGGACGCGAACTGTTCGACCTGCCCGGCGCGCCGCGGCCGGGTGGCGACGTGCCCGCGCCGGTGCGCTTCCTGCCCGACTTCGACAACCTCGTCCTGGGGCACGCCGACCGTACGCGGGTGCTGGCGGACGAGTCCAGGCCGCTGGTCGCGACCAAGAACCTGCGGATCAAGGCCACGTACCTGGTGGACGGGTTCGCGGCGGGGACCTGGCAGATCAAGCGGTCCGGCAAGAAGGCCAAGCTCCTCATCAGCCCCTTCGCCGCCCCGACGCCTCTGGACGTCCTGGAGGAGGAGGGGCTCGCGCTCCTCGCCTTCGCCGAACCGGACGCGACCACCTACACCCTCGAACACACCCCACCCAACTGACCACCCCGCCCGGAGAAGCCGCTGGGCCTTGGGTGCGGCTGGGGTGGGCCCGGTGGCGTCGCCGCCTGTGTGGTGCTCACCCGTCCGCCCTGGCTCCGCGTGCTGCTCGATGACGGGATGGACGCGGATCCGGCTGTAGGGCGGCGGGTCCTGAAGGCGGCTTACCTTGCTGGCGGCGGTGTGAAATTGAGGTGCCGGAGCCGGATGTGATCCCTACCCTCGGCCCCATGCACCACGCATCCGCCCTGTTGAACGTCATAGACGTGGAAGCCACCTGCTGGGACGGACAGCCGCCGCCCGGCTCCGTCAACGAGATCATCGAGATCGGCCTCACCGTCGTGGACGTGCCGGCACGGCGCCGGGTGTCCCGGCACCGCATCTTGGTCCGCCCCGTCCGATCGGCGGTGAGTGACTTCTGCACGGAACTGACCGGCCTGACGCAAGCCGAGGTCGAACGGGGCGTCACCTTCGCCGAGGCATGCCGGATCCTTGCCGAGGAGTACGACGCCGGACAGCGCCCCTGGGCGAGCTGGGGCGAGTACGACCGCCGGCAGTTCGCTCGACAGAGTCAGGCCGACGGGGTGGCTTACCCGTTCGGCCATCCGACGGAACGCACCCACACCAACGCCAAGGCCGTGTTCGCAGCGGCGTACGGGCTGCGCAAGAAACCCGGCATGAGTCACGCTCTGCAGATCGCCGGACTGCCGCTGGAGGGACGCCACCACCGCGGCGAGGACGACGCATGGAACATCGCGGCACTCGTCCTCGACCTGTTGGGCCGCGGGGCCTGGCCGGCCCTCTAGAGCCTGGTACGACCGACCCCGTTGCGGCGTTGTGTCGGTGTGACCTCGTAGACTCCCCGGCCACGTCGTCGAAGGGATTGCCGTGGAACACCCGACAGGTGTCGCAACGCTGACCGAGATCCTGCCTCCAGATCTCGGCGCGGACGAGGAAATCGACTGGTCGGCGGCAGAGGCGCGGTGGGGCACGCGGTTCCCGCGGGACTACATGGCCTTCATGTCCGTCTACGGCGCCGGCTCGTTCGCCGAGGTCGTCATCCTCATGCCGTTGCCCAAGGAGTACATCCAGTGGGACCCCGGGACCTTCGAGGAGGAGACGAAGAACGCCCGTCACACCTGGGAGATGCTGGGCGGTCAAGGAGGTCTCGACATCGACCCGAACGACATCCTCGCCTGGGGCATCACGTCGGGCCCCGACATCCTGTGCTGGCTGACCACCGACCCCGACCCCGACCGGTGGCCCGTCCTGGTCTGCGGCCGGCACACCCGCGAGAACTTCACGCTCTTCCCCTGTGGCATGGTCGAATTCCTCCGCACGCTGCTTCTGGACGAGTACGACCCCTACCCCCCAAAGAACCACCAGCGAGTCGCTGTGACCGGGGGAAAACGCTTCGCGATGTGACTGCAACGGGTGGCAGGGTGCGACGCATGGCACCCCAGTACGAGATTCGCGCAGACTACGACGCGGACACGATCGTGGTCTACCAGGCATACGCACCTGCCATAGCCGATGCCGCGCTGCGCGCGGGCCGTTTCGTTGCGCCGTTCTCATTCCACAGGATGACCTGGATCAAGCCCTCGTTCCTGTGGCTCATGCATCGCAGCAACTGGGCCCGCAAACCTGGTCAGGAGCGCGTTCTAGCCGTGCGGATGACCCGGCGGGGCTGGGAGGAGGCTCTGTCCCAGGCCGTGCTCACGACCGCGGATCCGGCAGCTGTGACCCGGGCGGCCGTACATGTCCAGTGGGATCCGGAACGTTCGTCGCGCGGAGCGGCGCTGAACCACTACAGCATCCAGGTCGGCATCGGCCGCGCTCTGATCCGCACCTTCACCGACGACTGGATCGTCAGCCTCACCGACCTCACCTCCCAGGTCCGCAAGGCCACGGCATTGACGCAAACCGGGCACGCCGCCAAAGCCCAGCGGCTGTTCCCCACCGAGCGGGTGTATCCACTGCCGCGGACGCTGGAAAGCCACCTCTCCCCCGGTAGGTGACAGCCGACTGGCGACGGATGAGTTTCCCGCGCCGATCCCGTACGGGCGGTTCGGCCGGTACGACGCGTTCGGAGACGGCGAGGCCGAACGCAGCCGTTCGTCCTCCACCGCCAGGTGGGGTCAGCTGCCGCCCTTCTTGCGCGAGTAGACCTGCTTGGCGGGTGGAGCCGTCACGCGCACCTTGCCGCCCCATCTCGTGAAGCGGGACTCCACGGTGATCATGTCGTCCCCGACCAGGCTCTGCACCCAGTGCTCCGCGGCCGGGTGCGAGGTGACGAGCCGCTGGGGCAGGTTGTCCGGGCCCAGGGTGAGCTCAAAGGCGAGCGCGCGTTCCTTGCTCTTGGACATGGCGGAGGCTCGGTACCAGGGGGAGATCCGCCACAGTTCGGCCCGGCTGATGTGGCCCTTGAACGTACGACCCGATTTCGTGCCGGTCTTGACGAGGGCCTGGAGAGTCGCGGGTTCGGCCGGGTTCACCAGCTGGCTGTAGAGCCCGCTGACGCCGCCTGGGAGCGGCTTGTCGTACCTGAGCCAGGGCTTGCCCGACGGAACATCGCCGTTGAGCGCGCCGCCCTTGTTGTAGCTCACCTTGCCCACGGTGATCGTGCGCTCGTCGCCCAGCAGGGTGTCGAGGGTGTTGAAGATCCCGCCTTCGTGCGGCGTGTACGTCGCCCTGATGTCGGAGGCGACGATGACACCCATGCCGCCCTTGACCGGCTTGCCGAACTGCAGGACGCCCTCGCGCCGCAGAAACGCGGTCTTGCCGGACAGGTCGACGTAGGACGTGGTGTCGGTGAACGTCACCCCCTTGCCCGCGGCCAGCCGGCCCTGCAACGCCTTGACCGGATCCACCGCGGCGGCCTGGGCGGCCTGGGCCGGGACGGTCACGGCCAGCACCGCGAAAGCGGCGACACCGGCGACAACACGCTTCATGCAAGGACCTCCTCATGAGGGATGGGGCCACGCGAGCCTCGCACACCTTGATCACGTCCAAGCGAACGATGAGGCACAGGGGCGTCTCCATGGCCCTCCCGTCCTGGCCCGCCGGCGTGCCGGCCCAGGCCGAGTCCGGCGCACAGGGCCCGGCTGGGCGAGGCCGAGATCCCGGCGCACGCGGGCGTGGTGGCGGCCCGGCAGAAGGGCGGGCGTCTTCCGGAGTGCCGTCGATCGGACGAGGTGATGAGGAGGTGACGGGGCCGGGGGGCTGGTCAGGGGGCGGATGTCCGCGGCGGTCAGCGATGATCGAGTTTTCGTCGAAGCCACGTTCGAGGAAGTGTTGGGTAGCCTGGTCAGAGACGGCCCTGCCAGGCCCCGCTTCTTCCGTTCCCTCATGTCCTGAAGGTCCCGACGCCTATCGGCCCGCTACGTTTCCCCGCCGGCCCTGCCCGCAGGCCGGCTCAGTCACTGAGCGTCCACCCAACGCGAGCGAGGAGAGAATTTTGTCCCAAGCAGCAGAGGTTCTCGAACTGGACGACACCATCGCCGACGGTGGCACGGCCGTCGGCGCCGACTCGGTCAAGACCTATCTGAAGGAGATCGGGCGCGTCCCGCTGCTCACCGCCGAACAGGAGATCGAGCTGGCCAAGCGCATCGAGGCCGGCCTGTTCGCCAGGGAACGGCTCGACAGCGAGCCCGGCCTGTCCTCCGACCTGCGTGCCGACCTGGAGTGGATCGCCGACGACGGCCTTCGTGCCAAGCGCCGCATGCTGGAGGCCAACCTCCGGCTCGTCGTCTCCATCGCCAAGCGCTACACCGGCCGCGGCATGCTCTTCCTCGACCTGATCCAGGAGGGGAACCTCGGCCTGATCCGGACGATCGAGAAGTTCGACTACCGGCTCGGCTACAAGTTCTCCACCTACGCCACCTGGTGGATCAAGCAGGCCATCACCCGTGCCATGGCCGACCAGGCCCGTACGATCCGCATCCCCGTGCACATGGTGGAGCTGATCAACAAGGTGGCTCGCGTGCAGCGCCGCCTGCAGTCCGACCTGGGCCGCGAGCCCACGCCCGAGGAGATCGCCGCCGAGACCGATCTCGACGTCGAGCGGGTGTCGGAGGTGCAGAGCTACGGCCGGGAGCCGATCTCCCTGAGCACGCCGCTCGGCGAGGAGGGCGACAGCGAGTTCGGCGACCTGATCGAGGACACCGAGGCCGTCTCCCCGGCCGACGCGGTCTCGTTCACGCTGCTGCAGCAGCAGTTGCACAGCCTGCTCGACCAGCTTTCCGAGCGCGAGGCGGGCGTGATCACGATGCGCTACGGCCTGGCCGACGGCAAGCCCCGTACCCTCGACGAGATCGGCCGCGTCTACGGCGTCACCCGTGAGCGCATCCGGCAGATCGAGGCCAAGACCATGTCCAAGCTGCGCCACCCCTCCCGGGCCATGGCGCTGCGCGACTACCTGAGCTGACCGCCCGATCCCGGGAGCGGCAGCACGCCGCTGTCCGAGCCGATCGTGCGCGCCCGGGAGCAGCATCTCGCGACACGCCGAGCAGGGCTCGCCGTGTGGACGTGGAGCGTCACCGCCTTGTCGACCGAACCGACCGCCGCGCCGCCGGCGAGACCAGCGACAGGCACGACCTCCGTCCGCCCCGGCGACGGCCCCCCGGGCATCCGCGTGCCCCGAGCTGCGACGCAGCGCCCCGTCACCCACGGGCCAGTACCGCGGGAAACCGGCGAAGCTCGGCGGGGTCCGGGGGTGGGAAAGAGGGAGTAAAAGGGGGCTCCGGAGTGAGTGGAGCTCAAGGCGGGCCGGGTGGGCCGGACCTACTCTGCCCAACGTGAAACGCTCCCGTACGAGCCTCGTCCACCAGGCCGCCTACGCGTTCCGGCACCCCCACAGGATCGCCCCCCACCTGCGCCGGCTGGCCCGCGACACCTGGTTCAGGCTCCGCACCCACGACCACGTCACCTACTACCGCGCCGTCATGAGGTCCGACACGGCCCGCGACCCCGAGGGCGCCGTGGGGTCGCACAAGCACCGGCGGTGGCTGGCCCTGGGACGCATGCAGTTCGACTACCTGGTGGAGCACGGGCTCAAGCCCGACTGCCGGATGCTGGAGATCGGCTGCGGGAACCTGCGCGCCGGCCGCCTGTTCATCGGCTACCTGTTCACCGGCAACTACTACGGCGTCGACATCTCGCCCGACATCCTGCTGGCCGCCCAGGACACGATCGAGAAGCACGCCCTGCAGGACAAACTGCCGTACCTGGCGCCGGTGCGCGACCTGCGGCTGGCGTTCCTGCCGGACGAGTACTTCGACGTCGTCCACGCCCACAGCGTCTTCTCGCACTCACCGATCGAGGTCATCGAGGAGTGCTTCGCCAACGTGGGCCGGGTCATGAAACCGGACGGCTGGTTCGACTTCACCTTCGACCGGACCGAGGGCAAGGAGCATCACGTCCTGCGCGAGGACTTCTACTACCGCACCGAGACGCTGGTCGAGCTGGCCCGCCAGTACGGACTGAAAGCGACGTTCATGGACGACTGGGAGCAGTCCCCACATAAACAGTCGAAAATCCGCATCACCCGGCGATAACCTCCCGGAGAGTGAGAGACCTCCGCCTGCTGCCCAAGGCCCACCTGCACGTCCACCTGGAGAGCACCGTACGGCCCGCGACCGTGCGCGAACTGGGCGGCCCGCCCGAGCCCGAGGGCAGGTTCGCCAGCTTCCGCGAGTTCGCCGACCAGCGGGCCAAGGTGCGCGACCTGCTGCGCACCCCCGAGCACTTCCGGCGCGTCGCCCTGGAGTTCTGCGCGGACGAGGCCGCCCAGGGCACCCGCTACGTCGAGGTCACCTTCACCGCCGCCGCCCACGGGGAACGGCTGGGCGCCCCGGAGATGCCGCTGGAGGCGGTGCTCGACGGCCTGGCCGAGGGCAGGCGGTACGGCATCGAGTCCCGGGTGCTGCTCGACCACTCCAGGCGGCGGCCCCTGGAGCGGCTGTGGCGGACGTACGAGCTGGCCACCCGCTACGACGAGGTGATCGGCCTCGGGCTCGCGGGCGACGAGGCCCATCCGCTGGCCCCCTTCGCCGAGGTGTTCGCCGCGGCCGGGGACGCGGGCCTGCACCTGGTGCACCACGCGGGCGAGGCGGCCGGGCCGGCGAGCATCCGCGAGGCGCTGGACCTCGGCCGCACCGAGCGGCTCGGCCACGGCATCCGGGTGCTGGACGACCCGGCGCTGGTGGCCGAGGTGCGCGAGCGCGGCGTCCCGCTGGAGGTCTGCCCCACGTCGAACGTCCTGCTCGGGCTGGTGCCGTCGCTGGCCGAGCACCCGCTGCCGCGCCTGCGTGAGGCGGGGCTCGCGGTCACGGTCAACACCGACGGCGAGACGGCGCTGGCCGAGGAGTACCTGCGGCTGCGCGAGGTCTTCGGGTACGGCGACGACGTCCTGGCCGAGCTGGCCCGCGCCTCGATCCGGGCCTCCTTCGCCCCGGACGCCCTCAAGGCGGACCTGCTGGCCGCCGTCGACGCCTGGCTCCACTGAGCCGTCCGGCCTTCGCCGGGCACGGCGATCTCCGTCACATCGTGGAATAGTTGGCGAATCGACGACCGTTGCGAACGGAGGTGGCGCGAACGCCACGCCAGTGGCAGCCCGTGGCGTTGACGGGCCGGGGCCGACCGCCCGACCGAAGGAGAGCGTTTGCGCACCGACTCGGCAGACTTAAGACTCAGGACCGCGTCGGCGGTCTACCCCGCGGGCATGCTGGCCCCGCCGCCGCGCACCCTGATCGACATCCTCGACGAGACCACCCGCCGCCACCCCGACGCGCCCGCGCTGGACGACGGCGCCGTGTGCCTGGACTACCGGTCGCTGCGCGCCGAGGTCGACCGGGTCGCCGCCGAGCTGGCCGCGGCCGGCGTCGGGCGCGGTTCCCGGGTGGGCGTGCGCGTCGCCTCCGGCACCGCCGAGCTGTACGTCTCCATCCTCGCCGTGCTCGCGGCCGGCGCCGCGTACGTCCCCGTGGACGCCGACGACCCGGACGAACGCGCCGAACTCGTCTTCGCCGAGGCCGCCGTGGACGCCGTGCTCGACGGCGGCCCGGCCACGCGGGTCCGGCAGGCGGCCACGCCTGAGCGGCCCACCCCGGACGACGACGCCTGGATCATCTTCACCTCCGGCTCCACCGGCAGGCCCAAGGGCGTCGCGGTGACGCACCGGTCGGCCGCCGCGTTCGCCGACGCCGAGGCCGGGCTGTTCCTGCAGGACCGGCCGCTCGGCCCGGGTGACCGGGTGCTGGCCGGGCTGTCGGTGGCCTTCGACGCCTCCTGCGAGGAGATGTGGCTGGCCTGGCGGCACGGCGCCTGCCTGGTGCCCGCGCCCAGGGCGCTCGTGCGCACCGGCATGGACCTGGCCCCCTGGCTGGCCGGGCAGGGCGTCACCGCCGTCTCGACCGTGCCGACGCTGGCCGCGCTCTGGCCCGCCGCGCACCTCGACGGCATCCGGCTGCTCATCTTCGGCGGCGAGGCGTGCCCGCCCGAGCTCGCCGAACGGCTGGCCGTGCCCGGTCGCGAGGTGTGGAACACCTACGGGCCCACCGAGGCGACCGTGGTGGCCTCGGCCGCCCGCCTGACGGGGGAGGGGCCCGTACGCATCGGGCTGCCCCTGGACGGCTGGGACCTGGCCGTCGTGGACGGCGCGGGCGAGCCGGTCGCCATGGGCGGGACCGGCGAGCTGATCATCGGCGGCGTGGGCCTGGCCCGCTACCTCGACCCGGCCAAGGACGCCGAGAAGTACGCGCCGCTGCCGTCCCTGGGCTGGGAGCGCGCCTACCGCAGCGGCGACCTCGTCCGCGCCGAGCCGGAGGGCCTCGTCTTCGCCGGCCGCGCCGACGACCAGGTGAAACTGGGCGGACGCCGGATCGAGCTCGGCGAGGTGGACGCCGCCCTGAGCGCGCTGCCCGGCGTCACCGGCGCGGCCGCCGCCGTCCGCACCGCGGGCGGCGGCCACCAGGTGCTCGTCGGCTACGTCGTCACCGGGCCCGGCTTCGACGCCGGACGGGCCCGCGAGCTGCTGGCCGGGTCGCTGCCCGCCGCGCTCGTGCCCCGCCTGGCCCCCGTGGACGCCCTGCCCACCAGGACCTCCGGCAAGATCGACCGGGACGCGCTCCCGTGGCCGCTGGACGGCCCGGCGTCTGCGGACGCCGCCCTGACCCCGGCCGAGGCGCTGCTGGCCGCGCAGTGGACCGAGATCCTCGGCGTACGCCCGGAAGGGCCCGAGTCGGACTTCTTCGCCGACGGCGGCACCAGCCTGGCCGCCGCCCGCCTGGTCTCCGTGCTGCGGGCCACCCACCCCGACGTGGCCGTCGGCGACGTCTACGCGCACCCGACCCTCGCCGGGCTGGCCGAGCTGCTGGCCGCCCGAGGCGGGACGCAGGCCCCCGCGCACGCCGCGGCCGCCCCCATGCCCGGACGCGCCGCGCTGGCGCAGACCGCGCTGATGATCCCGCTGCTCACCGTGGGCGCGCTGCGCTGGGTCGTGCCGCTGGCCGCGCTCGGCAACGTGCTCGCCCCGCCGTGGGCGCCGCGGCTGTCGTGGTGGTGGGTGACGCTGGGCGCGCTGGCGTTCGTCACCCCCATGGGACGCATGGGCCTGTCGGCGGCGGTCGCCCGGCTGCTGCTGCGCGGCGTGCGCCCCGGCGCCCACCCGCGCGGCGGCGGCGTGCACCTGCGGTTGTGGTTCGCCGAGCGGTTCGCCGACCGGCTCGGCGTGCCCGACCTGGCCGGCGCGCCCTGGATGGCCTGGTACGCCCGGCTGCTCGGCGCCACCGTCGGCCCGGACGCCGACCTGCACTCGCCTCCGCCGATCACCGGCCTGCTCAAGCTGGGCAGGGGCGCCTCGGTCGAGCAGGAGGTCGACCTGGCCGGCCACTGGTACGACGGCGACGTGCTGCACGTCGGCGAGATCCGCATCGGCGCGGGCGCCACCGTCGGCTCCCGCTCGACCCTGCTGCCCGGCGCGCGCGTCGGCAAGAACTCGCAGGTCGCCCCCGGCTCCGCGGTGGCCGGGACGGTCCCGTCGGGCGAGCGCTGGGCCGGCGTCCCGGCCTTCCGCCAGGGCAAGCCGCGCCGTTCCCGGCCGGCCGGACGCGCCGCCCGCTCCCGCCCGTGGGTCGCGTTGTACGGGGTGAGCGCGATCGTGCTCAGCCTGCTCCCGGTGGCCGCGGCCGGTGTCGCGCTCGCCGTCCTGGCCGCCTTCGCCGGGGACGAGCCCACGCTCGGCGGCGCGCTGGCCGCCGCCCTGCCCGCCGTACCGTTGGCCACGGTCGCCGGCATGGCCGCCTTCGCGCTGGTCACGCTGGTCGGTGTCCGGCTGCTCGGCCTGGGGCTGCACCCCGGGCACCATCCGGTGCACAGCCGTCCGGCCTGGCAGGCGTGGGTCACCGGCCGGCTGATGGCCTCGGCCCGGGTGTGGCTGTTCCCGCTGTACGCCAGCGTCCTGACGCCCGTCTGGCTGCGGGCGCTCGGCATGAAGGTGGGCCGCGGCGCCGAGCTGTCCACGGTGCTCGCGCTGCCCACGATGACCTCCGTCGGCGACGGCGCCTTCCTGGCCGACGACACCATGGTGGCCCCGTACGAGCTGGACGGCGGCTGGATGCGCCTGGCCTCGGCGCGGATCGGCAAGCGCGCCTTCCTCGGCAACTCCGGGATGACCGCCCCCGGCCGCAAGGTGCCCAAGGACGGCCTGGTCGGCGTGCTCTCGGCGACGCCCAAGAAGGCCAAGTCGGGCTCCTCGTACGTGGGCATGCCGCCCATGGAGCTGCGCCGCACGGCCGAGGAGGCCGACCGCAGCAGGACCTACGACCCGCCCGCGCGGTACAAGGCGGCGCGGGCGCTGGTCGAGGTGTGCCGGGTGGTGCCCGCGATGGGCGTGGTCGCGCTGGCCGTCCTGGCCGTGGCCGCGTTCGAGTGGCTGGCCGCCGGTTACGGCTTCGCCGTGGCCGCCGCGCTGGGCGGGCTGGTCGTGCTGGCCGCCGGGGTGCTCGCCGCGGCGGTCGCCACGGCCGCCAAATGGGCGCTGGTCGGCCGGATCTCGGCCGGGAACAGGCCGCTGTGGAGCTCGTTCGTGTGGCGCAACGAGCTGGCGGACAACTTCGTCGAGGTGCTGGCGGCGCCCTGGTTCGCCCAGCCGTGGCTCGGGACCGCCCCGCTGAACGTGTGGCTGCGCTCCCTCGGGGCACGCATCGGACGTGGGGTCACCTGCGAGACGTACTGGCTGCCGGAGGCGGATCTGGTGACACTCGGCGACGGCGCGTGTGTCAACCGGGGATGCGTGCTGCAGACGCACCTGTTCCACGACCGGGTCATGAGCATCGACACGGTGACGCTGGAGGCCGGCGCGACGCTCGGCCCGCACGGCGTCGTCCTGCCCGCCGCGCGGGTGGGCGCGGGCACGACGGTCGGGCCGGCGTCCCTGGTCATGCGCGGCGAGGCGCTGCCCGGCGGCAGCCGGTGGTTCGGCAACCCCGTCTCGGCGTGGCGATGACGGCGTACTTCCCGGGGCACGGCGACCACCGGTACGCGGTCGAGCACTACGACCTGGCGCTGCACTACCGGATCGGGGCCAACCGGCTCGACGGAACGGCCCGCCTGACGGTCTCGGCCGCCGAGCCGCTCGGCGACCTCGGCCTCGACCTCGGCCACTTCCGCGTCCAGGGCGTCACGGTGGACGGCCGGGCCGTCCGCCACACGCACGGCCAGGGCAAGCTGCGCCTCACCCTGCCCGGCCCGCTGGCCGCCGGGGAGCGGGCCGTCGTCGAGGTGCGGTACGCGGGCACGCCCGTCCCGGTACGCAGCCCGTGGGGCGGGCTCGGCTGGGAGGAGCTGACCGACGGCGCGCTCGTGGCCGGTCAGCCGATCGGCGCGCCCTCCTGGTTCCCGTGCAACGACCGGCCGGACGACAAGGCGTCCTACCGGATCTCGGTGACGACGGCGCCGGCGTACCAGGTGATCGCCAACGGCGTGCTCACCGCCAGGCGGCGGGCGTCCGGGACCACGACGTGGATCTACGAGCAGGCCGAGCCGATGGCGACGTACCTGGCCAGCGTGCAGATCGGGCGCTACCAGTTGTCGGAGGTGGGCGGCACGCGGCTGGCCCACCCCGCGCGGCTGGCCGCCCGCGCCCGGCACGACTTCGGCCGCCAGGGCGAGATGATGGCGCTGTTCGGCGACCTGTTCGGGCCCTACCCGTTCAGCGGCTACACCGTCGTCGTGGCCGACGACGACCTGGACATCCCGGTCGAGGCGCAGGGCATGTCGGTCTTCGGCAGGAACCACGTCGACGGCGCGCGCGGCTGCGAGCGGCTGGTCGCGCACGAGCTGGCCCACCAGTGGTTCGGCAACAGCCTCACCGTGGCGGGGTGGGCCGACATCTGGCTGCAGGAGGGGTTCGCCACGTACGCGGAGTGGTTGTGGTCGGAGCGCTCGGGCGGGCCGCCCGCGGACGAGCACGCGCTGCGCTGGCACCGCAGGCTCGCCGCGCTGCCGCAGGACTTCGTGCTGGCCGACCCCGGCCCGGCCGCGCTGTTCGACGACCGCGTCTACAAGCGCGGCGCGCTGACCCTGCACGCCCTGCGCCGGGCGGCCGGCGACCAGGCGTTCTTCGCCGTCCTGCGCTCCTGGGCCGACAGCCGCCGGTACGGCAGCGTCACCACGCGGGAGTTCGCCGCGCACGCCGAACGGCACGTGCCGGCCGGCGCGCTGCTGACGGCATGGCTGCACGACCGGCCCCTGCCGCCGATGGCGGGCGGCGCCCTGACCCGCGACCGCGGCGCCTGACCGGCCCCGCGCCGCACACGCCGCGCCGACCTGGTCGGACGGTCGCCGGGGTGGCGCCTCGGGGACGGGCGCGTGCGCTCATAGCCTGGGCACATGGTGACCCGGCTCGCGACCTGCAACCTGTGCGAGGCCATGTGCGGCCTGCGCGTCGACCTGGACGGCGACCGGATCACCGGCATCCGCGGCGACGAGGACGACCCGCTGTCGGCCGGGCACCTGTGCCCCAAGGCGGTGGCCCTGCAGGACGTGCGCGAGGACCCCGACCGGCTGCGCCGTCCCGTGGTCCGCACCCCGGACGGCTGGCGCGAGGTCCCCTGGGCGCACGCGTTCGACCTGGTCGCCGCCCGGCTGGCCGGGACGCGCATCGTGCACGGCCCCGACGCCGTGGCCGTCTACCTCGGCAACCCGGTGGTCCACAGCCTGGGCGCGCTGACGCACGCGCCGCCGTTCGCCCGCCTGCTGGGCACGCGCAACCGCTACTCCGCCGCCTCCCTCGACCAGCTCCCGCACCAGTACGTCGCCCGCCACCTGTACGGCAGCCAGTGGCTGCTGCCCGTGCCCGACATCGACCGCACGGCCTACTTCCTGGCCTTCGGCGCCAACCCGGCCGTCTCCAACGGCAGCGTGATGAGCGCGCCCGGCGTCGTCCGGCGCATCCGCGACCTGCGGGCCCGCGGCGGCCGGATGGTGCTGTTCGACCCGCGCCGCACGGAGACCGCCCGGCTGGCCGACGAGCACCACTTCGTCCGCCCCGGCACCGACGCCGCGCTCATCCTGGCCATGGTCGGCCTGATCATCGCCGATGGCGCCGCCCGTCCCGCGCCCTACGTGGACGGGCTCGACCGGCTGGCCCCGGCGCTGGAGGCGTTCACGCCCGAGCGGGCCGCGGCCGTCACCGGCGTGCCGGCCGAGGTGATCACCCGGATCGCGGCCGAGTTCGCCGCCGCCCCCACCGCCGCCGCCTACGGCCGGATCGGCGTGTCCACCCAGCGGTTCGGCACCCTGTGCCAGTGGGGGATCCAGCTGCTCAACCTGGTCACCGGCAACCTCGACCGGCCCGGCGGCACGCTGATGAGCAGGCCGGCGGTCGACCCGGTGCGCAACCGCCTGATCGACCCCGGCCACGAGGGCAGGTGGCGCAGCCGGGTGCGCGGCCTGCCGGAGTTCGGCGGCGAGCTGCCCGCCGCGGCGCTCGCCGAGGAGATCCGCACGCCCGGCGAGGGGCAGGTGCGGGCGCTGGTGACCATCGCCGGCAACCCGGTGCGCTCGGCCCCCGGCGGGCACGAGCTGTCGCGGGCCCTGGCCGGGCTCGACTTCATGGTCAGCCTCGACTTCTACGTCAACGAGACCACCCGGCACGCCGACGTCATCCTCCCGCCCACCGACCTGCTCGAACGCGACCACTACGACCTGGTCTTCAACCTGGTCGCGGTCCGCGACCACGCCCGCTACACCCCGGCCGTGCTGCCCAGGACGCCCGGCGCCCGGCACGACTGGGAGATCCTGCGTGAGCTGGCCCGGCGATACCGCCGCCTGGTCCGGGCCGGCTCACTGTCCGACCGGCTCATGCTGCGGCTCCCGCCGGAGCGGATCGTGGACCTCGGGCTGCGGGCGGGGCCGTACCGGCTGAGCGTGGCGCGGCTGCGCCGCCACCCGCACGGGCTGGACCTGGGCCCGCTCAAGCCGAGCCTGCCGGGCCGGCTGCGCACGCCGGGCCGCCGCGTCCAGGCCGCGCCGCCCGTCCTGCTCGACGGGCTCGCCCGCGCCCGCGCCGAGCTCCTGGCCCCCGCCGCCGCCCCCGCCCGCGCCGGGCTGCTGCTGATCGGCCGCCGGCACCTGCGCGACGACAACTCCTGGCTGCACAACTCCGCCCGGCTGGCCAAGGGCCGCCCCCGGCACCACCTGCTCATGCACCCCGACGACCTGCGCGCCCGCGGGCTCACCGACGGCGCGCCGGTCCGGGTGCGCTCCCGCAGCGGCGAGGTGACGGTGGAGGTCAGCGCGAGCGAGGACGTCATGCCCGGCGTGGTCAGCCTGCCCCACGGCTACGGCCACGACCGGCCGGGCGTGCTGCTGTCGGTCGCGGCCACGCTCGGCGGCGCCAGCGCCAACGACCTCACCGACCCCTGCCTCCTGGACGAGCTCACCGGCACGGCGGCGCTCAACGGCGTACCCGTCACCGTGGAACCGCTCAGGTGACGGGCACGATCTCCGCGCGGGTCAGCACGCCGTCCTCGACGGTCAGCAGCCCCAGCGTGCCGTGCGGCTGCCGGCGGCGGTCGGTGGGGGAGCCCGGGTTGAAGATGCGCAGCCCCTCGCCCGACTCGTCGAGCGGGATGTGGGAGTGGCCGAAGACCACCAGGGCGGCCTCGGGGAAGCGGCGGCGCAGGCGGGCCAGGCGGCCCTTGGCGGGCCCGCTGTCGTGGATCATCCCGATCCGCAGGCCCTCCAGGGTCAGCTCCAGCGTCTCCGGCGCCACCACGTCGGGGCCGTCGTTGTTGCCCTTCACCACGTGCACCGGGGCGTAGGCGGCCAGCTCGTCGAGCACCGGGCGCACGCAGACGTCGCCGGCGTGCAGGATGACGTCGGCCCAACGCAGGTGCTCGGCCACCCGGGGCGGGCAGGTGCGCCACCGCCTGGGCGCGTGGGTGTCGGACAGCGCCACCACGTTCATCCAGGAGTCATGCCCGATCCGCGGGCAGATCCTCCAGCCAGGCCCGCCAGGCCGCAGCCTGGCCCGCGGGGCCGCCGAACAGCAGGTGCATGGCGAGCATGCTGCCGCCCATGCCCTGGACGAACCGGTAGAGGGCGTCGGGGGTGCGGACGCCGACGCTCTGGGCGTTGCGGAAGTAGACCACGCCCTGGACCGGGGGCAGGCCGGGCGGCGTGAGCCGGACGGTGTCGCCGGTCTCGGGGCGGCCGCCGAGGGCGGCGTCCAGGGCCCTCCAGGCGCGCGGCCAGTCGCCCACCGGCGGGCCGGACTCGGTGAGCGGGGTCGCGGTACGGCCGGCGAAGTGGCCGAGGTACTCCGTCAGCGTCGCGAAGAACAGGGCCAGGCCCGAGGACATCGCCTCGTACTCCTGCTCCCAGTCGTCGCCGGGCAGGAAGCCGCTGGTGACCATGCGGACCAGGGTGCTGCCCTGGCCGCGGCCCTCCAGCAGGAACTCGTAGGCCACGAAACGGCCGTCGGGGCCCGGGACGCCGGAGTGGGCGAAGCGCTTGAGCGGATCTTCGGCGGTCACCCCGGACTCGGGCAGGTCGGCGCCTGCGAAGGCGGTGCGGATCGCGCCGCCCTCGACCTCGTTGCGGCCCATGAACCACGAGTCGATGCCCGGCCCGGTGGTGATGGCCTCCCACACCTGCTCGGGCGTCGCCTCGACCATGGACTCTAGGGGGATCTCGAACTCGCGCCCCACCTCAGGAGCCCTTCTTCACGGACGGGTGCACGGCGACGATCAGACGATGATCCCGCCCGCCTTCCGCGGACTCGTCATGATATTTGCTGACCAGCGAGGTCACGCACTGCGCCAGCTCCTCGGCGAACGCGGCCCGGTCGGCGGCCGAGGCGAAGCGCACCTCGCCGTCGATGGCGAACGTGGCCACCTTCTTCTGTGCCTTGGCCGCGCCGGTGATCAGCGTGCCGACGTCGCGGACGAGCTGCGCCGCCAGGGCCAGCAGCCAGCGCGCCGACAGCCGGTCGGGGGACCGGGCGGGATCGGGCTGCACGGCGGCCAGAGCCGTGGGAGAGATCACGAAGGAGGCGGCCGCGGCCTGCATGACGCGCTCGGTGACGTTGCCCTTCCTGCGCTCCTCGACCAGCTCGACCAGCCCGTGGCGTTCGAGGGTGCGCAGGTGGTAGTTGACCTTCTGCCGGGCCAGGCCCACCTTGGCGGCCAGGGACGTGGCAGAGCCCGGCTCGACCAGCTCGGCCAGCAACTTCGACCGCATCGGGTCGAGCGACGCCTCGGCGGCCGCCGCGTCTTCGATCACTGCCACTTCGTGCATGCCTGAACGATCGCACCGAAAAAAATCGTTGTCAAGCCAGGCGGGCGGCCTTGCCCTCCAGATAGCGCTGCTCAGGCAGACTGAGCGTACGCCGGGCCGCCTCGCGGAAGGCCAGCGCCGCCCCCTCCGCGTCACCCTCCATCTCCAGCAGGTGGGCGCGGACCGCGGCCAGCCGGTGGTGGCCCGCGAGCCGGTCGTCGGCGGCCAGGCCGTCGAGCAGGTCGAGCCCGGCCCGCGGGCCGTGCACCATGGCGGCGGCCACGGCCTGGTTGAGCCGCACCACCGGGTTGTCCTCCAGCCCGGCCAGCACGCCGTAGAGCGCCAGGATCTGCGGCCAGTCGGTCTCGGCGGACGTGGGCGCCTCGTCGTGCACGGCCGCGATCGCCGCCTGCAACTGGTACGGGCCCAGCGCGCTGGTGGCCAGCGCCTTGCTGACCAGCTCGACGCCCTCCTCGACCAGCCGCCGGTCCCACGACGAGCGGTCCTGCTCGGCCAGCGGCACCAGCGAGCCCCCCGGGCCCGTGCGCGCCGCCCGCCGCGCCTCGGTCAGCAGCATCAGCGCCAGCAGCCCGGCGACCTCGCCGTCGCCGGGCAGCAGCCGGTGGACGAGCCGGGCCAGCCGGATCGCCTCGCCGGTCAGCTCGGGCCGCTGCAGATCGGGCCCGGAGGTGGCGGTGTAACCCTCGTTGAAGATCAGGTAGAGCACGTGCAGCACCACGCGCAGCCGCTCGGCCCGCTCCTGCTCCGGCGGCGGCCCGAACGGCACCCCCGTGGACCTGATGCGCTGCTTGGCCCGGCTGATGCGCTGGGCCATCGTCGCCTCCGGCACCAGGAACGCCGCCGCGACCTGCGCCGTGGTCAGGCCGCCCACGGCCCGCAGCGTGAGCGCGAGCTGCGAGGGCTCCGAGAGCGAGGGATGGCAGCACAGGAACAACAACGTCAGCGTGTCGTCGCCGGACGGCGTGCGCTCCTCGCCCGGCGCCGGCTCGACGAACTCGTCGGCCGGGACGGCGACCGCCGCGCTCTCCTCCCGCCGCCGCCGCGCGCTCTCGCTGCGGAAGTGGTCGATGACCCGGCGGGAGGCGACCGTGATCAGCCAGGCCCGCGGGTTGTCCGGCACGCCCTGGCCGGGCCACTGCACGGCGGCGTCGAGCAGGGCCTCCTGGACGGCGTCCTCGCAGGCGTCGAACTGCTCGTAACGGCGGACGAGCACGCCGAGCACCTGCGGCGCCAGCTCGCGCAGCAGCCCTTCGATCACTCCGCCACCTCGTCGATGACCGGCCGCACCTCCATGGCGCACAGTCGCGCGTCCGGCCAGCGCGCGGCGATCTCGGTGGCCCGCTCGACGCTCGCGCAGTCGACGATCAGATAGCCCGCCAGGTACTCCTTGGCCTCCAGGAAGGGGCCGTCGGTGACGGCGGGCACGCCGCCGCGCACCATCACGGTCTTGGAGGAGGCGGGGTCGCCCAGCGCCTGGCCCCCGGCCAGCTCGCCGTTGGCCTCCAGCTCGGCCATGAGCGCGTCGACCTCGGCCATGACCTGGTCGAACCCGTCGGCGACGGCCTGCTGGGCGGCGGGGTTGCTGTAGATGAGCAGCATGTATTTCACCTGCCTCATCCTAGGGTTCCGGGAAATCCGGCCGGGCCGGGCCAGGCGGGGTCGGCCGGTGGCCGGGCGGGCTCGGCCGGTCGCAGCCCTGCGGGACGAGGGTGCCGGGTTGCCGGTCGTGGGCGGTCCGCACGCTCATGTGCAGGCGTAACCGGGAGCCCCGCGGGCTCTGGTCGAGCTCGACGCGGTCGCACAGGTGCTGGATCAGCCACAGGCCGAAGCCGAACCCCGCCGAGTGGGCGCGGCCGTGTTCGGCCGCGGCCAGGTGGGCGGCGCTGAGCCGGCCGGCCTCGTCCGCGATCTCCACCATGACGCCGCCCGCGTCGGTGCGGGCCAGCACGGTGCCGGTGCCGCCGCCGTGGTCGAGGACGTTGGTGACCGCCTCGTTGACCGCCAGCACGAAGTTGTCCAGGCGCTCACCGGACAGCCCGCCGCGGCCGGCGTGGTCGCGCACGAGGCCGCGGATGGCGTCGAGATCGGTGCTGATGGGACAGCGTAGCTCCGGTTCCATGCCCATGGTCTGATCAGTCCTGCCTGGGTGTGGCGTGGCGGGGGACCCGGTCTTGGTTGCTTACCAGACCGAAGCCCGGCAAACTCCCCGGCCGCCCGGCCGCGGCGCGGACGGTTACTGGAGGCGGGCGCCGATGATGCACGTGTCGTCGTCGGTGTCGGAGTTGCTGTGCGTCAGGAGGTGGTCGAGGCGCTGCTCCAGGCTGGCCGCGGGATGCCGGGCGGTGTCCAGCAGCCGCTGCTGGGACTCGTGCAGGTTGACGTCACGTCGTTCGATCAGGCCGTCGGTGTACATGAGCAGGATGTCGTCGGAGGCGAGCTGCACGTGCGTCTCCTCGTACTCGGCCTCGGCGACCGCCCCGAGCAGCAGGCCCTTGGTCATGTCGAGCTCCCTGGCCTGGCCGTCGCGGACCAGGATGGGCGGCAGGTGCCCGGCCCTGGCGTAGCGCAGCACGCGGGTGCGGGGGTCGAACAGCCCGCAGATCGCGGTGGCGGTGACGTTCGCGGTCAGGTGGTGGGCGACCAGGTTGAGCCAGGTCAGCAGCTGGCCCGGCCCGGCGCCGGTGGCGGCCAGGCCGCGCAGCGCGTTGCGCAGCACGACCATGCCGGTGGCCGCCTCGATGCCGTGCCCGGCGACGTCGCCGACCGACAGCAGGATCTGCTTGGTGGGCAGCACGACGGCGTCGTACCAGTCGCCGCCGACCAGGTGCTCCTTCTCGGCCGGCCGGTAGCGCACGGCGATCTGCAGGTCGAACGCCTCCAGCGGCTCCCGGCTCGGCGGCATGATCGCCTGCTGGAGCTGCAGGGCCAGCCGGTTGCGCTCGGCGGCCTGCTGCTCGGTGTGGGCGAGCTGGTCGCGGGTGGCGGCCAGCGCCACCTCTGTCCAGTGCTGGGAGGAGATGTCCTGGTAGGCGCCGCGGATGGACAGCAGCAGGCCGCTGTCGTCGAAGACGGGCTCGGCGACCACCCTGATGTGCCGTACGGTGCCGTCGGACCGCTGCAGCCGGTAGGCGGTGGAGGCCGGACGGCGATGGTGCAGCACGGCCCGGACGAACCGGCCGATGGCCACGGCGTCGTCGGGGTGGGCGTGCGTGGCCAGGCGTTCCAGCGGGATGGGCGGCTCGTCGAGGGACATGCCGTACAGGTCGTGGAGCTGGGCGCTCCAGACGATCTCGCCGGTGAGCAGGTTCTCCTCGAAGCCGCCGATGCGCCCGAGGCGCTGGGCGTGCTGGAGCAGGTTGGCGAGCTGGGCGTCCTGGTCCTGCAGCCGCCAGATGAGCAGCACGCCGTCGCCGAGCCGGATGATCGCGATGCCCGCGACGGTGTGCAGCGGGATCTGGTCCACCAGGGCCGTGATCGTCATCTTCTCGGCCCTGAAGGTCTCGCCCGTGGCATGCACGTGCTCGATCCTGGCCAGCAGCGCGCCCTCCTCGGCGGCCAGCGGGTACGCCTCCAGGAACAGGCTCCCGACGACCTCGCCGCGCGGCCGCCCGGCGGGGTCGAGGAAGCGCGGGTTGGCGTGCACGATGCGGAAGTCGGTCAGCCGGCCCTCGGTGCCCAGCTGCGGGCGCAGCACCAGCGCCGCGTCCGGCAGCGCGTCGGCCAGGTCGATCAGCTCGGGCAGCACCTGCGGCTCGTGAACGGCCTGGTCGGTGGTGTCGAAGGTGTGGGCGCACAGGTCGGCCAGCACCTCGATCTGCTTGACGACCCGCGCGTCGGGCCGCGGCATCGCGTGCGGCCAGCCGATCTCCAGCACGCCCAGGATCCGGCCGCCCGTCCCGGCGGGCGCGGTCGCCCGCGCGCCGGGGGTCTGGCGCTGCCCGATCGAGGGCAGGCCGACGGCGGCCAGGTCCTCCAGCCACACCGTGCCGCGGGCCAGCAGCGCGCGGCGGGCCGGCGTGGCCACGCCCGGCGGGACGTAACGCCAGCGCCTGGCCTCCTCGTCGGCCAGCCCCGCGTATCCGGCCAGGGTGAGCGACGCGTCCGGCCCGGCCTCCCAGATGGCGACCGTCGTCGCGCCGAGCGCGGACAGGGCGTGCTCCAGCAGCGACTGCGCCACGGCCTGCGCGTCGGTGGCGGTCAGTGCCCCGTTCTCGGCGGTACGCAGCCGCACCGCCACCTCAGTGGACTCCTCGGCGCGGGCCGAGCTCAGGAAGTCGCGGGCGGCCTCGCTGATGCGGTCGTGGGCGGCCTGGTTGATGATGTCGGCGGCCAGTTCGAGCTGCGTCACCCCCGCCTGGTCGGCCAGGGTGGCCAGCTGCCTGGCGGCGGCGGCCAGACTGCACTGCAGGCGCTCGACCAGCACGCCCTTGGCCACCTCGACCAGGGCGCGGCCCTCGGCGGCCCGCTGGGCCTCCAGGATCTGGCTGTGCAGGCGGTCGACCGTCGCGGCCAGGCGGCCGAGATTGGGCGGCTCGGTACGCTCCGGCGGCACGGCGGCCGCCGGATCGTGCGGGTGGTGCACTGCGTTGCTCCTTGAGGGGGACGGGTCAGGCGCCGAGCCAGTGACGGATGCGTTCGACCAGATGGTCGGCCTCGACCGGCTTGGTCACGTAGTCGCTCGCGCCGGCCGCCAGCGCCTTCTCCTGGTCGCCCGGCATCGCCTTGGCCGTGACCGCGATGATGGGCAGGTCTGCGTACTGGGCCATCGCGCGGATGCGGGCGGTGGCGGTGTAGCCGTCCATCTCGGGCATCATCACGTCCATCAGCACCAGGTCGATCTGCGGGTGGGCGACGAGCGTGTCGATGCCCTTGCGGCCGTCCTCGGCGTGCAGCACGTCGATGCCGTGCACCTCCAGCATGCTGGTCAGCGCGAAGAGGTTGCGGGCGTCGTCGTCGACGATCAGCACGGTCCGGCCCGTCAGCGAGGTGTCGATCTCGGCCCCGGCGAGCTGGTTGACGTTCCCGGCCCGGATCAGCGGCAGCACGTCGCCGGGCTGGTCGGCGGTCAGGTGCAGGGCGATGCGCTCGCGCAGCTCGTCGAGGCTGGACAGCAGCTCCAGCGGCTGGCCGCCCTCGCGCGTCTGCAACGGCACCGCCTGCTGGGAGCTGGCCCGCCAGTTGTTGTAGGCCAGGACCGGCACCGAGTTCAGGGCCTGGTCGCCGTCCATGGCCTCCAGCAGGCGGTAGGCGCTCTGGTCGGGCAGGTCGAGGTCGAGCACGATGCAGTGGCAGGGGTCGGCGGCCAGCGTGGCCGCGGCCTCCTGCGCTCCGGCGGCCGTGACGATCTCGATCGTCTCGTCCTTGCTCAGCGCCAGCTCCGTCACCACGCTCTCGGCCACGTGCGAGAGCAGGCCCTGCGGCCGTTCCTCGATCACCAGCAGGCGGCGTGGCTGCGGCTGGTGGGACCTGGCCGGTGCGGCCGCCTCCTGCTCGGACGTGGTGACGCGGGCGGCCTCGACGACGACCGAGGGGTCGGTCAGGGCCTTCTTCGGGGAGAGCCCGATGAAGTCCGGCCGGGCGATCGGCAGGTAGAGGGTGAACACGCTGCCCTGGCCCGGCGTGCTCTGCGCCCCGATCGCGCCGCCGAGCAGGTGGGCGATCTCGCGGCTGATGGACAGGCCGAGGCCGGTGCCGCCGTACTTGCGGCTGGTCGTGCCGTCGGCCTGCTGGAACGCGCCGAAGATGGCTTCGAGCTGCTGGGCGGCGATGCCGATGCCGGTGTCGACCACCCGCAGGGCGATGGCCGCGCCGTGCTGGCGCACCGAGGCGGGCAGCTCGTCCTGGGCGGCCGGCTCGATGCGCAGTTCGACGCTGCCGGTCTCGGTGAACTTGACCGCGTTCGACAGCAGGTTGCGCAGCACCTGGCGCAGCCGCGAGTCGTCGGTCACGACCTCCACCGGGATGCCGGGGGCGTTCGTGATCGTGAAGTCGAGGCTCTTCTGCGACGTCATCGGCCGGAACGTGGCCTCGACATAGTCGAGAAGCTGGCGCAACGGCACGCGTTCGGGGTTGATGTCCATCTTGCCCGCCTCGACCTTGGACAGGTCGAGGATGTCGTTGATCAGCTGGAGCAGGTCGGAGCCGGCCGAGTGGATGATCTCGGCGTACTCGACCTGCTTGGCCGTCAGGTTGCGCGTGTGGTTCTGGGCCAGCAGCTGGGCCAGGATGAGCAGCGAGTTGAGCGGCGTGCGCAGCTCGTGGCTCATGTTCGCCAGGAACTCGCTCTTGTACGTCGAGGCCAGCGTCAGCTGGTGGGCGCGGTCCTCCAGCTCCTGCCTGGCCTGCTCGATCTCCAGGTTCTTGGT
>NZ_JBEXYK010000043.1:0-88243 GCF_040630865.1 Nonomuraea sp. NPDC005730
GAGATCAGCGCGGCCAGCTCGTCACGGTGGGCGTCCATCAACTCCCTGAACCGGAACAACACCCGGGCGCGCTTGACCAGCGAGGCGGCCCGCCACGCCGGGAAGGCCGCCACCGCGGCGGCCACGGCCGCGTCCACCTCGGCCACCGACGCCAGCGCCACGTGACCGCTGACCTCACCCGTGGCCGGGTTGAAGATCTCCGCCGTCCGGTCGCCGCCGTCCGTCAGGGCGCCGTTGATCCAGTGCTTGACCGACTTCACCGTTCTCCCTCTCCCAGTGCCAGTTCCACCGCGTCCACGAGCGCGCCGTCGGCGCAGGGACGCGCGACCACGTCCGCGGCCGACAGGACGTCCGGGTGGCCGTCGCCGACCGCGATGCCCAGGCCGGCGGCCTGGATCATGTCGATGTCGTTGGGGTTGTCGCCGATGGCGGCGACCTGGTCCAGCGGCACCCCCCGGGCCTTCGCCAGCTCGCGCAGGGCGCTGCCCTTGGTCGCCCCCTCCGGCAGCACCTCCAGGTACGTCGCCTCGGACCGGACGGTGACCGTGCCCGCGATGTCCAGGTCCGGCAGGCGGTCGCCGATCAGCATGCACTTGGTGATCCCGTCGGGGGGCAGCGCCGCCCAGTCGCCGGGGTCGCGCAGCGTGATGCCGTCCCGCCGGGCGTAGTCCCGCAGCTCCGGAACGTCGTCCACGGCCAGCGCCGCCCCGCCGGAGAAGGCCACCGGGTACACGCCCGCGGGCAGCTCGCCGAACAGGCCGAGCAGCGTCTTCCAGGCGGTGGCGGGCAGGTGGCGGGAGCGCAGCACCTCGCCGGTCGCCAGGTTCACGGTGCGGGCGCCGTTGTAGAGGATGGCCGGGCCGTCCAGGCCCAGCTCGTCGTAGTAGGGCCGGGCCGAGCGTTCCATGCGGCCGGTGGCGATGACGACCTCGCCGCCCGCGGCCCGGTAGCGGCGCAGCGCGTCCCGGGCGGCGGGCACCATGGCCAGGTCGCGCCCGACGAGCGTGCCGTCGAGGTCGGTCACGATCCAGCGGATCACCTCGCGCTCCTCGCCCCGGCGGCGTCGGCCCCGGCGGCGGCGTCGGCCACGTCGGCCAGCACCGAGGAGGCCAGGTCGAACCCGCCGACGCAGGCCAGGTAGCCGCCCGGCTCGAAGACGCTGCCCGACAGCGGGATGTAGACGCCGCCGGCCTGCCTGACCAGCAGGGATCCGGCCGCGACGTCCCAGGCGTTGACGCGGGTGCCGTACGCGACGTCGGACCAGCCGGCGGCGACGTGGGCGAGCTTGAGCGCGGCGCTGCCCGGACGGCGGATGGTCGCGAACGACTGGGTCATCCTGGAGAAGCGGCGCAGCGCGCCCTCCTCGTCCTCGGCCAGGTCGCGCGGCGTCGGATAGCTGGACAGCAGCACCGCCTCGCGGTCGGCGCGGGCGCCCGCGCTGCGCAGCGGCTCGCCGTTGCAGACGGCCCCGCCGAGCCAGGCGGTGAACTCGTCGTCGCGCACCGGGTCGTAGATCACCCCGGCCACCACCTCGCCGTCCACGGCGGCGGCGATCGAGGTGCAGAAGAACGGCAGGCCGACGGCGAAGTTGGCGGTGCCGTCGATGGGGTCGACGTACCAGCTGATGGCGCCCTGTCCCCTGGTGCCGCCCTCCTCGCCCACCACGACGCTGTCGGGGCAGAGCCGGTCGAGCACCTCGCGGATGCCCTCCTCGGCCGCCTTGTCGTGCTCGGTCACCGGGTCGTGGAAGTCGCGCTTGGTCTGGATCTCGGGACGGGAGCGGAAGGCGCCGCGCAGCCGGTCGCCGACCGCCCTGGCCGCCTCGGCCGCGATGGCGGCCAGCTCGCGAGAGGTGTTCACGTCCATGTCTCCTCCAGGAGGGTCAGCAGGGCGCGGGGGTCCTCGACCGTGGCCTGAGGGCTCTGCCGCACCCGGTACGGGATCTTGTCGGTGCTCGCGGAGACCATCAGGACGGTCGCCCCCGCCCCGGCCCGGGCGCCGCAGATCACGTCCCGGTCGTAGTTGTCGCCGACGTACCAGGCGTCGGCGGGGTCCACGCCGAGGGCGCGGCAGGCGAGCAGGATCATCTCGGGGTTCGGCTTGCGCACGCCGACCTCGTCGCTGTAGACCTGCGCGGCGAGCAGGTGGTCCAGCCCGCTCCCGGCGAGGTAGTCGCGGTGCACGGCCCCGCACAGCGCGTTGCTGACGACGGCGGGGACGACGCCGTTGCGCGGGCAGGCGTTCAGCAGCTCCGCCATGCCGGTGCGCAGCTTCCTGTCGCTGCGCAGCTCGCCCATGCGCTTGCACAGGGGCGTCGCCTCGACGGTGACCAGCGTGCGGGCCTGCTCGGGCCAGTCGGTGGCGACGAACTCGGCCCAGAACCGGCGGTGGGTCATCTCCTCGGGCGCGAACTGCCGGGAGGTGGAGTCCTTCCAGTACTTGTCGGCCCGCGCCCCGGCCCGGATGTCGCTCTCGACGTCCTCGGCCGTCAGGCCGTCGAACCCGGTCCTGGCCAGCATGGTGTGCACCTCGGCGGCCAGCTCGGCCGCCCAGGACGGCCGTTTGGCGGTCTCGACGATCACGCCGCCGAAGTCCAGGAGCAGCGCCTTGGGGCGGATCACGCGGTCACCTCCGCCCGGTCCCAGGAGGAGATGCGGGCGCCGTCCGCGCCGAACAGGTGGAGCTGCTCGGTCCAGCAGGGCAGCACGTCGCCGGGCGCGGCCCGCACCGGCGTGTACGACAGGGCGAACAGCTCGGTGTCCAGGACGCGCAGCCGTACCGTCCAGGAGGAGCCGGCCGGCAGCACGGCCTCGACCAGCGCCTCCTCGCTCCAGGCGGCGGCGGGCGGCGCGCCGAGCCGCAGCGCCTCGGGCCGGATGCCGACGGCGGACGGGGTGACCCCCGGGCCGCGCGCCTCGACGAACCGCAGCAGGGATCCGGCCAGCCCGCCGGGTGCGGGCCCGGTGTCCACGATGGCCATCGGCGGGCTGCCGACGAACTCGGCGACGAAGCGGTTGGCGGGCCGCTCGTACATCTCCATGGGCGCGGCGAGCTGCTGCAGCTCGCCCTCGTTCATGACGGCGACGTCGGTGGCCATGGTGAGGGCTTCGAGCTGGTCGTGGGTGACGAAGACGATCGTCGCGCCGGACTCCTCGTGGATGCGCTTGAGCTCGGCCCGCATCTCCAGGCGCAGCCGGGCGTCGAGGTTGGACAGCGGCTCGTCCAGCAGCAGCACGGACGGGTTGACCGCGAGCATCCTGGCCAGGGCGACGCGCTGCTGCTGGCCGCCGGACAGCTGGGACGGGTAACGGTCCATGGCGGCGTCGACATGCACCATCCGCAGCGCCGCCTCGGCCCGCGAGCGCCGCTCGGGGGCCGGCACCTTGCGCATGCGCAGCCCGAACTCCACGTTGTCGCGCACGGACAGGTGCGGCCAGAGCGCGTAGTTCTGGAAGACCAGCCCCATCGCCCGCTTCTCGGGCGGGACGTAGACGCCCTGCTCGACGGAGTCCAGGACGCGCTCGCCGACGGCGATGCTGCCCGCGGTGGGCTGTTCGAGGCCGGCGATCATGCGCAACGTGGTGGTCTTGCCGCAGCCGGAGGGGCCGAGCAGGCACATGAAGGCGCCGTCGGGGACCACGAGGTCGAGGTTCTTCACCGCGTAGTCGCCGCCGCCGTAGCTCTTGGAGACTGCGCTCAAGGTGATGTTCGGCATCTATCCTCCTAGGCCGGACGCCAGGCTGCTCTTGGTCAGCCGCTGGGTCAGGGAAGTCATGGTGAAGGAGAGCAAAGCGATCATGAGGACGACGCCGTTGGCGAGCTGCGTGTATCCGTAGTCGACCAGGCCGATGGAGAGCGTCGTGAGAAGCTGGGTGCCGGTGGTGGTCAGCATCACAACGATGCTGAGCTCCTTCAGCCCCGAGATGAACGGCAACACGATGCCGGTGACCAGGGCGCCCTTCTGGATCGGGAAGATGATCCGCCGCATCCGGTGCCACCAGGAGGCCCCGGCGATCTGCGCGGCCTCCTCCGGCTCCCGGCCGAGCTGCATCATCGCCGCGATGCCCGAGCGCGAGCTGTACGGCAGGTGCGTCACGGCCATGACCAGGATCAGCAGGAACGTCGTCCCGTACAGCGCCGGGACGGGCCCGCGGGCGACGGCGAACAGCGACAGCGAGGCGGCGGCGAAGGCGATGCCGGGGATGAGGTACGGCAGGAACGACACCTGGCGCAGGAACCCGGCGATGCGCGGCGCGGTGCCGCGGACCACGACGTACCCGATGAGCAGGCCGGCGACCGCGCAGATCAGCGAGGCCAGGCCGACGATGCGCAGCGAGTTCCAGGCGGCCTGCCACAGCTCGGAGCCGCGCAGGATGCCGTGCGGGAACCCGACCGCGCCGGGCAGCCGGTCGGCGATCCAGTAGTCGAGCGTCAGGGTCGACAGGTCCAGCGGCGTGCGGGTGAGCGTGGACAGCAGCAGCGTGAGCACCGGGATCAGCACGCTGACCACGAAGACCACCGCGCCCAGCGCGAAGGCGGGCCAGCGCCAGCCGCGCAGGTCGCCCAGCCGGTCCATCGCGCCCTTGCCGCCGACGGTGACGAACCTGCGCTGCTCGCGCATCAGCCGCATGTCGGTGAAGACGATCAGCACGCCGATGATCACGATGACGGTGGCGAGCACGGACGCCACGCCGGTGCTGCGGTCCCTGATCGACTGGAACAGCCCGGTGGACAGCACCTGGTAGTCGGCGGGCAGGCCGAGCACGTAAGGGGTGCCGAACGTGCCGAGCACCCGCCCGACCACGAGCAGCACGGCCGAGGAGAGCGCGGGCAACATCAGCGGCACCACGATCCGCCGCACGACGACGCGCCGCGGCGCCCCGAGGATCCGGGCCGAGTCCTCCAGCTGGACGTCGATCCTGCGCAGCGCGTTGCCGACCAGCAGCAGCACGAAGGGGTAGTAGTGCAGCCCGAGCGTGACGATGATCGGCAGCGGGCCGTAGGCCAGCCAGTCGGGGGTGCGCACGCCGGCCGACTCCAGGAAGCCCACCTGACCGCCGGCCCGCTCGTTCTTGAACAGCGTCAGCCAGGCCAGCGAGAACGTCCACGACGGCAGCATGTACGGCACCACCAGCGCCCCGGCCAGCCACTTGCGGCCGGGCACGTTGGTCCGGGTCACCAGCCAGGCCATCCCGCCGCCGAGCAGCAGCGCGAACAGGACGGTGCCGACCGCGACGACCAGCGTGTTGACCAGCGGGCCCCAGAACAGCAGGCCGCTGATCTGGGAGCGGAAGACCCGCCACAGGTAGTAGCCGGTCCACTCGCCCGGCTGCTGGCCGGCGTGCAGCTCGTCGCCGAACTGGAGGCGGAAGGCGTCCGACAGGACCGCGATCAGGGGGGCGACGACGAGGTAGGCGAGCAGGACGACGAGGATCAGGCCGAGCGCGGCGGTCGGGTCGTGCCGCAGGACCTGGAGGCGGTAGCGGATGCGGCGCCGTCTCGGCGGGCGAGGCGGCGGCTCCGTCTTGGTCAGAACAGCCATGGGTCTTCCTTCGGGGGGTTTTCAGTGGCTTCGTTTGAGCATGGCGTCGGCGAGGGCGTCGGCGGCCTCGCCGAGCCGGCGGCCCACGGCGTCCAGGCGGGAGAGCAGCTCGCGTTCGCGCAGGGTGTCCATGTCCAGCGGGCCGGCGAACAGCTCGGTGAGCCGGGCCTGGTAGAGCTGGCGGACGCGGCTGCGGGACTTGCGGGTGGCGAGCACGGCCATGGTGACCGAGCCGGGATCGCCGGTGATCTTCAGCAGGGCCTGTTCGAGCTGGTCCAGGCCCTCGATGACGGCGCGCAGCGGCTCGGCGGCGAAGGTGAGGTCGGCGGGCCCGAACAGGTCGGCCTCGCGGACGAAGTCGCGCAACTGGTCCAGCACGTCGTCGATCGAGCGGGAGAGCCGGAACAGGTCCTCCCTGTCGATGGGGGTGGCCAGCACCCGTTTCAGCGCCCGGACGAGCTCGGCGCGGGCTTCGTCGCCCTCGTGCTCGACCTCGGCCATGCGGGCGCGGGCGGCGGCCTGGCCGGTCGTGCCCGAGGCGGCCGAGCGGGCCAGCACGGCGCCCTCCCTGGCCACGGCGACCTGGCCGCGGACGAGGTCGATCACCCGGCGTCCGGACCGGCCGCGCAGCTCGTCCCAGGCGCGGGCGAGCCGGCGGGGCCGTCCGCCGCTCACAGCAGCCTCAGGCCGAGCCCGGCCAGAGCGCCCAGCGCCATGGACGACGGCAGCGTGACCAGCCACGCCGTACCCATGTTCAGCACTCCTTGCCATCGCACCCTCCTGCTTCCTTCGCTTGCCACCACGCCGACGACCCCGGCGGTCACGGACTGGGTCATGCTCACCGGGCTGCCCAGGGCCGAGCTGCCGAGGACGGCGCCGGTGGCCGCCGTCTCGGCCGACAGCACGTGCAGCGGCCGGGTGATGACCAGGCCGCGGCCGACCCGCCCGCCCACCCGGGGCAGCGTGGTCAGCGCCCCGGCCAGGAACAGCGCCACCAGCACGGCCATCCACCCGGGCGCGAGGTGGACCGGCCCGACCCGGCCGAGCCCGTTGCGGCCCACGTCCACGGCGACGCTCACCACGGCGATCATCTTCTGCCCGTCGTTGACGGCGTAGGCCAGGCACTGGGCCGCGTACGCCACCAGGTGGGCGCCCAGCACCAGCCCCGGCATCCGGCGCGAGGACGGCACCCGCCGGGACGCGGTGCCCAGCAGGTAGCCGAGCACCAGCCCGACCAGCGGCGCGCACGCCCCGATCGCCAGGACGGTGATCAGGCTCGGCCAGGCCACCGGCAGCCCGGCGCCGAGCCCGGCGCCCGCGATGCCGCCGATCACCGCCAGCGTCAGGCTGGTGGGCAGCCCTCTGCCGGTCAGCGCCGCCACCACCACGACGGCGATCACCACGCCGGCCAGGAACACGGCCGCGCCGCTCCCTGAGTCGAGCCCCGCAAGCCCTTCGGTGAAGGTCCGCGCGACCGCGACGCCCAGCACGTACGGCCCGGCGAACAGGACCGCCACCAGCAGCGCGGCGGCCAGCCAGCCGGGCGTGCGCGGGAAACGCAGGCCGAGGCCGATCAGCGTGGCGCCGTCGTTGGCCCCGCTGATCAGCACGAACAGGACGGCCACCGCGGCGAAGGCCAGCGTCCAGCCCATCAGAGGTAGAGCCGCTGGTCGCGCTTGGCCTCGTCGTAGCGCTCGCGCGCGGCCCTGACCTCGGGCAGGCCGGACACCTGCGCGACCGGCACGTCCCACCACGCCTGCGCGCCCGGGCCGCCGCCGGGGACGGGTTCGACGTGCACGACGGTGGTCCTGGCCGACTCCTTGGCCTTGACCAGGGCGGCCCGCAACGACTCGGGGCCGTCGGCGCGCAGCACGTCGGCGCCCAGGCTGGCGGCGTTGGCGGCCAGGTCCACCGGCAGGGGCTCGCCGTCCAGCTCGCCGCCGGGCCCGCGGGTGCGGTACGCGGTGCCGAGCCGCCGGGCGCCCACCGACTCGCTGAGGTTGCCGATGGAGGCGAAGCCCCGGTTGTCCACCAGGACGATCACCAGCTTGATCCGCTCCTGCACGGCGGTCGCGATCTCCTGCGCCATCATCAGGTACGACCCGTCGCCGACCAGCACGAACACCTCGCGGTCCGGCGCGGCCAGCTTCACCCCGAGGCCGCCGGCGATCTCGTAGCCCATGCACGAGTAGCCGTACTCGACGTGGTACTGCTCGGGGTCGGCGGCCCGCCAGAGGCGGTGCAGGTCGCCCGGCATCGAGCCGGCCGCGTTGACCACCACGCCGCCTCCGGCGACCTCGTTGAGGATCCCGAGCATGACGGGCTGGGTGAGCTCGGGGCCCGCGTAGGTGTGGCCGATCTCCGACTGCCAGGCGGCGGCCAGGGCGGCGGCCCGGTGGGTCCATTCGGGGTCGGCCCGCCAGTCCACCTCGTCGAGGGCGCGCAGGGCCTCGCGGGCGTCGGCGACGAGCGTGGCGCCCGCGTTCTTGGCCGCGTCGAAGGCGGTGACGTTGACGTTGAGGAAGGCGGCCTGCCCGAACAGCGTCCTGGAGGCGGTGGTGAAGTCGGTGTAGCGGGTGCCGACGCCGATGACCAGGTCGGCCTCGCGGGCCAGGGTGTTGGCCGCGTCGGTGCCGGTGTGGCCGATCGCGCCGGCCGCGCGGGGGTGGTCGTAGGGCAGCGTGCCCTTGCCCGCCTGCGTCTCGCCCACCGGCACGCCGTGGCGCTCGGCGAAGCGGGTCAGCTCCGCCCAGGCCTCGCTGTACCGGACCCCGCCGCCGGCCACGATCAGCGGCCTGCGGGAGCCGCGCAGCAGTTCCTTCGCCCTGGCCAGCGCGGCCGGCTCGGGCACCGGGCGGGGGACGTGCCAGACCCGCCGGGCGAACAGCTCCTCCGGCCAGTCGTAGGCCTCGGCCTGCACGTCCTGGGGCAGCGCGAGCGTGACCGCGCCCGTCTCGGCGGGGTCGGTGAGCACCCGCATCGCCGCCAGCAGCGCGGCCGGGAGCTGCTCGGGCCGGTTGATCCGGTCGAAGAAGCGCGACACCGGGCGCAGCGAGTCGTTGACCGACACGTCGTAGGAGCGGGGATCCTCCAGCTCCTGCAGCACCGTGCCGGGGGCGCGGGTGGCGAAGACGTCGCCGGGCAGCAGCAGCACCGGCACCCGGTTGATCGTGGCCAGCGCCGCGCCGGTGACCAGGTTGGTGGCGCCGGGCCCGACGGACGTCGTGCAGGCGAAGGTGGACAGCCGCGCGCGGGTACGGGCGTAGCCGACGGCCGTGTGCACCATGGCCTGCTCGTTGCGGGCCAGATAGTACGGCAGCGCGTCGCCCGTGCCCGCGCCCTGCTCGGCCAGCGCCTGGCCGACGCCCGCGACGTTGCCGTGGCCGAAGATCCCGAGCACGCCGGCGATCAGCCGCTGCTCGACGCCGTCGCGCTCCGACCACTGGGCGGCCAGGAAGCGGGTCAGCGCCTGAGCCGTGGTCAGCCTCAAGAGGCACCTCCTTGCACGAGATCGGGCACGCCGCCCTCCAGCAGGCCGAGCGCGGTGTCCACGGCGGCGCCCACGTCCCCGTCGGGCGGGTAGAGCAGCGCCCGGCCGACCACCAGGCCGCGCACGCCGGGCAGGCGCAGCGCCTTGCGCCAGGAGTCGTACATCTCGCCGGCGTCCTGGCCGGAGTCGCCGCCCAGCAGCAGCACGGGCAGGGTGGTGGACTCCACGACCCGTTCCATCTCCGGCACGACCGGGATCTTCAGCCAGGTGCGGGCGGAGGTCGCGCCGAGCCCCTGGCCGACGCTGATCGCGTGGATCATGGCCTCGGGCGACAGGTCGTGCCGCACCACGCCCTCCTGCCGCCTGGACCAGAACGGCTCGACCATCGCCATCAGGCCGTGCCTGGCCAGGTCGGTGACGGCCTGGCCGCAGCTGGCCAGGGTGGCGGCGGTGGCGCTGTCCTCCAGCGCGATCCGGCACAACATCTTGCCGCCGTCCAGGCCCATCGCGGCGATGGTGGGGGCGTCGTAGGCGGTGAAGCGGTCGTCGAACTCGAACACCGAGCCGTGCACGCCGCCGCGGTTCATCGAGCCGATGACGATCTTGTCGTCGAGCGCGCCGAGCAGCAGCAGGTCCTCGACGACGTCGGGGGTGGCCAGCAGGCCGTCCACGCCGGGCCTGGCCAGGGCGGTCATGAGCCGGTCGAGCAGGTCGGCGCGGCTGCGCATGGCCATCGGGTGGCCGGCCACGCCGAGGGAGCCGCGGGCCGGATGGTCGGCCGCGATGATGAGCAGTTGCTCCCTGCCGTTCCTGAGGGGCCGGCGCCGGCGGGCGGCCGCCGCCTCGGCGATGCGCTCCGGCTGCCAGGCGCGCTGGTCGAGCAGCCGGCGGTAGTCCTGCTCACGCATGCGTGGCGGCTCCTTCCGAGAGGGTGGCGGACAGGACGGCCTCGACCTCGTCCGCCGTGGGCATCGCGGGCGCGCAGGCCAGGCGGCCGGCGACGATCGCGCCCGCGGCGTTGGCGAAGCGCAGGGTGCGTTCCAGCGGCCAGCCTTCGAGCAGGCCGTGGCAGAGCGCGCCGCCGAAGGCGTCGCCGGCGCCGAGCCCGTTGACCACCTCGACCGGGACGGGCGGCACCCGTACGGTCTCCGTGGCGGTCATGCCGAGCACGCCGTCGGGGCCCTGCTTGACGATGGCCAGCTCGACGCCCGCCGCCAGCAGGGTCTCACCGGCCGCGCGCGGGTCGCGGGTGCCGGTGGCCACCTCGACCTCGTCGAGGTTGCCGGCCGCGACGGTGACGTGCGCGAGCGCCTCCCGCACCCGCTCGCCGGCGGTGGCCGCGTCGGCCCAGAACATGGGCCGGTAGTCCAGGTCGAGCACGGTGTGCCGGGCGCGCCCGCGGGCCTGCCAGGCGGCCAGGTGGGCGGCGCGGGACGGCTCGGCCGACAGACCGGTCACGGTGGCCCAGAACAGCCGCGCCCCGGTGACGGCCGCCAGGTCGAGGTCGCCGGGTGCGATCTCCAGGTCGGGCGCGTCCTGGCGGTAGAAGTAGAGCGGGAAGTCGTCCGGCGGCCTGATCTCGCAGAACGTGACCGGCGTCGGCCGGCCGGGCACGGCGCCGACCAGGCGGTCGTCCACGCCGTAGGAGCGCAGCGCGTCGCGGACGAACGCGCCGAACGGGTCGTCGCCGGTCCGCGTGATCACCGCGCTGGAGCGGCCCAGGCGGGCGGCGGCCACGGCCACGTTGGTGGGGCTGCCGCCCAGGTACTTGCCGAACGTCTCCACGTGCCGCAGCGACACGCCGCTCTGGAGCGGGTAGACGTCCACGCCTGCCCGGCCCATCGTCAGCACGTCGAGGGCGCTCACGCCAGGCCCCGCAGGAACGCCACGCCCGCCCGCACGTCGTCGGCCGGGCCGGCGCCCGCCGGGGGCTCGGCGTCGAGGACGACGTCCTGCTCCATGACGTACCAGCCGTCGTAGCCGGCGGCGGTCAGGCGTTCGACGATGCCCCGGACGTCCACGTCGCCGCGGCCGAGCCGGCGGTAGATCCCGGCGCGGACGGCGTCGGTGTAGGTCAGCTCGCCGGCCCGGACGCGGGCGGCGAGCGCGGCGTCGACGTCCTTCAGGTGCACGTGGGCGATCCGCTCGGGGACGCGGGTGACCAGGTCGAGCGGGTCGCCGCCGCCGATGAGCAGGTGGCCGGTGTCCAGGCAGAGCGGGACGGCGCTGCCGCCGAGCACCCGGTCCACCTCCTGGCCGGTCTCGACCATGGTGCCGACGTGGGGGTGCAGGGTGAGCGCGCGGCCGTCGCCCTTGGCCTGGTGGAAGGCGCGGTCGAGGTTGCCGAGCAGGGTGGCCCAGCCGGTGTCGTCCAGCTCGGGACGGGCGTCGTAGCCGTCGGCGCCGGTGGCGGCGGCCAGCACGACGACCACGTCCGGGTCGAAGGCGTCCCAGGTGGCGCGGAGGGCGGGCAGCGGGTCGTGGGCGGGGTCGTGCAGGACCGCGGGGACGAATCCGCCCACGGCGCGCAGCCCGTACCGGCCGAGCAGGTCGCGGTCGGCGGGCAGGAAGCCCTCGGGGCCCAGCTCGGTGGCGGTCAGGCCGAGCCCGGCCATCTCGGCGAGCACCCGGTCGGCGGTGAGCTGGTGTCCCCATCCGGGCACCTCGCACACGCCCCAGGAGATGGGTGCGGCGGCGATCCTCACTTGGCCACCTCCAGCACGCGCACCGGACGGCCCTCGCGGCGCGCCAGGTCGGCGGCCTCGGCCAGGTAGAGGGCGGCCAGGGCGTCGCGGACGGTGCAGGGGCTCTCGCTCTCGCCCCTGGCCATCGACAGGAACGCGCCCATCTCGGCGACGTAGGCGGCCTCGAACCTGGTCTGGAAGTCCGGCCACGGCGGCCCGTCCGGGCTCAGGCCCTCGGCCGAGCGCAGCGGGGTGCGGTCGCCGAGCCCGACGGCGCGGGTGCCCAGGGTGCCGGCCAGCTCCATGCGCACGTCGTAGCCGGCGCCGTTGTAGCGGGAGCCCTGCAGGGTGACCAGCGTGCCGTCGTCCATGACGATCAGGGCGGCGCTGGTGTCGACGTCCCCGGCGGCGGCGAAGTACGGCTCGCCGCGGTTGGCGCCGACCGCCTGCACGGTGTCCGCCTCGCGGCCGGTGACCCAGCGCAGGATGTCGAAGTCGTGGATGTGGCAGTCGCGGAAGATGCCGCCGGACTGGGCGACGTACTCGGCGGGCGGCGGCGCGGGGTCGCCGGTCAGCATGTGCACGCGGTGCAGTTCGCCGAGCTCGCCCGCCAGCAGCGCCTCGCGGGCGGCTTGGTAGCCGGCGTCGAAGCGGCGCTGGAAGCCGATGTGCACGCCGATGCCGGCCCGTTCGACGGCCTCGGCCACCCGTAACGTCTCCTTGACGGTCGGCGCGGCCGGCTTCTCGCAGAACGCCGGCACTCCCCGCTCGCACGCCCTCAGCAGGCCCGCGGCGTGGGCGGAGGTCGGCGTCGCGAGCACCACCGCTTCCGCGTCGAAGGGATCGCCGGTCCGGGCGCCGAGCCGCCGGGCCACCTCCTCCGCCCTCGCCGTGTCCACGTCGGACACGACGAGCTCGTCAACCAAGGTGGACAGGGTGGTGGCATGGAACATGCCTATACGTCCAAGGCCCAGCAGACCCACACGCATGATCGCTCCTCATCAAGGGGGGCCTCCAGTTCTAGATGAACATGAGATGAACAGTCAAGACTTTGTCCTGACATAAGGATGAACTGTCGTAGCTGGGCGGCGAGGCAGTGACTCAGTCTCCACGTAAGAATGTCTTGACAAATTATTCACATGACGTTCATCGTGAGCACACAATGGCGCCGGTCGGGGCTGGCGCGGCGCCTTGCGTACCCGAGAGGCAAGAGGAGTGACGCCACCATGAGGCGTACCGGGAAGATCATCTCCATGGCGTTGCTGGCGTCCGCCGCCGTGGCGTGCGCGCCCTCCACCGCAGGCGGAGGGCCGTCGGCGGCGGCGACGGCCAAGGCGCTGCCCGGCCCGTCGCTCGATGCGAACTTCGACCTGGAGGCGCTGGTCGCCGCGGCGAAGAAGGAAGGCAGCGTCCTGGTCTACGACTCCAGCGGCGACATCGAGGAAGTGGCCAAGGCGTTCACCGCGAAGTACGGCATCGCCATGGAGGGGGTCAAGTCGGACACCCCGCAGACGGCCGAGAAGATGACCAGGGAGCACGCCGCCGACAACGTCACCATCGACGCGGCCATGTACGAGGACGGCGGCGTCCTGGTCGGCCAGCTCGCGCCGCAGGGCGTCACCCAGACGTGGATCCCCGGCGACCTGAAGGACCAGATCCCCGCCGAGAACCAGAACCCGCTGCTCGCCCTCTCCAAGGCGACGGTCTTCGGCTACAACACCAAGCTCTCCCCCGGCGGCTGCCCGGTGAAGAACGTCTGGGACCTGACCGATCCGGAGTGGTCCGGCAAGCTGGTGATGCAGGACCCGCTGGGCAAGCCGACCGTGCTGTCGTTCTTCACCCAGCTCGACGCGTACGGCAACCAGGCGCTCGAACAGGCCTACCAGGCCAAGTACGGCAAGCCACTGAAGACCGAGGAGAAGAGCGCCGCGCAGGAGTGGATCAAGCGCCTGTCGCTCAACAAGCCGGTGCTGACCGGCTCCGACGAGGACATCTCCGCCGCGGTGGGCGCGCCGGCCGCCACGGACAAGAAGATCGGCTTCATGTCGATCTCGAAGTTCCGCAACAACGAGGACAAGGGCTACCACCAGGCCGCCTGCGAGGGGATGACCCCCTTCACCGGCTTCAGCTACCCCAAGTACGCGGCGATCGCCACCAAGAGCAAGCACCCCAACGCGGCCAAGCTGTTCGTGCACTTCATCATGACCGAGGAGGGCGTCAAGCACGAGATCGGCGAGGGCGGCGTCTCGGGCAACAGCACGGTCAAGCCGATGGTCACCCCGCCCGGCCTGTCGGACTGGCAGGGCCAGCTCTTCCACACCGACCCCAAGGGCCTGCTCGGCGACCTGCAGAACCGCCAGGCCATGTCGGACTTCTGGCGCGTCAACCGCAGCTAGCGCGGGCCGTCGCACAGCCCGGCCGGGAGGATCCCCGGCCGGGCGCTTCGGCACGCCCTGGCACCCGTGCAACACCTAATGTCCTGACATAAGGACGACCTATTGATTTCTTGTAAACTGGTCGTTACCTTTTGGGACAACATCAACACCCCGAACGAGGAGGCGCAATGCGTCCCCTGTCCAGGCTCTCCCTGGCAGCCCTGATGTTGACCGTGTTGGGCGGGATCGCCGCCCCCGCGGCCGGTGCCGGCGTGGCGACCGTGTACCCCGAAGTCGAGACCCCCTCCCTCTACGACGACGAGGCCGGCGGCGACGCCAACGGCGACGACCCCGCGATCTGGGTCGACCCGTCCGACTCCGAGGACAGCGTGGTGATCGCCACCGCCAAGAAGGGCGGCCTGTACGTCTACGACCTCGACGGGCAGCAGCTCCAGCACCTGCCGGCGCCCGCCGCCCCCGGGCCGGACGACGAGGTGGGCCGCTTCAACAACGTCGACGTCACCTACGGCTTCGGCGGCAGGGACCTGGCGATCGTCTCCGACCGCGGCCGGGACACGCTGCGCGTCTACGCCATCTCGCACGGCCACCTCACCGACGTGACCGACCCGGCCGCGCCGTTCGTGTTCAGCACGACGCAGCAGCAGGTCAACGACGCCGAGACGGCCTACGGGCTGGCCGCCTGGAAGGACTCCACCGGCACGTACGCGCTGGTCAGCCGTCGGCACAAGACCTCGGTCGGCCTGGTCAAGCTGCTCGCCAAGCCGGGCGGCAAGATCGGCTACCAGCTCGTGCGGACGCTGACCCTGCCGGGCTCCTTCACCCTGCCGAACGGCCAGACCTGGTCCCCCTGCCTTGAGCCGGACGAGCAGGCGCAGGTCGAGGGCATGGTCGTGGACCAGCAGCGGGACGTGCTCTACGCCGCCCAGGAGGACGTCGGCATCTGGCGGATGCGCGCCGACCTCACCGGCACGCCCGTCCTGGTGGACAAGGTGCGCGAGTACGGCGTCCCGGGCACCTACGACCCCGCGACCGAGGAGTGCACCCCCGGCGCCGACCCCGGCTACGGCGGCACGCACCTCACCGCGGACGCCGAGGGCCTGACCATCTACTACCGCGAGGACGGCAAGGGCTACCTGCTGGCCTCCAGCCAGGGCGACAACACCTTCGCCGCCTACCGCAGGGAGGGCTCCAACGCCTACCTCGGCCAGTTCCGCATCGGCGAGGCGAACGGCATCGACGGCTCGGAGGTGAGCGACGGCTCGACCGTGCTCAACGTGCCGCTGGGCGAGTTCGACGAGGGCATGTTCATCGCCCACGACGGCGTGAACACGCCGGCCACGGCGGACCGGGAGAACACCAACTTCAAGTTCGCCGACTGGGGCGACATCGCCGACGAGCTGGACCTGGACGTGGACACCGACGGCTGGGACCCGCGCGACTGATCAGCGCCGCCCAGCGGTCCCGCGAACCGGGGCGCCGTCCAGCCGGACGGCGCCCCTTCGCCGTTCCAGGGCACGCCCGTCGCCGACCCGGGCATCCTTCGCCGACCCGGGCATCCTTCGCCGATCAAGGCATCCTTCGCCGATTTGGGCATCCCTTCGCAGGGCGGGGAGAATGGGCTGCGCGTGTGGAGGAGGAGCGTGACCGAGAGCCAGTCGCTTGACCACCTCGCCCGCCGCCTGGAAGAGGTGGTCGGCGAGCTGCGCGGCATTCCCGTCGACGTCGAGCGGTTGGAGGACCCCGAGCTCGTCCGCCGGCAGATCCTGCGCGCCACCCGCTCGTCGGCCGAGCTGCGGGCCATGCACCCGGTGGGCTCGCGCGAGCAGGGCCGGGAGGAGCAGCGCAGCAGGCGTACCGTGCTGGACGCCCTGCGCGAGGGCCTGGCGATGCGCACGATCGTCCATTCGAGCGTGCTGGACGACCCGCGCAAGGCGGCCCGCATCAAAGAGTTGCACGCCGCCGGCGACCTGCACCGGGTCATCGACGAGCCCATCCAGCAGCTCCTCATCTTCGACCGCTCCGTGGCGTTCATCCGGATCACCCCGATCGCCTACACGCCGGGCGCGTTGATGATCAGGCAGCAGGGGCTGATCGCCACCCTCATCGACCTGTTCGAGCTGTCGTGGGCGCGGGCCAGGGAGGTCACCGAGCCGGCCTACCGGCTCTCGCCCCGGGAGCGGGAGGTGCTGGCGCTGATCGCCGAGGGCCGTTCCAACAGCGCCGTGGCCCGTGCCCTGTCGATCACGGAGGCGGCCGTCGGCAAGCACGTGGCCTCCGTGTTCGCCAAGCTCGACCTGCCCGCGACCGACGACGACAACCGGCGGGTGCTGGCGGTGCTGGCCTACCTGCGCGGCGTGGTGAGGTAGGGCCAGGGCTACCCCGTCCTCGTCCCAGCACCCGTGCGGGCGGGCCGCGGCGGGCGCTTCGATGGACGTCATGCAGAAAATGACTGGATTGCTGGTCGGCGCGGTGTTCGGCGCGGTGTTCGTCGTCGTCAACGCGCACGGCCCCCTCGGCCCCGTGACCGCCAACCTGCTGCGGGCCGTCGCGTGCCTGGCGGCGGCGGCCGTGCTGGTGATGTGGTTCCGCGCCGTGCGTGCGGAACGTCCCGCCCCGGCCGGCCGGCGGGGCATGTTCGGGCCCGGCTACCTGGCCGTGGTCGTGGTCGAGGCGGTCCTGCTGTTCGGCGGGCTGCGGGTGCTGGCCGCGCTCGGGCGTCCCGAGGAGGGGAACGTGGCGTGGGTGGCGTTCGTGGTGGGCGTGCACTTCGTCGCACTGGCGCCCGTGTGGAAGGACTGGAGCATCGCCGTGCCGGGCGTCGCGCTCACGCTGCTCGGCGCCGGCGGGCTCGTCCTGGCCACCACGCCCGCGGTGGCGTGGGTGCCGGTCGTCAGCGGGGTGCTGTCCGGCGTCGTGCTGCTGGCCGGCAGCCTCACCCTCGGCCTGCGCGGTACGGCGCGGGCGGCGGCCTGACCGTCCGGCGGGCGCGCCTTCTCCCCTGACAGAGACCCTCTGATACTCTCTGTGCTGAATTGATTACTTTCTGTCAGCTAGGGGAGCTAGTGTGAAGGTCGCCTGCGTTGGCGGTGGGCCCGCCAATCTGTACTTCTCGATCCTGATGAAGCGGGTCGACCCGTCCCACGAGGTCACCGTCTACGAGCGCAACCCGGCCGGCACCACCTACGGCTGGGGTGTGACCTACTGGGACGACCTGCTCAAGAACCTGCGCGCCGCCGACCCGGAGTCGGCGGACGTCATCCGGGAGAACTCGATCCGCTGGGACAGCTGGGTCACCCACATCCAGGACCGCGCGACGGTGACGCTCACGGAGTCGGACGAAGGCTTCGGCATCTGCCGCCACCGCCTGCTCGACATCCTCGCCGACCGCGCCCGCTCCCTGGGCGTGCGCGTCGAGCACGGCCGCGAGATCGCCTCCCGCGAAGAACTCGACGCCGACCTGGTCGTGGCCGGCGACGGCATCAACAGCAGGCTGCGCGAGCCGCACGCCGACCATTTCGGCACCGAGATCGCGGTCGGCCGCAACCACTACATCTGGCTCGGCACCACGAAGGTCTTCGACGCCTTCACCTTCGCCTTCACCGAGACCCCGCACGGCTGGATCTGGTGCTACTGCTACGTCTACAGCGGGGACCACAGCACGTGCGTCGTCGAGTGCTCCCCCGAGACCTGGAAGGGGCTCGGCCTCGACCAGGCCGCCGAGGCCGACGGCCTGGCGCTGCTGGAGAAGATCTTCGCCGACGTCCTGGACGGCCATCCGCTGATCGGACGGGCGCACACCGACGGCAGCGCGTACTGGCTGAACTTCCGCACGCTGACCAACCGCACGTGGTACCACGACGACCTCGTCCTGCTCGGGGACGCCGCGCACACCACCCACTACTCCATCGGCGCGGGCACCGCCCTGGCCTTCGGGGACGCCGCATTCCTGGTCAACGCGCTGAACCAGGAGCCGGAGCTCCCGGCCGCCCTGGCCCGCTACGACCGCGAACGCCGCAAGGCGATCCGCCCGCACCAGAAGTCGGCCCGGCTCAGCGCCCAGTGGTACGAGAACCTGACGCGCTACATCGACCTCTCGCCGGTCGAGTTCATCGCGCTGCTCGGCCAGCGGCACTCCCGGGTGCTGCCGTACCTGCCGCCCCGGGTGTACGCCCGGGTCGACCGCGTCCTCAGCGGGTTCGGTGGGTTCGGCGGCTCCGGCAAGGACTGACCGGGAGGCGCGCCCGCTCAGGCCCCGATCAGGGGAAGTCCTTCGGGTTCACGGGGCTGGTGCGGGCGTTGCCGCCCCTGATCGGGTTCAGGGTCAGGGTCCAGATGGTGTACTGCGTCGAGGTCGTGCGGAAGCGCAGCCGGTCGTTGAACTTCTGGTACGTCGCACCCCTGGTGAAGCGGCCCTTCGACGTGCTGAACCGGTAGCCGGTGGTGAAGAAGATGCGGTACGTGCCGTCCCTGACGTCCCGGATGCGGGCCGTGGACCGCGCGCGGACGTAGACGCTGACCGCCTTGGTCCGGCCCTTGACGATGGTGACGACGCCGTCCTTCGACGTCCCGTTCTTGATCTTGAGTACGCCGCGGCCGCCGCTGAGACGGTCGTAGACGATCCGGCCGTTGGCCGGGCGAGAGGCGGCCTCCTGGACGACCGAGGAGGTCTGGGCGGCGGCGGCCTGGAGACCCGCCGTGGCGGCGCCGGCCGGGGCGGAGCTCAGCAGCGTGCCGGTCAGTGCGACGGCCGCGACGACCCCCGCGCGTAACGGGGTCGCTTCGAGAAGTCTCTTCACCGTGGTCTTCTCCTTGGGGGACATGGTCAGACTGATCGCGTACCCGTGTATATCAGGACAGACCGCTTCTACGCTCGTAGACTTTAAGGCGTCCGTTCGGCTCCGAGAGGCGGCACGATGAGCTACGTCCCCGTTCCCTACGACCCTGAGCTGGCGGAAGGTCTCGCGGCGTTCCTGGCGGCGGTCGAGGGCGTTCCGCTGCGCGCGGACACCATCCAGCGCAACCGCGAGATCTTCGCCGATCTCATCCCGCCCATGGAGGCGATCGTCGCCGGCCGTCCCGTCGAGTGGTGGGACGTGGACGTGCCCGGCCCCGAGGGCGCCCCCGACGTCACCCTCACGGTCGTCCGTCCCAAGGGCGGGCCCGCGCCCGGCGCGGCCGCCGTGTACGAGATCCACGGCGGCGGGATGATCCTCGGCACCCGCTTCTTCGGCATCGAGGGACTGATCCAGGCGGCCCTGGAGCACGGCATGGTCGGGGTGACGGTCGAGTACCGGCTCGCCCCGGAGAACCCGGCCCCGGCGGCGGCCGAGGACTGCTACGCGGGCTTCGTCTGGACCGCCGGGCACGCCGAGGAGCTGGGGTTCGATCCGGGACGGCTGCTCGTGTCCGGCTTCAGCGCGGGCGGCGGGCTCACCGCGTCCGTCGGCATCATGGCCCGCGACCGGAACGGCCCGGCCGCCGCCGGGCTCTACGTCGGCGCACCCATGATCGACGACCGGAACTCGACCGTGTCGAGCCTCCAGTACGACGGCATCGGTGCCTGGGACCGCAACAACAACGACACCGCCTGGACCGCCCTGCTCTGCGACCGTCGGGGCGGCCCGGACGTGCTGCCGCACGAGGTCCCGGCGCGGGCGGCCGACCTGTCGGGGCTGCCGCCGGTCTTCATCGAGGTCGGGGCGGCCGAGGTGTTCCGGGACGAGGCGGTCGAGTTCGCCGGCCGCATCTGGGCGACCGGCGGGCAGGCGGAACTGCACGTGTGGGCCGGGGGCCATCACGGCTTCGCGGGCACCCCCGGCGCCCGCGTCTCCCGCGCCGCCCTGGAAACCAAACACTCCTGGCTACAACGCATCCTGGCCATCTGACCGTCTCCCCCGCACGACGCGGGGGACGGCGGGTCGGGGTGCGTGGGCATCTGACCTCCCACCCCGGATACCGCCCTCCGCACGACGCGGGGGCGGTGGGTGCGGACACCGGGGGCGCGGGTGGTGGGGTCAGGGGGTGAGGGTGCGGTGGAGCCAGGAGAGGCGGGTGGCGAGGGCGGCGCGGGTGATCTCGTGGTCCGGCGCGAAGATGTCGAACCCGTGGAAGGCGCCGTTCCAGATGTGCAGCTCGGCCTGCCCGCCGGCCGCCCAGATCCGCGTGGCGTACGCGACGTCCTCGTCGCGGAACAGCTCGGCGGCCCCCGCCTCGACGAACGCGGGCGGCAGCCCCGACAGGTCGGCCGCCCGCGCCGGGGCCGCGTGACCGGGCACGTCGGCGTCCGGGTCGCCGGCCCGCTCGCCGAGCAGGGCCCGCCAGCCCAGCAGGTTCAGGGCGCGCGGCCAGGTGCCGAGGCCGTCGTACTGGTGGCTGGAGACGGTGGTGTTGAGGTCGTCCAGCATCGGGCACAGCAGGAGCTGCCCGGCCAGGCGCGGGCCGCCGCGGTCGCGGGCCAGCAGGGCGACCCCGGCCGCCAGCCCGCCGCCGGCGCTGCCGCCCATGACCACCACGCGCCCGGGGTCCACGCCGAGCTCGGCGGCGTGCCGCGACATCCAGGCCAGCCCGGCGTAGCAGTCCTCGACCGGCGCCGGGTGGGGGTGCTCGGGGGCCAGGCGGTACTCGACGTTGACGGCGACGACGCCCAGCTCCTCGACGAGCGCGACCAGGCGCGGCGTGTCCATGGCCCGGTGGCCGCTGATCATGCCGCCGCCGTGGATGTTGTAGAGCCCGGGGACCGGGGCCCGCAGGCGGCGCGGGCGCAGCACCGTGACCTCCAGGTCCGGCGCGCCGGACGGGCCGGGGACGAGCAGTTCCTCGGCGTCGATCTCGCGGTCGCCGATCACCTCGGCGACCGGCGGCACGGGCATGGCCGCGCCGGCGGCGCGCATCAGGGGGATGGTCTCCAGGGTGGGGGCGGGGCCGTCCGGCCGGGGCATGCCGTCCAGGACCATGGCCAGCGCCGGATCGAAGGGCACGGGGGTGGGGGGCACGGGGGTGGGGGGCATGGTTCTCCTGGTCACTGCGGTTCCGCGAAGGCGAGCGCCCGTGCCGGGTTCTCGACCATGATCATGTGAATGGCCTCGGGGCTGACGCCGAGGCGGCGCAGGGCGGGCAGGAAGTGCCGCGGGATGTAGTCGTAGCCCTTGCCGCCGTACCTCTTGAGCTGGATCTTCTGGCACACGTCGTGGCCGAGCACGATCTGGCCCGCGTAGCCCCGTTCGACCAGGTCGGCGATGCCGCGCAGGACCTTGTGGTCGCTGCCCAGGACGAGGTGCCCCCACGGGCTGCCCGGCGCCGCCAGGAAGTCGAACTCGACGAAGACGCCACGGGCCAGCAGCCGCTCGGCGAACTCGGGCCCGGACAGGACGTCCACGCAGTGGCCCAGGACGACGTTGCCCGGGGCGACGCCCTCCTCCTGGAGGATGCCGAGCACCCGGAACTTCTCCTCGCCGACGCCGCCGACGTGGAAGGTGACCGGCGCGCCGGTGACGCGGGCGGCCCGCCCGGCGGCCCGTACGCTCTTGAGCTCGCCACCGGTCAGCGGCACCGACTCCGCGCCGACCTCGCCGATGATGCCCGTGCGCACGCCGGTGCCGTCGGCCCCGAGCACGACGTCGCGCACGATGACGTCGGCCAGCTCGTCGACGGTGCGCTCGTCCATGTCGGCCGGATGGAAGGCCGGGGTGTACCAGCCGCCGCCCATGACGATGTGCATCCCGCTGGCCCGGGACAGCCGCAGCAGCGCCTCGGGGTCGCGGCCGAGGCCGATGGGCGAGACCTCGACCATGGTGCGCCCGCCGCCGTGGGCGAAGGCGAGGGTCTCGGCGAGCATCTCGTCGAAGTCGCCCAGCAGGTCGTTGTCGGCGTTCGGCCCGCCGTGGCGGGTGCGGGCGAGGTTGGCCAGGGTGAGCGGCTCGGCCGCCGCCGGGGCGTCCTCGCCGGGCCGGCGGGACCGGACGGGCCTGCGCAGGTCGATGAAGATGTGCTCGTGCATGGACGTCTGCCCGAGCAGCGCCGGGTCCACCGGGCCGGCGACGGTGAGCGCCCGCCCGGCCAGGTCGGGGATGGGGAAGGGGTAGCGGCTCACGAGCCCGCCTCCTCGGTCCGGAGCGTGAGCAGCCGCCTCGGGTTGCGCACGGTGACGGTCTCGATCAGCTCGTCGTCGGCCCCGAGCATCCTCAGGTACGGCACGAACTGCCGCAGGACGAAGGCGTAACCGCCGCCGCCGTAGGCGAGGAGCTGCGACTTGGCCCGGACGCCCTGCGACAGCAGGAGGCGTCCGGCGTGGCCGCGGCGGGCGAGTTCGAGCACGGCCGCGGCGACGTCCTGGTCGTCGGAGACGCTGAGCGCGGTGGGCAGCCTGCCGAGCCGGTCGAACTGCACGAAGACGCCGCGTTCGAGCAGCGGTTCGAGGTCGTCGGGCCGCGGGGAGAGCGCGTCGCAGTGCCCGACGGCCACCCGCGTGAGGTCCGCGCCCTCCTCGGCGAGCAGGTCGAGCACGCGCTGCTGGACGGCCGCGTCCTCGTTGCGGGCCAGCGAGACGGCGGCGCCGGTGGCCGCCGCCGCGCGGGCCGCGGCGACCAGGAGCGCGCGCTCGGCGGGCACGCCGGGGTCGAGCGCGGCCAGCTCGCCGATGATGCCGGCCCGCACGCCGCACACGCCCTCGGTGAGGTCGCGGACCAGTTCCTCGGTCAGCTCCCCGGCCGGCGCGGCGGCCTCCCGGGCGGAGGGCGGAGCGGTGGCGGCCCGTCCGGCGGGGGCGGCGGTCCGTGCGGGGTGGTGCCGGCCGCAGCCCATGACGACGGTCACGCCGGTCTCCTCGGCGAGCCTGCGCAGCCCGGCCGGGTCGCGGCCGAGCCCGTCGGCCGTGAGGTCCACCACCGCGCCGCCACCGGCCTCACGGAACGCGGCCAGCTCGGCGGCGGCCAGGCCCGCGTCGCCGAGCAGCAGGTCGTCCCGGTTGACGGCGCCCATGCCGACCTCGCCGAGCAGGTCCATCGTCAGCGGCGCGCGGTAGAGCCACAGGGCGCCGGCCGCCGTGGGACGGGTACGGCCGGTGCGCGCCCAGGACTCGGGCGTGTCGTCGGGCGGGGCGAAGTCGCTCAGCAGGTGCTCGTGCGGCAGGACCGCGCCCAGCGAGGCCGCTGGGACCTCGCCGGTGACGGCCACGACCGTGGCATCGGTGGACACACGAGCAATATAGCCCCAGAACGTCTACAAGTGTAGATAAAAGGTCAGGCGACTCCGTCCACCGTCCGGGGGACGCCGAGCGGGTTGGCCTCGCGCAGCTCCGGCGGCAGGAGGGGGTCGGGGGTGTCCTGGAAGCACACCGGGCGCAACCAGCGCTCGATCGCGGTGCCGCCGACCGAGGTCGAGGTGCTGGTCGAGGCCGGGTACGGCCCGCCGTGCTGCATCGCGGGCGCGACCGACACGCCCGTCGGCCAGCCGTCCACGACGACCCGCCCGGCCAGCCCGGCGAGCCTGGCCACCAGGCCGGCCGCCGCGCCCTCGCGCTCGTCGGCCCCCACGTGCGCGGTCGCGGTGAGGTTGCCGGGCAGCGCGTCGAGCACGGCGTCCCGCTCGGACTCCGAGCCGTACCGGGCCACCACGGTGACCGGTCCGAAGCACTCCTCAAGCAGCTCGGCGTGGACGTCCCCGTCCGCGAGCCGCTCGGCCGCCACGGTCAGCACGCCCGGCCGGACGGCCAGCGGCGCGGCGTCGTCCTCGCCCGCGGCCAGCGGCTGCGTGACCCCGGGCAACTGGGCGCGGGAGCGCACGCCGTCCAGGAAGGCCGCCCGCATGCGCGGGTCGAGCAGCGGCCCGGCGGGCACGGTGGCCGTGACCACGGCGTCGAGCACCGCGTCGCCCGCCGGGCCGGCGGGCAGCAGGACCAGGCCCGGCTTGACGCAGAACTGGCCGAGGCCCTGGGTGTAGGAGGCGGCCAGGCCCGCGCCGATCTCGGCCGCCCTGGTCGCGGCGGCCCGCTCGGTCACCACGACCGGGTTGAGGCTGCCCAGCTCGCCGTGGAACGGGATCGGCCGCGGACGCGCGGCGGCCAGGTCGTGCAGCGCCCGCCCGCCGCGTACCGAGCCGGTGAAGCCGACGGCGGCGGTCAGCGGGTGCCGGACCAGCTCCGGGCCCGCCGCGAAGCCGTGGACCAGGCCCACGACGTCGTCCGGCAGACCGGCCTTCGCGGCGGCGGCGCGCAGCGCGCGGGCGGTCAGGACGCTGGTCGCCGGATGGTCCGGATGCGCCTTGACCACGACCGGGCAGCCGGCGGCCAGCGCGCTGGCGGTGTCGCCGCCCGGCACGCTGAAGGCCAGCGGGAAGTTGCTCGCCGCGAACACCGCGACCACGCCCAGCGGCACCTTGTAGCGCCGCAGGTCGGGGCGGGGGGCCGGGCGGGCGGCCGGGTCGGCGTGGTCGATGATCACGTCCAGGAAGGCGCCCGACTCGGTCACGTCGGCGAAGGCCCGCAGCTGGTAGCAGGTGCGGGCCAGCTCGCCGGTGAGGCGGACCCGGCCGAGCGCGGTCTCCGCGTCGGCGGTCGCGATGATCTCCTCGCCGCCCTCCTCCAGCAGCGCGGCGGCGGTACGCAGCAGGTCGGCGCGTACGGACCGGTCGGCCAGCGCGGGGGCGGCGGCGGCAGCGGCGCGCACGGCGCGGTCCACGTCCCGCGGCGTCGACTCCGCCGCGACGCGCTCGCGGGCCTGTCCGGTACGCGGGTCGACGCTCAGCACGTCACTCACGGTCTCGTCCTCTTTCGTCGTTCTCGTCAGGGGTTTCGTCGGCGAGCGCGGCCAGCTCGCCCAGGGACACCGGGGCCGCCAGGCTCCGGGTGGACAGCGGGCGCAGGTCGCCGGCCGTGCTCTCGCGGCGGCTCAGGCAGGCCGCGACGCCGGCGGTGGCGAACCCGCACACCCGTCCCTGGCACCAGCCCATGCCCGGCCTGGCCAGCATCTTCAGCGTGCGCGGGTCGTCGGCGCCCAGGTCGTCGTGGGCGCGGCGCAGGTCGCCGTAGGAGACCTCCTCGCAGCGGCAGACCAGCGTCTCGTCGCGCAGCCAGGACGTCCAGGCGCGCGGCACGGGGTAGGTCCGGTGCATGGCCGCGGCGAAGCGCCGCCCGCGGGCGATCGACCGGCGCAACCGGCCCATGAGCGCCGGGTCGGCCCGGCGGCCCAGCGTACGGGCCAGGGCCAGGGCACTCAGCCGGCCCTCCTGCCGGGCCAGCACGGCGCCGCCGACGCCGGTCGCCTCGCCCGCGACGTACAGGCCGGGGACACCGGTGCGCTGGAAGGCGTCCACGGTCACGACGAGCGAGCCGTCGGCGTCCTTCCTGGTGTCCGCGCCGAGCATGAGCGGCAGTTCGAGGGACGGCGTGAAGCCCCAGCCGAGCGCGACGAGGTCGGCGGGGAGCTCGCCGACCGGCCCGGCCGGGCGGCCGTCGCGGCCGAGCCGGGCGAGCCGGACGGCCTCGACCCGGTTCTCCCCCAGGATCTCGGTGACCACGGTCCCGGTGCGGTACGGGACGCGGTGACGGGCCATCAGCGCGGCGTACTGCAGCGCCTCCAGCCCCTTGGCGGGCACGGACGCGGCGCCGCGCAGGTCGCGCAGCCAGCCGAGCGTGGCGTTGGCCTCGGCGACCGCCGCCACCCGCGCCCCGGCCGCGGCCAGGCCGGTGGCGACCGGCAGCAGGAACGGCCCGGTCCCGGCGACGACCGCGCGGCGGCCCGCGAGCGTGCGCTGCCCCTTGAGCAGGGCCTGCACTCCCCCGGCGGCCATCACGCCGGGCAGGTCCCAGCCGGGGACGGGCAGTTGCCTGTCGTAGCCGCCGGGGCACAGGATCAGCGCGCGGGCGGTCACCGTCGTGCCGGCGGCCCCCTCCTCGGGGACTGTGGGCGTGGTGCGCAGCGTGAACGTGCCCGCGCCGTCGCGGGTCGCCAGCCAGACCTGGTGGCCGGGCAGGTAGCGGACCCGTCCGGCGGCGGTCAGGGCGCGCAGCCGGTCGCGCAGCCGGGTGAAGACCGGCCAGCCGTGGTGCCCGGCGGCGTCCTCGGGGCGGGCGTGGCGTTCGTCGTAGTGCCGCCAGAACTGGCCGCCCGGCTGGCGGGCGCCGTCCACGAGGGCCACGTCCAGCCCGGCCTCGGCGGCCTCGACGGCGGCGGCCAGCCCCGCCGGGCCCGCGCCGACCACGGCGACGTCGTGCGTCTCACGCATGTGGACCTCCCGGCCCGCCGTCTGCGGGGGTCTCGTCGCCGAGGCGCATGCCGTCGCGCGCCGGGACCAGGCAGGCGCGCAGGTCGGGGACGCCGTCGACGGTGATGAGGCAGTCGAAGCAGATGCCGATGCCGCAGAACAGGCCGCGTGGGCGGCCGGCCGTGCGGGTGGTGCGCCAGTCGAGGATGCCGGCCGCGACCAGGGCGGCCCCGACACTCTGGCCGGGCTCGGCGGGGACGCTCGCGCCGCGGAAGGTCATCTGGTGGGTCATCGGGGCCCCTCCTCGGTCGCGGCGGACTCGGTGCCGGGAAACTCGGTGCCGGGAAACTCGGTGCCGGGGAAGCGGTCGGGGGCGGGGAAGCGGTCGGGGGCGAACGGCTTGAGGTCGAGGTCCGGGGTGCGGCCGGTGAGCGCCTGGGCGACGAGCTTGCCGGTGCCCACGGACAGTCCGATGCCGGCGCCCTCGTGCCCGCAGGCGTGCCACAAGCCGGGCGCGCGCGGGTCGGGCCCGATCACCGGCAGATGGTCCGGGCAGTACGGCCGGAAGCCCAGGTACGTGCGCATGGCCCGGACGTCCCGCAACATCGGGAACAGCGCGATCGCCTTGGCCGCCAGCGCGCCGGCCGCCCGCGGGGAGAACGTGCGGTCGAAGCCGACGCGCTCCCGGGAGGCGCCGATGAGGATCGTGCCGCTGCCGGTGCCCTCCACGACGGGCGAGGTCTGCAGGGCGGCGTCGGAGCTGGCCACGTCCCCGACGTACTCGGCGGCGTAGACCTTGTGGCGGATCGTCCGGGGCGGCATGGGCTGGGTGACCAGCACGAACCCGCGCCGGGGCAGGACGGGCACGTGCACCCCGGCCAGGGCGGCGACGTCGCCGGCCCACGTGCCGGTCGCGTTGAGCACCGCCCCCGCGGGCAGGTCGCCGGCCGTGGTGCGCACGCCGGTCACGCGGCTCCCGTCGCGCAGGAAGCCGATGACGCCGGTGCGGGTGCGCACCTCGGCGCCGTGCGCGCGGGCCAGGCGCAGCAGGTGGGCGACCACCAGCATGGGCTGGACCTGCGCGTCCTGGGGGTAGAAGGCGGCTCCGGCGAGTCCGGGCGCGAGGTGCGGCTCGTAGTCGCGCAGCTCCTCCTCCGCCACGTCGCGCACCTCGACGCCGTGGCGGCGCTGGTGCTCGCCCAGCCCGCGCAGCGAGGCCAGGCCGGGCTCGGACGCCGCGACGACCAGCCCGCCCTTCGCCTCGAACTCCCACAGCCCGGCGTGCTCGGCCAGGTCCTCGCGCCACACCCGCTGGGAGTAGAGCGCGAGGTCGAGCTCGGGCCCGGCCTCCTTGTCGGACACGAGCAGGTTGCCCTCGCCCGCGCTGGAGGTGCCCCCGGCGATGGCTCCGCGCTCGACGACCACCACCCGCAGCCCGGCCAGCGCGGCGAAGTACGCACCGGCCGCGCCCACCACGCCGGCGCCGACCACGACGAGGTCGGCGCTCACGGCGTGCCCTTCGCGCCGCCCGCCCGCGGGCCGGGTGCCTGGGCGGGACGGCTCACAGCAGGAACCCCGCCGGGAAGGGGTCGGTCGGGTCGAGGTGGAACTGCGAGGTGCCGGTGACCCAGGCGCGGCCGGTGATCGAGGGCAGCACGGCGGGCAGCGGGCCGACCGTCGTCTCGCCGAGCAGCCGTCCGGTGAAGCGGGTCCCGATGAACGACTCGTTGACGAAGTCGTCGCCGAGGGCCAGCTCGCCCCTGGCGTGGAACTGGGCCATGCGGGCGCTGGTGCCGGTCCCGCACGGCGAGCGGTCGAACCAGCCGGGGTGGATGGCCATGGCGTGCCTGGACAGTTGCGCCGTCGAGCCGGGGGCGGCCAGGTAGACGTGGTGGCAGCCGTTGATGTCGGGCCGCTCGGGGTGGACCGGGCGGTCGTGCTCGTTGACGGCGTCCATGATCGCCAGCCCGGCCGACAGCAGGTCGCCGGCGCGGGCCCGGTCGAAGGGCAGCCCCAGCTCGGCCAGCTCGACGAAGGCGTAGAAGTTGCCGCCGAAGGCCAGGTCGTAGCCGATCTCCCCGAAACCGGGCACCTCGACCTTGCGGTCCAGCGCGTACGCGAAGGAGGGCACGTTCTGGATGGTCACCGAGGTCGCCGCGCCGTCCTCGACCGCCACGGACGCCACCACGAGCCCGGCCGGCGTGTCGAGCCGGATCGTGGTGACCGGCTCGACCACGGGCACCATCCCGGTCTCCACCAGGACGGTCGCCACGCCGATCGTGCCGTGGCCGCACATCGGCAGCAGCCCGGAGACCTCGATGAACAGCACGCCGTAGTCGGCGTCGGGCCGGGTGGGCGGCTGGAGGATCGCCCCGCTCATCGCGGCGTGGCCGCGCGGCTCGTACATGAGCAGCGTGCGCACGTCGTCGCTGTTCTCCATGAACCACAGCCGGCGCTCGGCCATGGTCGCCCCCGGGATGGTGCCGACGCCGCCGACGATCACGCGGGTGGGCATGCCCTCGGTGTGGGAGTCGACGGCGTGGAACGTGCGGCGTGATCTCACTTGTAGCCCTTCTCCAGGACGGCCTCGGTGTCGGCGGTGATGCGGGCGACCAGCTCGGGCGCGAGCGGCAGGCGCGGCGGACGACAGGCGCCGCCCCTGCGCCCGGCCAGGTCCATGGACAGCTTGATCGACTGCACGAACTCGGGCTTGGAGTCCCAGCGCAGCAGCGGATGCAGGTCGCGGTAGACGCGCAGCGCCTCGGGCAGGTCGGCCGGGTCGCCCGAGGTGGCCAGCCGGTACAGGCGGGTCGTGGACTCCGGGATCATGTTCGGGTACCCGGCGATCCAGCCGACGGCCCCGGCCAGGCCCAGCTCCAGCAGCACGTCGTCGGCCCCGATGAGCAGGTCCAGCTCCGGCGCCAGCTCGGCGATCTCGTACGCCCTGCGCACGTCGCCGGTGAACTCCTTGACGCCGACGATCAGGCCCTCGTGGTACAGCTCGGCCAGCAGGGCGGGGGTCAGGTCGACCTTGGTGTCGAACGGGTTGTTGTAGGCCACGACCGGCAGCCCGGCCTTGGCCACCTCCCGGTAGTGGGCGACGACGGCCTCGCGCGGGGCCCGGTAGGCGTTCGGCGGCAGCAGCAGCACGGACGTGGCCCCCGCCTCGGCCGCCTGCTCGGCCCAGCGGCGGGCCTCCATGGCGCCGTACGCGGCCACGCCCGGCATGACGCCGAACCCGGCCGGCGCGGCCTGGACGGCCGTCTCGACGACGCGGGCCCGCTCCTCCGGCGTGAGCGTCTGGTACTCGCCCAGCGAGCCGTTGGGCGTCACACCGTCACAGCCGCCGTCGGCCAGGAATCGCACGTGCTCGGCGAACCCGTCGTAGTCCACGGAGAGGTCGTCGGCGAAGGGCAGGGCCGTCGCGACGTGGATGCCGCGCCACGGCGTGGCGGAGGTGGTCATGCTGAGGTCTCCTCACATGGGGATATTCGAGAGATTATGCGGTGCAATGTCACAGCCACTACCTACCCGGCGGCCATCCACTTCTCCAGCCCGTCGGCGTCGAGAGGCAGCGCGGCCGACAACACGTCGGCGCCCTGCTCGGTGACCACCAGGTCGTCCTCGATCCGGACGCCGACCCCGCGCAGCTCCGGCGGGACGGTGAGGTCGTGCGGGTGGAAGTACAGTCCGGGCTCCACCGTGAGCGCCATGCCGGGGGCCATGACGGCGTCCTGGTAGGACTCCTGGCTCGCCCGGCCGCAGTCGTGCACGTCCAGGCCGAGGTGGTGGCCGACGCCGCAGACCAGGTAGCGGCGGTGGTGCTGGCCGGCGTCGGACAGCGCCTCGTCCACCGAGACCGGCAGCAGGCCCCAGTCGGCCAGGCCGTGCGCGACGACCTCCATGGCGGCGTGGTGGAAGTCGCTGAAGCGGCGGCCGGGGGCGACCGCGGCGAGCGCGGCCCGGTGGGCCCGTTCGACCAGGTCGTGCACCCGCCGCTGCGCCGGGGTGAAGCGGCCGGAGACGGGGAAGGTGCGGGTGACGTCGGCGGTGTAGCAGCTCTCCGCCTCGACGCCGAGGTCGAGCAGGAGCAGCTCGCCGGGGGTCACCGGGCCGTCGCAGCGCACCCAGTGCAGGGTGGGCGCGTGCGGGCCGCCGCCGACGATGGAGGGGTAGCCGGGGCCGTTGCCGTAGGCGCGGGCGTACCGGTCGAAGGTGCCCTGGAGCCACCGCTCGCCGCGCCCGGCCACGGCGGCGGGGATCTCGCGGACGACGGCGGCGAACCCCTCGACGGTGCGGTCCACCGCCTCGCGCAGCTGCCCGACCTCCCAGTCGTCCTTGTACATGCGCAGCTCGGCCAGGACCCGGGCGGCCTCCTGGTCCTCGGTCACCTCCGTGGTCAGCTCGGCCAGCGGCCGGACCCGCACGCCCAGCGCCTTCGCCCAGTCGTCCAGGCCGGGCGCGGCGCCCACCCACAGCTCGCCGTACCTGGAGTCGGTGAAGAACGCCGGGTCGCCGGGGCCGGCGGGCGGCGGCACGTAGAGGGTGGCCTCGGCGCCCTCCAGCACGACGACGGCGTTCTCGATCTGGCAGCCGGTCAGCCAGACGAAGTCGCTGCCGGCGCGGAAGTCGTAGGCCATGTCGTTGCTGCGGATCGGGGCCTGCCCCGCGGCCAGCACGACGGTCCGGCCGGGCAGCGCCTCGGCCAGCCGGGCCCGGTGGGCGGCGGCGGCCTCGGCAGCGCCGGGCACGACGCGCGGCGTGCGGTCGGCGGCGCCCCAGCCGGTGTTCATGTACGCGGTGAAAGCGGGGATCTCGGACAGCCTCGGGGGCCTGCCGTCACGCACCGATGATCACTCCTTCCATAGGGCTCAGTAATGTGTGGCATTGCACTGAACACTAGGACAGTGGGAAGCCGCCGCCAAGAGGTGACCAGAAAAATCCGCATATCGTGACAAAGGCTCGGCTACTCTGCGGGAGCCACGCGATCAACACGCACACGGAGCCCCCGCGGCGGAACGAGAGCGGCGGGACGAGAGACGGGAAGAACGATGACCTCTTGGATCCTCATCGTCGTCGGCGTGCTGCTGGCCCTGGTCGGCGGGCTCTGGGCGCTCCAGGGACTGGGCGTGGTGGGCGGCAGCGTGATGACCGGCGACACCACCTGGGCGGTCATCGGCCCGGTGGTCCTGCTGGTGGGCGTCGCCGTCGTGGTGATCGGCCTGCGCCTGCGGCGTTCGCCGTCCCGCTGAGCGCGGCGGCGATCACGGAGGGTTCTGTCGCAAATGGCCTAGAATCCGACAGATGTCCCCCGCCTCCGCCCGGCTGGCCTGGCTGGACGCCCTGCGGGGGCCCGCCGCGCTGGCCGTCACCGCGCACCACGCGGGCTGGTCCTTCGTCCCCGCCGCGTGGGCGGTCGTGGATCGCAGGATCGACCTCGGCACGTGGGGCGTCTTCGTGTTCTTCCTGGTCAGCGGCTACATCATCCCGGCCTCCCTGGAACGGCGGGGCGACCTGCGCGCCTTCTGGACCGGGCGGGCCTTCCGCCTGCTGCCGCTGCTGCTCGCCGCCCTCGGCCTGGCGTTCCTGCTCGCCCTCGCGGGCCTGTTCCCGCTGGATCCGGGCCTCGGCGAACGTCCCGCGCCCCTGGTCGCGCTCGGCAACCTGACGATGTTGCAGGAGCTGCTCAACCTGCCACCCGTCATCGGCGTGACCTGGACGCTGTCGTACGAGATGGCGTTCTACCTGATCAGCGTGGCGCTGTTCGCGACCGGCCAGTCCCGCAGGTCGGCGGGGATCGCCGTCGCCCTGGCGGCGCTGGCCGTGCCGGCGGGGCTGCTGCTGCCGGGCGCGTCGATCAACGGCGGGGCCGACCTGACCGCCGCGCTGCTCGCCCTCGCGGTCGTGGCGGCGATCGCGGTCACCGTCCTCGGGGACGGCCGGGCCCGTACGGCGGCCGCCGCGGCGGGCGGGCTGCTCGGGCCGGCGCTGGTGGTCCTGGGCAGCCGGGCCGGCACCTGGCAGGGCGTGATCATCCTGGCCGCCATGTTCGCCGGGACCGCGGTGTACCGCGCCGAGCGGGGCACGATCTCCTGGCGGACCGCCGGGCTCGCCTGCCTGGCGGTGGTGGCCTGCGGCGTCCCCGCCAAGGACGACCCGGGATGGGCGCCCGCGCTCGTGCTCGCGTTCGCCGTGTTCGGGGTGGGGCTGGCGGTGCGCCACAGGGCGTTCCCGCGCGTGCTGACCCGGCTCGGCGTGATCAGCTTCTCCGTCTACCTGCTGCATCCCCTGCTGCTGCGCCTGCTGCCGAACCTGGTGCTGTACTACCTGGTCCTGATCCCGCTGTGCCTGGTGACGTACCACGTCATCGAGGCCCCGGCCCAGCGGCTCGGCCGCCGGCTGAGCGGGTCGCGCGCCCCCGTCCAGCAGTAGGGACCGGCGCCGCGGGCGGGCACCCCCCAGCCCCCGCCCGCGCGTCCGGTGCCGCGAGCGGGTCCCGCTCGCGGAGGTGGCCGCCGTCGTCAGGCGACCACGAGCGACTGCGCCCTGAACTCCCTTCCGGCCACGATCTCGGAGACGAACCCGTCGGGTCCGACGGGACGGTCGCCGATCAGCGTGACCCGGTGCAGCCTGCGCGGCACGTCGAGGTGGTCGAGGTCGGACGGGGCGAGGTGGGCGGTGGCGCGGTTGTCCCAGAAGGCGACGCTGCCGGGCTGCCAGCGGAACCGCACGGTGTACTCGGGCCGGGTGAGCTGCTCGTACAGCAGGTCGAGGATGCGGCGGCTCTCCACGGCCGACAGGCCCACGATGTGGTCGGTGAAGCCGGGGTTGACGAACAACGCCCGCTCACCGGTCTCCGGATGCACCCGCACCACCGGGTGCACGGAGATCAGCAGGTTGTCGTTGATGCGCTTGACCAGCTTGCCGTCCTCGTCGGCGGCCTGGTAGCCGGCCAGGAAGCGGTGCTCGGCGCGCAGGCCGTCCACCAGGTCGCGCAGCGGCGCGGACAGGCCCTCGTAGGCGGCCACCAGGTTCGTCCACTGGGTGTCGCCGCCGAACTCCGGCACGGTCTCGGCCCGCAGGATCGAGGCGGCGGGCGGGTTGACGGCGGCGGTGACGTCGGTGTGCCAGCCGGAGAAGTAGGAGTAGCGCCTCCTCTGGTAGAGCTCGCGGTAGTTGACGCCGTAACGCTTCTCGTACCGGCGGGGGTCGATGGTCAGGATCTGCGGGAACTCCTCGGGCGGCGCGTCCTCGTGCGGGTGGGCGTGGGTCAGCTCGCCGAACTGGCGGGCGAAGTCGATCTGCGCGGCGTGGTCGAGCTCCTGCCCGCGGAAGAACACGACTTTGTACGCGAGCAGCGCCTGGCGGATCTCCTCGACCACGGACGGATCGAGCGGGTGGGCCAGATCGACGCCGGTGATCTCGGCGCCGATGTGCCCGGCGACGCGCCGGACGGTGAGCACGCTGGTGGGGGTCGACATGGTTCGGCCACTCCTCTGAGCTTCGGGGAAGATCTGGGGGAAGGACGCTCGGGCGTCCGAGGAGAGCGGGGACCCGGAGGTCACCGCACGGCACAGAGCGCGCTCGCCTGCCGCCGGAGGTCGACGTGGAGGCGGGCCACCAGAAGGCTCTTCACGCCTCTGATCCTGCGCGATATTTCCCACAAAAGCAATAGGTAATACATGAAAGCCGGTCAGCTCCTGCCGGGACCGCCGTCCGTCACCGTGACCCGGCCCGAGTACGCCGAGGTGCCGTCCGGGTTGAGCTGGAGGATCGGGATCTCCTTGGTCTGGCGGGCGCCGCCCTCGACGATCCTGATCGGGCCGCTGGCGCCCTCGACCGTCACCGTGCCGCTGGTCAGCATGTTCGCCATGTCCTGCGGCGAGGGCACGTCCGGCTCCCGGGCGAACGCCTTGACCGTCTCCAGGGCCACGAACATGGCGTCGTGGTGCATGATGGCCATGCCGTCGTCGAGGCTCTCGTGCGGGAACATGCGCCGGAAGCTGTCGGGGTCGTCGCCCTCGAACCTGGCCCGGATCGCCGTGAGCACCCCGCCGCCGGGCAGCGCGAGGCTCGCCGGGTGGGCCAGGGCCGTGTAGAAGAGCCGGATCCGGGTGTCCCCCCACATGCCGAGGTCGACCTTGCGGTTCATCTCGCTGGCGTCGTCGCCGGTGATCACGGTGACGCCCGGCCGGACGCACCGCTCGCGCTGGCTGAGCGCCTGCATCAGCGCGGGCAGCTGCTCGCTGCGCCCGGCGTACAGGACGGTGTTCGCGCCGGAGTTGCAGACGCGCTCGGCGATGACGTCGAGCACGGTGCCGGAGAACCTGGTCGAGGAGTCGAACGACAGCTCCATCACGCGTTCCCGGCCGGCCAGCGAGCCGGTGTAGAACCGGGCGAGGGTCTTGACGTAGCTGTCGGCCGGGTTGAGGTCCTTGATCACGACCGCCTTGAGCCCGGGGTTCACCTTCCTGGCGTGCACCACCCCGGCCTGGGCCTGCTCGCTGTTCAGGGCCGCGACGCGGGCCAGCCCGGGGAAGCCGGTGAGCTCGTCGGAGGTGATGACCGCCGAGACCATCGCGTACCGGCTCGCGCTCAGGCTCGCGACCGTCCCGCGGGTCGCGCCGGTGCTGGCGCCCAGCCCGGTCACGGCCACGATGTGCTCCTCCGCGGTCCGGTCCCGGACGGCCTCGACCGTCGGCTCCCAGTCCTGCGGCCCGTCGCTGGCGACCAGCACCCGCACGTACGGCGGCGAGGACGGCTGCCGGTTGCGCCACACCTGCGCCAGATGGACACCCTCCAGGCCGTGCCTGATGCTCTCCCGGTTCAGGCCGATGTCGGTGAGCGAGCCGGTCATCGGGAACATCGCGACGACGGTCACGTAGTCGTCCGGATGCTCCTTCTCCACCGCGGCGTTCTCGGCGGCGATGCGGCTCATGACCGGGGCCAGGTCGGGCCCGAAGGCGTCGCCGTCGTCGGTGAGCCGCGACGTCCTGACATAGAGCCCGAGGACGACGACGGCCGCCACGACGAGCACCCCCGCCAGCGCTCTGCGGAGCAGGGCGCGGTTGCGGCGGCCCGCCGCCCAGTTCGCACCGACCTCCGCCGGCGCCGGATCGCCCGCCCCGGCCGCGCCGAGGTCGTCAGCGTCTTCGCTCATACCTGTCGGCCTCCCGTAACAAGATCGCCGGACTGGTGGTGGACCGCCTGGCCAGGTCCCGCAGCCCGCGCGCGACCTGCTCGGCCCGGCTCCCGGACGGGTCGAGCAGCGGGTCGAGCCAGAACCAGCGGTCCACGACCAGGGCCCTGACCACGACCAGCCAGTCCCCGCGCTCGTGCGGGGCGGCGGTCGCCACCAGGGAGTCGTACAGCTCGTCCAGGGGCGTGACCAGCGGCAGCCGGTTGGGGGCGGTGGTCACCTCGTTGAAGCCGGCCAGCCATTCCGGCAGCCGGCTGCGGCCGTCCTCGCGCACGTCGAGCCGGTCGAAGAGCCGGTGCAGGTGCTCGGCCACGTGGGCCAGACGGCCCTCGGGGTCGTCCCGGCCGACGCGGGCCAGGCGGTGGTGCAGGCTGCGCGGGGTCTCCTCGCCTCCGGGGCCGAGGTGGAATCGTTCCAGGTCCCGGTGCACGTCGTCCCAGCGGCCGGTGACGGCGAGCCGGTGCAGCAGCAGCCGCCGCAGCCACGGATGGATCACGGTGACCTGGTGGCCGCGCGCCCCCTCGTAGCGGCCGTGCGGGTCCCGTTCCTCCGGACGGCGGTCGAGCCAGAGCTGGTCGGCCAGCTCGTTGCGCAGGTTCGGCGTCCGGCCGGCCCGTTTGAGCAGGGCGCTCTCCGCGTCGTCCACGTTCCTGGCCGCCGCCCAGTCGGTCAGCTCGTCCAGGTGGGCCAGGTGCAGCCGGTCGGGCCAGCGCAGCAGGTCCTCGCGGCACACGACGGCGCGGAAGGCGTCGTCGTCCTGGGCGGCGGCGGCGAGCCTGCCCAGGCGCCGGGTCACGGCCGGATGGCCGCCGGTCAGCTCCCGGACGGCCGAGGCGTAGGCGCGCGACCGGTCGGCCTCCAGCGGCGGCATCAGCACGGGGTACCACCACGGCTGCTCCCGGGCGTCGTAGCCGGCCCGCCAGTCGCGGTAGCTCGCCTCCGCCAGCGTGGGCGGGTGCGCCGCGCCGGGCACGACCGTGCCGGGACGCGCCCACGAGCCGCCCATCGGCAGCCATTCCTTCGACTCCGCCACCACCAGCAGCGGATCGGCGCCCTTGGCCGGGCCGAGCGCCCTGAGCAGCGCGCGGCCCGCCGCGGTCTCGGCCCCCTCCAGCAGCAGCAGGCAGCTGCGGGCGTGGCGGTGGCTCTTGGACCAGGAGTCGGTGAGGTCGGCCACGAGGGCCCGGCACAGGATCGCCCCGGCGGACCCGGACGGGTCGCCGCCGTGGCCGTCCCGCCGCCTGGCCAGGTCGATCACGTTGCCGTTGGCCATCTGGGCGGCCAGCCAGGTCCTGCCCTTGTCGTTGAGCAGCCTGACCACGCGGCGGCGCTGGCCCCGCGCGGCGTACTGGAGCACCGAGGTGAGCGCGGCCAGCGGCTCGGCCCCCGGGATGCGGCCGAGCAGGTCGCGCAGCAGGGACAGGGCGTCGGACAGCCGCTCGGGGTCGCCGCCGTCCACGAGGTCGTCCAGTTCGCCGGCCAGCTCGTTGTCGGAGCGGTCCCGCGGGTCAAGGGCCAGCACGTGCAGCGCGAAGACCACCCGGGGCAGCCGGACGCTGGAGGTCTCCATCAGGTCGTGGGCGATGCGCTCGACGGTCTTGACCACCGGCGCGTCACGCAGCCCCGGCAGCCGGAAGTCCACCCGCACCCGGGGCGACTCGGGCCTGGTGACGCTCCTCCAGACGCGGGTGAGGCACACCTCGCGGTCGGTGCCGTCGGGGCCGAGCAGCACGATGACCGGGAGCCGGTCGCCGCTCCCGAGCGGGAGGCACTCCTTCGTCACCAGGCGAAGGTGAGCGTCGTTGAACGAATCCGCCATCGCAGCAACCTGCCGGGTCGTCGTCAGCTGGTGCGTGCCCGAGTGAGCATCGCCCCGCGGACGCTCGTTTCCATCATAGAAACGAAACATCGGACGACGCGGAAGAATCCCGATGAATCCGGAGCCTCCGGCCTTGGCCGGAGGCTCCGGCCCGGGTCAGGGGTGCGGGCGCTCGTCCACCACCTGCAGCACCTTCCCGGTACGCGGGTGCGTCACCAGCTCCGACGGCCGCACCCATTCGACGGTCAGCGGGTGCACCAGGCCCTCGGCGACGGACTTCGGGTAGAGCGGCTTGGCCGCGTACACGGCGTCCACGAGCCGCCGGGTCAGGCCGGGCGGCGGCTCCTGCGCGCAGGCCAGCCGGAGCAGCAGGCCGTCCTTGCCGTCCCAGCGGCGCTGGACCATCTGCATCGCCGACATCGCCCGGTCCGGGTCGGCGGCGACCAGCACGGCCCGGACGGCCTCGCTGGACATCGCCACCGTCTCCACCCTGGCCCCCTCGGACGTCCTGCCGACCAGCCGGAAGGCCCGGCATTCCGCGTCGGTCCACTCACCGAGGTCGCCGACCGGGTAGCGGATGACCGGCATCAGCGTCCTGAACAGGTTGGTGACGACCACCCGCCCGCGCACGCCGGGCGTGGTGACCGGGTCGCCGGTCACCTCGTCGATCAGCTCCACCAGGGTGCGGTCGGGGAACGCCTCGTGCACCCGCACGTCCGCGCCCGCCACGGGGCCGCCGATCAGCCCGGCGTCCACGGAGGCGTAGCCGAGCGAGGCGATCGCCGCGCCCGGGAAGGCCTTGGCCAGCTGCGGACGCAGGTCGTCGAAGAGCAGGTCGCCGGCGAACAGCAGCAGCTCCACGGTGTCCGCGCTGCGCCCGCGCGCGATCACCGCCTCGGCCACCTTGCCGAGCTTCATCGGCGGCCCCGCCAGCACGTGCACGCCGAACAGCCCGATCAGGTCGGCGATGTAGCCGTCCTCGGCGTGGCAGGCGATGGGCAGGCGCACGTTCTCCACGGGGGCGTTGTGCAGGGCGTGCTCGATGTAGAGGAAGCCGCCGTACATCTCGCCGGCGGAGAACAGGTTCGCCACCCGGTGGCCGGGCCGCAGGCCCGCCCGCACCATGCCGGCGCCGAACGCGGTCACCGAGTCGGCGTGCTCGGCGCGCGTCCAGGGGGAGAACTTGGGCGCTCCGGTGGTGCCGCCGGAGGCGTAGACGCCGGCGTCGGTCAGGGGGCCGGTCAGCAGCCTGTTGTCCGGATAGGTGTTGGCGGCCCAGAAGGCGTTCTGGTCGATGATCGGCAGCGCGGTGAGGTCGTCCACGCCGTCGGGCAGGTCGCGGTAGATCTCGGCGTAGAACGGCGAGTGCCGGCGGGCGAAGCCGATCAGGTCACGCAGGGACTTGGCGGGCATGGGTCACTCCTTGGTCGTCGATGCTCAGATCCGGCTGTGGGCGAGGCTCGGGACCCGCGCCAGCACCCGGCGGCGGTAGAACCACCAGTTGGTGGCCAGGAAGACGGCGTAGGCGCCGATGAACACCTGGAGGGCGGGCGCGACGGAACCCGACCCGGCCAGCGAGACGGCGAAGCCCCGGGGGATGAGGAACCCGCCGAACGCGCCGACCGCGGAGGCGATGCCGATGGCCGCCGCGGCCTCGCGCCTGGCCCGCAGCCGCACGTCCGCCGACCCGTGCCGGGCCTGCGCGGTGAAGATGGCCGGGATCATCCGGTACGTGGACCCGTTCCCCGCCCCCGAGGCGACGAACAGCAGCAGGAACGCGCCCAGGAAGAGCGGGAAGCTGTGCCGTCCGAGCCCGGCCAGGGCGGCCACGACCCCGGCGGCCATGGCGACGAACGACCACGAGGTGACCCTGGCCCCGCCGTGCCGGTCGGCCAGCCAGCCGCCGACCGGCCGCGCCAGCGACCCGGCCAGCGGCCCGAGGAAGGCCAGGTACGGCGAGGCGGACTCGGCGAACGCCGACCGGGCGACCAGCGGGAACGCCGCCGAGTAACCGATGAACGAGCCGAAGGTGCCGATGTACAGGAAGGACATGACCCAGGTGTGCGGACGCAGGAACGCCCTGCCCTGGGTGCCGAAGCCGGTCCTGGCGACGGCCAGGTTGTCCATGAACAGGTACGCGCACAGCGCGGCGGCCACGACGAGCGGCATCCACACCAGCCCGGCGTACGCCAGGCCGCCCGCCGCCACCAGCGGGATCAGCAGTTGCACGACCGCCACGCCCAGGTTCCCGCCGGCCGCGTTCACGCCCAGCGCGAACCCCTTGCGCCGCTCCGGGTAGAAGTAGGAGACGTTGGCCATGGAGGAGGCGAAGTTGCCGCCGCCGAGCCCGGCCGTGGCCGCGGCGGCCAGGAACATCCAGTAGGGCCTGGCCGGATCGGTGACCAGCCAGGCCAGCAGCCCCGTCGGCGCCAGGAGCAGCAGGGCGCTGGCCACGTTCCAGTTGCGCCCGCCGAAGGCCGAGACGGCGAAGGTGTAGGGCAGTCGCAGCGTGCTGCCGACCAGGTTCGGCACCGCGACCAGCCAGAAGAGCTGGTCGACGGTGAACGGGAAGCCCGCCTTCGGCAGCAGGACGACGACGGCGCTCCACAGCAGCCACACCGCGAAGCCGAGATGCTCGACGAAGATGGAGAAGATCAGGTTCCTGGTGGCGACGCGGCGTCCGACGGCCGCCCAGAACCCCGGGTCCTCGGGTTCCCAGTGCTCGATCCAGCGTCCGGTCCGCCGGTTATGCCCGCTCATGGGGTCTTCCCTTCTCTGGTGGGACGGCCGGCGACCACGACGCCGTGGCCGCGGAACTCGGCGACGATCTCGCCGGCCGGGCGGCGTACGGTGACGTCGTAGACGCCGTACCTGCCGTGCCTGGCCCGTTCGGTGGCCTCGGCCACCAGCACGTCGCCCGCCGCGGCCGGGCGCAGGAACGTCACCTGGGCGCTGTGGGCCAGCATGACCGGGCCGCGGCTGTTGCAGGCGTGGTCGAAGGCGGCGTCGGCGAGCAGGAACAGGTAGCCGCCGTGGGCGACGCCGTGCCCGTTCACCATGTCCTCGGTGACGCGCATGCGCAGCCGGGCCCGGCCGGCGGCGGCCTCCTCCAGGGCGATGCCGAGCGCCCGGCAGGCCGGGTCGGGTCCGGTCGCGGGTCCGGTCGCGGGGCCGGTCACAGGCTCGATCGCGGGGTCGGTCGCGGGGCCGGTCACAGGCTCGATCGCGGGGTCGGTCGCGGGGCCGGTCATGGGGCGCCTCCGAGCCAGGATCCGGCCATCTCCTGGACGGCCGAGCCGTCGGGGTCGGCGAGCTTGCCGGCCACGTACCGCGACACCCAGGGGCCGGTCGGGATGCGGAAGGGCGGGTCGGCCGCGGTCAGCGCGTCCACGATCACGTCGGCCACCTGCCAGGAGGTCTGGCCGGCGCCCTCCCAGCCGGGGCCGCACACCCAGTCGAGGTAGGCGTCGAAGGTGGGGGCGTACGGGCCGGAGGCGGCCCGGATCGTCTTCCGGTTGATGTCCGGGAAAATGCCGAACCGGGTGTCGGAGACGAAGCCGGGCACGACCACGCTCACCCGTACGCCGTGCGCGGCCGCGACCGGCGCCAGGCTCTCCATGAACCCCTCGACCGCCGCCTTCGCCGCCGCGTACGCCTCGTTGAACGGCTGGCCCACGACGCCGTGCACGCTGCCGACCGTCACCAGACGGCCTCCGGCGGCCCGCAGCAGCGGCATCGCCACCCGGCTGACCTCGATCACCCCGAAGAAGTTGACCTCGAAGTTCGCGCGCAGCGCCTCCGGTGTGGACATCTCCATCGTGGGGTCGAAGTTCGCCACGCCCGCGTTGTTGACCAGCGCGTCCAGCCCTCCGTACGTCTCCCGCACGCCCTTCACGCACGCCCGCGCCGAGGCGGGGTCGGTGACGTCGAGGTGGCGGACGTCCAGGGTGACGCCGGCCCGGTCGGCCGCCGCGCGCAGGTCGCCGTCCCGGCCGGGGTCGCGCATGGTGGCCACCACCGTCATCCCGGCCCGCGCGGCGGTCACCGCGGTGGCCAGCCCGATCCCCGACGAGGTCCCGGTGATCAGCACGGTCGTCATGACGCGCTCCCCGCCAGGTGCGCCCGTGGCTCGGCCCGGTCCATGAGGCCCTGGATCCCCGAGGCGGGCAGGAACGAGAACGCGGCCAGCAGCGTGCCGCCGGCCATGACGGCCTGCGCCGCGCCGAGCACGCCCAGCGCGGGCGTCAGCAGGGTGACCGCCGACCCGCCCGCGAGTGCGGCCAGCGGGATCACCCCCCAGGTCGCCGTGCGGAACGCGGCGTGCATGACGCCCTGGTTCTCGGCGGCCATCCGCGACTGCCGGATCGGCGCGCTGCACACGTTGATGCACGACATGAAGAAGCCGTAGCAGCCGAACGTCACGCCGATCACCAGCGCGGCGGGCAGCGCGGGCGCGGCCAGCACGCCGAGGCCGACCAGGCAGTGCAGCAGCAGCGCCCAGGCCATGGTCCGGCCGAGGCCGAGCCGGTCGCTGATCCTCGGGGCGGCCAGCGCGCCGAGCACCGCACCCACGGCCGCCGCCGACATCGCCGCGCCGAACACGCCCACCGAGACGCCGAGCCCCTGGTAGGCCAGCACCGGCAGGACCGTGACGAAGACCGGCCCGCCCGAGTTGAGCACCACCGCGGCCAGCACCACCCGGCGCAGCACCGGGTCGGCCCAGTTCAGCCGGAAGCCGAGCATCAGCCGCGAGCGCACCGGCACCCGCTCCCCGGTCGTGACGCCCCACGGCTTCATGGCCCGCAGGCACGCCGCCGAGACCAGGTAGGTGGCCGCGTCCACGAGCAGCGAGGCGACGCCGAGCAGGTGGTACAGGCCCGCCGCGATCGACGGCCCGGCCACCTCCGACACCGTGCTGCTGCCCTCCAGCCGCGAGTACGCCCGCACCAGCCGGTCCTGCGGCACGGTCGTGGGCACGGCGACGAGGTAGCCGATGTTGAAGAAGATGGTCGCGCCGCTGATCAGCGCCACGCACACGAACAACACCGGCGTCGAGAGCACCCCGCACCAGTACGCGACCGGGATGACCCCCACCGCCACCAGCCGGACGAGGTCGCACACGACCATGGTCAGCCGCTTGTCCCACCGGTCCACCAGCACCCCGGCGATCGGCCCCAGCAGCGGGATGCCGAGGTACTGGGCCATGGCCACGATGCCGACCTCCAGCGCGGAGGCGTGCAACACGAAGATCATCAACGTCGGGACGACGAACACGGTGATCCGGTCGCCGAGCAGGCTCACCGTCTGGCCGCTCCAGTAGAGGCCGAACTCCCTGCCGAGCGACCCCGGCATCCTCACTGCTCCTCCCGTACGACGAAGGAGGAGGTCTTGCCGGTGCGGTCGTTGCCGATCAGCGCGTCCACCGTCCGCACCCGGAAGGAGCCGGGGTCGTGCTGGAAGGCCGTGCTGAGGGTGAAGGTGCCGGCCAGGAGGTCGCGGCGCAGCCGTTCGGGCAGGTCGGGCGGGGTCGCGGAGCCGGTCAGCAGCAGCACGTCCACGCCGGAGACCCGGCCCTGCCGCTCGGTGACCAGGACCTGGGCGCGCAGCACGCCGGGCTGGCGCTCGGCCTGGGCGACGACGTCGTCCACGTGCAGGCCGAGGCCGCGCACCTGGACGACCGAGTCGCGGCGGCCCAGGATGCGCAGCGCCCTGCCGTCCCGGCCGCACGGGCAGGAGACGAGGCGGCCGGCGTCGCCGGTGCGGTAGCGCAGCACCGGGTTGAGCATGTCGGGGTTGAGGGTGGTGAAGTCCAGCAGCTCGTCGGCGTCGCTGTGCACGAGCTGGTCGGGCAGCGGGTGGAAGACGTCGGCCGGGCAGTCCGGGGTGTTGGTGGCGGCGACCCAGGTCTCGGTGCTGCCGAACATGCCCCAGCGGCGGGCGTCCGGGGCGACCTCGGCCAGGTCCTCGTCGAGCTGGGGATGCCACGCCTCGCCCAGCCAGAGCACCTTGCGCAGCGCGGGCAGGCGCAGGCCGGCCGCCCGCGCGTGGGCGAACCACAGCCGCAGCACGCTGGGCGTGCCGCCGAACGCGGTCACCTTCCGGTCGGCGAAGAAGCCCAGCCAGTCGCCGTACTCCTCCTTGCCGACCGAGCCCAGGGCGATGACCCGGCAGCCGGACAGGTCGGCGAGGGCGGCGGCCAGGAAGTGGGCGCCCCACATGCGGCCGGCGCCCCAGGCGTTGACGAAGACGTCGTCCGGTTCCAGGGGCTGCCAATGGCGGTGCACGCCCTCCATGTAGAAGCCGGTGGGGGCGTAGCCGACCTTGGGCGCGCCGGTGCTGCCGCCGCTCTGGAAGAGCCAGGTCGCGCCCTGCCCGGCCTTGGGCTCCAGGTGCGCGAGCGCGACGTTGAGGTCGTCCTTGACCAGCGGCGGCAGGGCGGCCAGGTCATCCAGCGTGAGCACCTTCTCGTGGCCCTCGTAGCGCGGCGCGAGCGCGGGCACGCTCCTCAGCCGCTCCAGCGAGCGCCTCGGGACGCGCAGCAGCGGCTCGGCCGCCGCGGACGTCAGCGAGAACGATTCGGTCATGGGGGTCACCAGCTCTCGGGTTCGTGCGGAAGGCGTCCGTGCGGAAGGCGTCCGTGCGGAGGACGTTCTTTGAGGAAGCGGGCGTGGCCGTCGCGGTAGGCCGTCCAGCGGGCGCGGGTGACGTCGCGCTGGAGGGTGCGGGCGGGGTCGCCGAGGTCGGGCGCGATCACGCCGTCGGGCTCCAGCTCGGAGAACCAGTAGCGCTCGCCGTCGTGCAGGAAGTCGACGCAGAAGAACGGGATGGGCAGCCGCTCGTAGAAGTACGCCGTGGCCGCCGCCAGCTCGGGCGGCACGGGCGGGAACTCCATCGTGCCGCCCCTGCTGGCGTTGGCGACCGGCGAGCCCGGCTCCGGGATGCGTTTCATGACCGCGTACGGCTCGCCGTCCACGACGTAGACGCGGTAGTCCACGGTGCCGTCGCCCAGGTAGGGCTGGACGACGAGCGTGGTGTCGCCGCCCTGGGCGAGGCTGGCCAGGCCGCGCAGCTCCTCGGAGTCGCGGGCCAGGTTCACCCCGCCGCCGCCGCACCAGCCGGCGGGCTTGACCAGGGCCGGGTAGGTGAGGCCGGCGATGGCGGCCTCGTACAGGTGCTTGCTGGTGTCCCGGCCGGTGCCGATGCGCAGGGTCGGGATCGGCGGCACCGGCGAGTCGCTCAGCCGCAGGACGGTGGCCAGCTTGTCGTTGGCCACGGGCGACAGGGACGGCGGGAACGGCAGGTAGAAGCCGGCCTCCTCCAGCACGGCGTACAGGGCGTACTGGTTGAAGACGTCCATGGACTGGTAGGGCAGGGAGTACAGGGCGGTGATGAAGAGCGTGTCCTCGGGGGTGACGGGCTCGTCGTCCACGAAGACGCGGGGCCTGCCGGGCTCCAGCGCGTCCACGGTGACCGAGTCCGGGGAGTTCCTGGTCCAGCGCAGGCCGAGCTCGGCGGCGACGTCCTCGTACAGGTCCCAGAAGAACGGGTGCCACATCGCGGTGGCCCGGGTGGACTCCCGGTCGGGGAAGATCCAGCACAAACGGCGCAACGGGGTCATGACTCTCCCTTCTGGCTCGCCCACCAGCGGCGGCCGGGCTCGGGCAGGGTGTCGATCGGGTCGTAGAAGGGGAAGCGGCGCTCCGGGCCGGGCGGCTCCAGCCCGATCCCGTGGCTCCTGGTCCAGTACGAGACGCCGCGTTCCCGGTCGTAGGCGGCGGCCTGGTGCACCCAGCGTTTGCCGACGTAGGGCACGTCGCACACGATCCGGGGCGTGGCGTAGCCGGGCAGGTGGCCCATGATGGCCTCCTGGAGGTGCCGCGCCTGGTGCAGCGGGGTGCGCCAGTGCTCGGCGTTGGGGATCAGGTCGCAGACGTAGAAGTAGTAGGGCAGGATGCCGGCCTCGCCGTGCAGGGCGAAGCACAGGTCGAGCAGGTCGTGCGGGGTGGCGTTCACGCCGCGCATGAGCACGCCCTGGTTGCGCACGTCCCGCACGCCGGCCGCGAGCAGGGCGCCGGCCGCCTCGGCGACCAGCGGCGTCACCGAGCGGGCGTGGTTGGCGTGGGTGTGCACGGCCAGGTTCACCCCTCGGGCCCGCGCGACGGCGGCCACCCGGCCCACGCCCTCGACCACGGCCGGCTGGAGCCAGTGCTGCGGCAGCCCGACCAGCGCCTTGGTGGCCAGCCGGATGTCGCGTACGGACTCCAGCTCCAGCAGCCGCAGCAGGAACGCCTCCAGCCGCGGCCACGGCATGTTCGCCAGGTCGCCGCCGGAGACCACCACGTCCCGGACGGCGGGCGTGCGCTTGAGGTAGTCCAGCATCAGCTCCTGCCGGTCCACCGGCCTGAGCGTGAGCCTGGCCTTGACGACCTGCGGGGTGGACGTCCCGACCAGGTCCATCCGGGTGCAGTGGCCGCAGTACTGCGGGCACGTGGCCAGCAGCTCGGCCAGCACCTTCGTCGGGTAGCGGTGGGTCAGGCCCTCCACCGCCCACATCTCGGCCTCGTGCAGCGAGTCCCGCTGGGCCCGCGGATGGCTCGGCCAGACCGGGTGCCGGTCGGAGGCGACCGGCAGCAGGTAGCGGCGGACCGGGTTGGCCAGGAACGCCGCCGTGAACGCGGCCGGATCGCCCGCCTCGTCCGGCGCCATGACGTTGAGGAGCTGGGGCGTGACCAGTATGGACATGGTGGCGAACCGGGCCACGTCGGCGGCCAGGTCGGCGAGGAAGGCGTCCTGGAGCAGGTCGCCGGTCACGGCGCGGAGCTGCGCCGCGTTGCGCACGCAGTGGGCGCGCTGCCACTGGGCGTCGCGCCACTGCGCCTCGGTGACCCCGCGCCACCCCGGCAGCCGCCGCCAGTCGGGCTCGGCGAGCGCCCGCCGCGCGTACACGTAGGGGCGGTCGGCGGGGGTCCCGGACCCCGCGGCCGTCTCGACGTCGGCGGCGGGGCGGCGGGACCTGTCGTCGTTCGGGCTCATCCGGCGAACAGCGCCGCGTGCCGGGTGCGCAGCTCGCGCTTGAGCACCTTGCCTGTGGGGCCGAGCGGGTAGTCCTGCTCGGTGCGCGCCAGGATCACGGCGGCCAGCGTGGCCAGGCCCGCGTCGGCCAGCGCCTTGTTGGCCTTCTCCCTGATCTCCTCGGCGGTGACCGCGGCGGCCTCGGCCTGCGCCCGTACGACGGCGATCGGCACCTGCCCCTCGGGCCCCGGCACGCCGACGACCGAGCAGTCCTGGACGAGGTCCGCGCAGTCGGCGATGAGGACCTCCTCGACGGGCAGGCTGTAGACCGGCCCGGCCGCGGTGTCGATCACGTCCACGGTGCGGTCGAGGTGGTAGAAGTCGCCCTCGGCGTCCCGGCGGGCGACGTCGCCGGTCAGCCAGTAGCCGTTGAGCTCGAAGCTGCTGGTCAGCCTGGCGTCGTTCCAGTAGCCGGGGGTGCGCGACGGGGTGATCACGCCCAGCAGGCCGACCTCGCCGTCGGGCAGCTCCCGGCCGTTCTCGTCGAGCACGGCGGCCTTGATCACCGCGTCCTGGGGCTTGCCCACGCAGCGGTCGGCGCGCGCCGTCTCGGGGGAGGTGACCTGGCCGAACAGCGCCATGCCCATCTCCGAGGAGCCGAGCCCGTCCACGAACTGGGAGCCGGGCAGCGGCTCGCCGGCGGCCTCGCCGCGCGGCAGCAGCCATGACCTGATCAGCCCCGCGGGCCGCTCGCCGAGCTGGACGAGCCGCCGGATGTGGCCGTAGTGGGCGCTGTCGCCGGTGTTGAACCAGGAGTGCACCCTGGCCGCGCCCCTGACCGGCAGCTCGCCGGTGGCCAGCTCGACGAACGTGCGCGGGAACGAGGCCACCATGGTCGGCTGGAACGCCTCCATGACCGGTTCCACCCCGGCCCGCCGCCAGTCCGACATGATCACGGTCGGCAGCCCGAGCAGCACCGCGGTGAGGAAGTAGCTGAGCCCGCCCGCGTGCGTGTGCGGCATGAGCGACATCAGCCGGTCGTACGGTTCCGCCGGGAAACGCACCATCCGGAGCTGTTTGCCGTCCCAGAAGCTGCGATGTCCGAGGATGGTGGACTTGGGGGTGCCGGTGGTGCCGGAGGAGTGGATGAGCGCCACCACGTCGTCCGGCTCGTGCCGGTACGGGTACTGCTCCGGCAGCCCGCCCGACGCCGCGTCGTGGGCCCGCACCTCGGACGCCAGGGCGACGAACCGGGGCCGGGCCCGCGGCGTGTTGCGGTAGGCGAGCTGCAGCCGGGTCGTGTCGTCGGCGACCACGCCCACCACGCCGACGTGCTCCAGGTAGCCGGCCATGACGTCGGCCCGCATGGCGTCGTTGACCATCGCCGGGATGGCGCCGAGCGCGGTGAGCGCCAGGAAGTGCAGCAGCGGCTCCAGGCCCTCGGCGACGACGATGCCCACGGGCTCGCCGGGCCGCACGCCGTTGGCGTGGTACCAGGTGGCGTACCGGTCGCGCAGGGCCGCGAGGTCGGTCAGGCTGTGGCCGCGTAACACGACCCGGCCGCGGTGGTCGGTGTGGTGGCTGTGGACGAACGGCACCGACCGGTTGGGGTTGGCCACGAGCGCGTGGTCGAGGAAGTTGCCGGCGCCCAGGCCGGGCTCGGTCATGAAGCCCTGCCGTACGGCCAGGGGGGCGATCGGGGTCCGGTCAGTCATGGCTGTGCCTCCAGGTCGCGTCGATCTCCGTGGCCACCCGGTGTCCTGAGCGGATGGCGCCTTCCATCAGGCCGAAGAACTCGGTGCTCGTCTCGGTGCCGGCCCAGTGCACCCGCTGGTGGGGGGTCGTCAGCCGCGGGCCGAGCCGCAGCCAGTCGCCCGGTCCGAACAGCGCCGCGTAGCAGCCCCGGCTGTGCCGCTCGCCGAGCCAGTCGGTCACGTGGCAGGCGTCCGGGGCGGGCAGCCCGGGGAACAGCCGCGCGACCTGGGCCCGCGCCTGCCCGGCCTGCTCGTGCGGGGGCAGCGCGGCGAACGCCTTGGCCTGCGCGCCGGTCACGAACCCGGTCAGCACGCCCGCCGAGCCGCCCGCGGGCGAGTCGTCCACGGTGGACAGCAGGGGGCCGTCCGCGCTGACCGACCATCCCGAGAGGCCCTGCTCGCGCCAGAGCGGCGCGGGGTAGACCAGGTGCACCTTCACCGCGCAGCCGGGCGCCGTGCCGGGGCCCGACCGCGGCGCGGGCAGGCCCGGCCGGAACTCCACGGCGTCGGCCAGCACCGGCGGCACGGCGACCACCACCACGTCCGCCCTGGTGAGGCCGGTCGCGGTGACGACGTCCACGCCGGTCGCGTCCTGGTGGACCGCGCGCACCGGCTCGCCCAGGCGCACCCGGTCACCGAGCCGGGCGGCCAGGCGCAGGCACACCTGGTGGGCGCCGCCGTCGATCCGGTCCTCCTGCGCGCCGCCCGCGAAGGCGTTCAGGTAGCGCAGGCCGCCGCCCGAGCGCAGGTAGAAGGCCAGGTGCAGGACGGACACGTCCGCCGGGTCCGCGGCCATCATCTCGCCGGCGAACAGCGGGAAGAACAGCCGCGCGTCCGGATGCGTCAGGTGCTCGGCGGCCCAGTCCGCCGCCGTGGTGGCGTCCAGGCGGGCGGCGTCCGGCGACAGCCAGGGAGCCTCCGGGCGGACGGCGGCGGCCAGCTCCTCCAGCGCGTCGAACAGGCCGCCCAGCGCGACCGCCGACAGGGGCGGGAACCGGCCGGTCCCGGGCTCGCCGCCGAGCGCGAACCTGGCCGCGCCGCCCACCGTGGCCGGGGTGGTCTTCAGGTCCAGCTCGGCCAGCAGGGCCGTCAGCGCGGTGTGCCGCTCCCCCAGGTACGCCGCGCCCGCGTCGGCCCAGCCGCCGGGGGCGACCTCGATGCCGTGCGTACGCCCGCCGACGCGGTCCCTGGCCTCGATCACGGTGACCTCGGCGCCGGTCGCGGCCAGGTCGGCGGCGGCGGTGAGCCCCGCGAGGCCCGCTCCCACGACGACGACCCTCATGCCAGGCTCGCGATCTTCTTGGCCAGCGCGGCCGGGGTGGGCGCGTCGAGGAAGTCGTCGAAGTCCAGCTCGGCGCCGCCGTCGCGGGCGATCGCGCTGAGGACGCGGGTGGCGAGCAGCGAATCCCCACCCAAGACGAAAAAGTCGGAATCATCCGTTATTTCGGGGTTTTCCAGTACCCGCCGGAAGATGTCAGAGACGGCGGTGACGTCCACGTGCATGATCTCCTTCAGTTGGTGGTGTAGCGCCGGTGCGAACCGGCGCGGTCGACCTTTCCGCTGGTGGTGTAGGCCAGTTCGGGCACGACGGTGATCCGGCTGGGCACCAGGTGGCCCGGCACCCGGTCCCGCAGGTAGTCCCGGACCTCGGCGGCCAGCCCGTGCTCGGCGTCCCGGCCGGGCTGCGGGCGGGGCACGACGTACGCGGCGAGCGTGGTGTGATCGGCGACCGTGACGCCCGCCACCGCCACCGCGCCCACGCCCGGATGGCCGGCGATGTGCGCCTCGACCTCGGCCGGGTCCACCCGGATGCCCCGGATCTTGAGCTCGTGGTCGAGCCGTCCCTCGTGGACGAGCGCCCCGCCGCCGGTCACGGCGACCCGGTCCCCGGTGCGGAAGAACCGCCCGGCGCCCGGCTCGGGGGTGACGAAGCGGGCGGCGGTCGCCTCCGGCAGGCCCAGGTAGCCCAGCGCCAGGGCCGGCCCGCCGACCAGCAACTCGCCCTCCGCGCTCACCCGCTGCTCGACGTGCGCGAGCGCCCACCCGATCGGCACCCGCTCCCCCGCCACCGAATCCCGCTCCCCCGCGACCCCGCCGGCCATCGGGCCGTGCAGGTCGATCGCGTGCGTGATGAGGGTGGTCTCCGTGCACCCGTAGGTGTTGAGCAGGCGGACGCCGCCGGTGTCCAGGGCCCGCCAGTCCGCCAGGCGCGACGGGCTGACGGCCTCGCCGCCGATGATCACCAGCCGGACGCACGGGGGCAGTGCGGCCCCCTCGTCGGCCAGGTGCCGTACCAGCTCGTGCCAGAACGCCGTGGGCAGGTCCAGCACGCTGATCCGCTCGTCGGCGACCGCGCGCAACATCCGGCGGAACGAGCCCGAGTGCGCGCCGTCATGGAAGACCAGCGCCGCCCCGCCGGTCAGGGCGGGCAGGATCTCCTCCAGGCAGGTGTCCCAGTTCAGCGAGGCGAACTGGAGCACCCGGTCGGCCGGGGTGATGCCGAACAGCTCGCGCAGCGCCCCCGTCACGACGGAGATCGCCCGCCTGGGCGTCACCACGGGCTTGGGCGCGCCGGTCGAACCGGAGGTGAACAGGACGTACGCGGGCGCGTCCCCCGGGAACTCACCCGCCGGGCCGCCGTCGAAGTCGCCGTCGGGGTCGCCGTCGGGGTCGCCGTCGGGGTCGCCGTCGGGGTCGCCGTGATCGGGCGGTTCGATCACCCGCACGCTGTCCGGGGCCCAGGCGTCCGGCCCGGACGCGACCAGCGTGCGGCAGCCGGCCGCCGCCAGCATCGCCTGCCGGCGGGCCCGCGGGTGCGCCGGGTCGACGGGCACGTACGCGCCGCCCGCCGCCAGCGTGCCGAGCAGCGCGGCCACGGTCCCCGGCGTGCGGGACGCCGGCACGCCCACCGCCCCGGGATCGGGCCCGAGCCGCCGGGCCGTCGCGCGGACCCACGCGGCCAGCTCGGCGTAGGTGACGGTGCGACCGTCGTGGACCAGGGCCGGACGGCCGGGATGGCGCCCGGCCGTCCGGGCGAACTCCTGGAGAACGTCGTGGTGCGGTTCGGACAACGCTGCCTCTTCCCCGGGGTGACGCGACGGGGCCGGCCGCGCGTCCGCGCGTCTGTCAGCCCGTGTCAAGCGAATGTGGAGCGAACCCAAGCGAGATCGCGTTCAGAGTGCAGCAGGGCGCTGCACGGGGGCTTGATGGCGTCAGGATTTCGGCTGTACTGCCTGTCATGTCTCCTGTATGGCGGCCTGCGACGTGGCAAAGGGGAAATGCGATATGTCAGACGAAACAGCACGGGCGGGTCTGGCGGACGTACTGAAGATCGGGCTCCTGGGGGCGGTGCGGGCATGGCGGGGGCGCCAGGAGATCCCGCTCGGGCCGCCCCGGCAGCGCGCGGCGCTGGCCCTGCTCGCGCTGGACGCGGGCCGGCTCGTCTCGGTGAACCGGCTGATCGAGGGCCTGTGGGGCGAGCGTCCTCCGGCCGGGGCGCGCAACCTGGTGCAGGGGTACGTCTCCCGGCTGCGTCCCCTCCTGGCCGCGGCCGGCGTCACCATCGCCTACCGCCCGCGCGGCTACCAGCTCGGCCTGGACCCCGGGCAGGTGGACGTGCACGAGTTCCGCGCGGCGGTCACCCGGGCGCGCGCCGGGGAGACGGCCGAGCGGCAGGCCACCGGGCTGCGCCGCGCCCTGACCTTGTGGCGCGGCGAGCCGCTGACCGGCGTCTCCGGCGGCGAGCTGCTGGACCGGCTGCGCGACGCGCTCGCCGAGGAACGTCTCGGAGCCGTCGAGGAGTGCCTGGACGCCGAGGTCCGGGCGGGCCGCGCGGCCGTGCTGGTCCCCGAGCTGATCGCGCTGGTCGCCGAGCACCCGTTCCGCGAGGGGCTGGTCGGCCTGCTCATGCTGGCGCTGTGCCGGGCCGGCCGCCGCGTGGACGCGCTGGAGCGGTACGAGCGCACCCGCCGCCGCCTCACCGAGGAACTGGGCCTCGACCCCGGCCCCGAGCTACGGCGACTGCACCAGCGCATCCTGCGCGGGAACGTTCCGCCGATCAGGCGGGCCGATTCCCGGGAAACGGTGACGCCCGCGCAACTACCGCCCGGTCCCGGCCAGTTCACCGGCCGGACGGCCGAGCTCCGGCTGCTCGACCCGCTCGCGCCCGGCGGCGACGCGTTCGCGCCCGGCGGCGACCCGCTCGCGCCCGGCGGCGAGGCGTTCGCGGGCGGCGGCGACCCGGCCGGCGGCGGGACGGCGATCTCGGTGCTGACCGGCGCGGGCGGATCGGGCAAGACGGCCCTGGCCCTGCACTGGGCCCACCGCAACCGCCACCGCTTCCCCGACGGCCAGCTCTACGTGGACCTGCGCGGGCACTCGGCCGAGCGGCCGCTGCTGCCGATCGAGGCGCTCGGCCGGTTCCTGCGCGGGCTGGGCCTGCCCGCCGAGCGCGTGCCCGGCACGGTGGAGGAGGCCAGCGCGGCCTACCGCAGCCTGCTGGCCGACCGGCGGGTGCTGGTGGTGCTGGACAACGCCGGCAGCGAGGAGCAGGTCCGCCCGCTGCTGCCGGGCGGACGGCGCTGCGCCACCGTGATCACCAGCAGGGGCCGCCTGGACGGCCTGGTCGCCCGGGACGGCGCGATCCCCGTCCCGCTCGGCGTGTTGTCCACCGGCGAGGCGGTCACGCTGTTCGGCGGGATCCTCGGCGGCGAGCGGCTGGCCGCCGAGCGGGACGCGGCGCTCGACCTGGCCAGGGCGTGCGGCCGGCTGCCGCTGGCGCTGCGCATCGCCGCCGCGGGCATCCTCGGCCGGCCGGGCGGGAAAGCCGTCGGCGACATCGCCGGTCAGGTGCGCCGGCTCACCGGCACCCGATTATCGGCCCTGGCGGTCACCGGAGATCCGCACGCGGCCGTGCGCGGCGCGTTCGACCTGTCCTATCACCGCCTGGATCCGGCGGCGCGGCGGCTGTTCCGGCTGCTCGCGCTCGTCCCCGGGCCCACGTTCACCGCGGGGGCGGCCGGCGCGCTGGCCGGGGCCGCGCCCGCCGAGGCCGACCGGCTGCTGTCCGGGCTCGCCGCCGCGCACCTGGTCGAGGAGCCGGAGCCGGGCCGCTACACCTTCCACGACCTGATGCGGGAGTACGCCCGCGAACGCGTGCTGGCCGAGGAGGCAGCGCCGGGACGGGCCCGCGCCCTGGACGCGCTGATGGCCTGGTACCTGCGGATGGTCCGGGAGGCCGGCGACGTCGCCTACCCCCACCTGCTGCGCGCCCCCGCCGACGGCTCCGGCCGCCCGCCCGCCTTCACCGGCGCCGCCGCCGCGCTGGCCTGGCTGGACGCCGAACGCGCCAACCTCGTCGCCGCCGTCCGGAACGCCCCGGACCACCCGTACGCCTGGCGGCTCATCGACGCCATGAACGGCTACCTCGACCTGACCGGCGGCCAGCCCGGCTGGACGGACGTGCTGCGGGACGCGCGGCGGGCCGCCCGCGCGGCCGGCGACCACCTGGGCCAGGCGGCCGTCGGGCACTGCCTGGCCGCCACCCGGTGGCGGGCGGCCGAGCTGACCGAGGCGGTCGTGGAGCTGCGGGGGGCGTTCACGGCCGCCGAGCTGGCGGGCTGGCCGGAGGGGAAGCTCGCGGCGCTGGCCGCGCTCGGCGTGGTCCACCTCCAGCAGGGCAGGCTCGGCGCGGCCCGGCGGCTGCTGACCCTGGCCGTGGACGGCTCGCGGCGCTCCTCGCGGGTGGGGGCCGCGCCGCTCGTCGACCTCGGGCTGGCGCTGACCCAGATGGGCCGGCTCGACGCCGCCGAGGAACGCCTGAGCGAGGCGGTGTCGCTCTGCCGCGACCGCGGACTGCCGGCGACCGAGGCCGCCGCGCTGGCCAGCCTCGGCAACGTGCTCCGGCTGACCGGCCGGCTGGGCGAGGCCGTCCGGTGCCTGACGGCGGCGCGCGGGCTCGGCGCCGCGATCGGCGAACGGTACCAGGCCGACCTGTGCAGGGAGCTGGCCGACGTGCACCTGGACGCGGGCCGGCGGGCCGACGCGCTCGGCTACGCCGAGGAGGCGCTGCGGCGGGCGCTGGCGGTCGGCGATCCCAAGCTGGAGCTGGACGCCCTGCTCGGGCTCGGCCGGATCGGCTGCCAGACCGACCCCGGCGCCGCCGTCGGGCATCTGAGCGCCGCGCTGGAGCGGGCCCGCGGCATCGGCGCCGCCGTGGGCCAGGCGGACGCGCTCGTGGGGCTGGCCGTGGCGCGTACCCGCCTGGACGAGCACGTGACCGCCATGCGCGACACGCTGGCGGGGCTGGCGCTGGCCAGGAAGGCGGGCGCGGTGCTGGTGCAGGGCGCGGCGCTGGCGGCGGGCGCGGAGGCGGCGCTGGCGGCCGGCGATCCGGGCCTGGCCATCTCCTACGCCGCCCGCGCGGCCCGCGTGCACGCCGGCAGCGGCTACAAGCTGGGCGAGGCGCGGGCCCTGGTGACGCTGGGACGGGCCCACCGCCGCACCGGCGACGAGCCGGCCGCCGAACGTTTCCGGGAACGGGCCGGCAACCTGTTCACGGCGGTCCTCGACCCGCCATCGGCCCGGCCCGCCGAGCTGGCCGCGGGCCGATGACCGGCCCCGCCGAGGACCCGGCGGGATCAGTGGAGGACGCCGTGCTCCGCGGCCCAGGCGGCGACCTGCGTGCGCGAGCCGAAGTTGAGCTTGAGCAGGATGTTGGCGACGTGCCGGGCGGCGGTGGCGGGGCTGATGAACAGCTCCTCGCCGATGGCCCGGTTGGACAGCCCCCGGCTGATCAGCACGACGATCTCCCGCTCGCGCGGCGTGAGCACCGACGCCGGTCCCGCCGGCGGCCGCGGCGCGCCCTGGGCCGGGCGCTCGCCCTGGAGGCCGTAGCGCAGGGCCTCCTCCTCCGTCATGCCGCCGCCCATCGTCCACCAGAGCTGGACCTGCCCCTCACCGGCCTCCGCGCGGGCGCGGGCGAGCAGCGGCTCGGGCGTGGCGGACGTCCAGACGGGCAGCCCGAGCCGCTCCTCCATGGCCTTGGCCGCGGCCCAGAGGCGTACGGCGGTCTCCAGGTCGTGCTGCTTCTCGGCCAGGACGGCCAGCGCGACCAGCGCGGAGATGATCGGCAGGTGCTGCCCCATGGACCGGCTCAGCGTCACGCACCGGGCCAGCCGCGCCCTGGCCCGCTCCGCCTCGCCCTGGCGGGCCAGGACCGCGCCGAGCAGGCCGAGACTGGTCGCGAGGACCGGCTTGGCCGCCATCTCCTCGGCCAGCTCGGCGCACTCCTCCAGGTGGCGGCGGGCGCTGTCGAGGTCGCCGAGGAAGTCGGCGAAGCGGCCCAGCTCCAGGTGGGCCCTGGTGACCCCCCACAGGTGGCCGAAGCGGGAGTAGACCTCGATGGCCTCCTCGCCCCTGATCAGCGACTCGCGCCGGAGGCCGTGGAAGGCGGCCACCCCGGACAGCAGCAGCCGCGCCGACGCCTCGATCAGGCCGTTGCCGACGCGCAGGGCCAGTTCCAGGGCCTCCTCGCCGCGCTCGGCGGCCAGCGCGATGTCGCCTTTGGTGCCTTCGTACATGCCGGCGATCACGAGGGTGAAGGCCAGCATGAAGTCGTCACCGGTCGCGCGGCGCAGCTCAAGGGCGCGGGCGGCCGACTCGCCGCAGGCGGCGGCGTCCTGCTGCTCGTAGGCCAGGTTGGCGTGGTGGAGCAGGGCCTCGGCGGACAGGTCGCCGAGGGCGCGGGCGGCGGGCAGCGCGAGCAGGCTCTCGTACCAGCGGCGGCCCTCGGTCAGCTCGCCGAACCCGGCCCACAGCGGCATGTAGCCGCACGCGAGCCGCAGGCCGGGCTCGGCCAGGCCGGACTCGACGGCCCAGGACAGGGCCTCGCGGGCGTTGCCCAGCAGGTCCTGGAGCGCGAGCAGCCGGGCGTAGCGCTCGGGCCAGGTCAGGCCGGGCGTGGCCCACACGTCGCGGCCGTGGTGGTGGGCGAGGTCGGCCAGGCCGTGGAGCAGCCGGTCGCGCAGGTGCCGGGCCTCGCCGGCCGACTCCAGCTTCCCGGCGGCGAACTGGCGGGCCGACTCCAGCAGCCGGTAGCACGAGCTGCTCTGGTCGAACAGCACGAGCGACTTGTCGACCAGGCCGCTGAGCACGTCGAGGACCTGGGCGGCGGCCAGGCTCGGCCCCGCGCAGACGGACTCGGCCAGGTCGAGGGTGAACGGCCCGCTGAACACCGCGAGCCGCCGGAAGAGCACCTGTTCCCGCGGCGAGAGCAGGTCGTGGCTCCATTCGAGGGTGGCCAGCAGGGTGCGCTGCCGGGCCGGCGCGGTACGGCCGCTCGCCGTCAGCAGCCGGAACCGGTCGTTGACCCGGGCCGAGATCTGGCCGGGCGACATCGCGGCGGTCCTGGCCGCGGCCAGCTCCAGGGCCAGCGGCAGGCCGTCGAGGGCGTGGCAGAGCCGGGCGATGTCGCCGGCGTTGGCGCCGGTGACCGCGAGCCCCGACCCGGCCGAGCGCGCCCGGTCGAGGAAGAGCTGCACGGACTCGACCCGCTCGACCTCCTCGGCCGCCTCCGCCGGGCCGGGCAGCGCCAGCGGCGGCACCCGCCACACCAGCTCGCCGGGGATCTTCAGCGGCTCCCGGCTGGTCACCAGCAGCCGCAGGTCCTCGCACGAGGTCAGCAGCCGCTCGGCCAGCTCGGCGCAGGCCTCGACCAGGTGCTCGCAGTTGTCCAGGACGAGCAGCGGCTTCTTGCCGCGCAGGAAGTCGACCAGCGTGTCGAGCAGCGGCCGCACGCCCTCCTCGTGCACGCCCAGCATCTTGGTGATCTCGTGGACCAGCAGGTCGGCCCGGGTCAGCCTGGACAGCTCGGCCAGCCAGACCCCGTCGGGGAAGGACGGCACCAGCCGGGAGGCGATCTGCAGCGCGCATCGGGTCTTGCCGGTGCCTCCGACGCCGCTGAGCGTCAGCAGCCTGACCTCACCGACCAGCCCGCACAGCTCCTCCAGATCCCGTTCCCGGCCGATGAACCTGTCGGGCTCGGCGGGAAGGTTGTGTCTGAGCAACGTCACCATGATCCTCATGTGTCTGGACCCCAGGATTGGCACCCAGTGTGACACCGCCCTCACGAGCTGTCAGAGGTTTGCCCCAAGCGCGGGATCGGGGGCGCGGACCGGGACGATCCGCAGCCGCGCGTCGATCAGCAGGGTGACGTCGTGCTCGGTGATGATCCTGCGGCACTCGGCGGGGTCGGGCTCGTGCGCCGCGACCAGCCGCGCGCCCGCGCCGAGCACCATGTCGTACGCCCGCAGGTCGGCCCCGGCGACCAGGACGACGTCGGCGGCGCCCACCTTGCGGGCGGTGGTGAGCCGGGCGGTGGGCTCGATCGGGCCGTCGGCGCCGAGCAGGCTGTCGAAGCCGGCGGTGCCGGGGATGCCGGTGAAGGAGTAGACCTGCCGGATGTCGGCCTCCTGGGCGATGGCGTCGGCGTCGTCCCGGTCGGTGATCATGATGCGGGCGCCGGCGGCGGCCGGTCCGCCGGGGATGGACACGACCACGCCGCCCGCGGCGAGCACGGCGTACCCGGCGACGGGGAGGTGGCAGCCGCCGCGCAGCAGCACGACCACCGGGTCGCCGGGGCGCAGGCCGCGCCGCCGCAGGCCCTGGGCGGCCTGGCGGGCGCGGACGGCGAGCGTGCCGTACGTGAGCGTGGCGCCGCTCGCGGCCTCGGCGACCGCCACGCGCGGGCCGAGAGCGGCCGCCCGCAGCAGGACCGTCTCCGTCCAACCAGTCATGGCCCCCAGGCTAGGAAGGGGGACGGCCGGGCGGCATGGTCCAGAGTGTGTAGCCGGGTGTGTAATCCGGCCGCGCCCATACCCGATTGCGCATGGCTTGAGCCTGCGCGGGGGCCGCGCGCGTACCTCCTGACGGCAGATCCCGGTCCCGGTTTCGGAGGTACGTCATGCACCGCAGAGTCGCCCTGCTCGCCGTCGTCGCGCTCGCCGTTGCGGGCGCGCCGGTCCCCGCGCAGGCCGGGACCACCCTGGACCGCGGCCCCGTGGGCTGGTCGGGGGCCGGTTCGTCGTCCCAGCGCAGGACCGTCATGGACTACTGGACGCCGGAGCGCATGCGGGCGGCCAGGCCGCTCTCCGCGCCCGCGCCGCGCCGCGGGACGTCCTCCGACGGGCCGACGCAGGGCACGCCCTGGGCGACCCGCGGCGTCACGGGCGGCCGCCGGATCACGACCTCCTCCTGGACCGGCGCGGCGGCCTCCTCGCTCGCCGGAAGCACGGCGGCGGCCCGCCGGGCGGCGCCCGCGCAGGACAGTCCTGGCCAGGCCTGGGCCGACGGGGGCGGCGTCGCCCGCACGGTCGGCCGGGTCTTCTTCACCACCGCCGAGGGGCGGACGGCCTCCTGCTCGGGCACCGCGGTGACCAGTGCCAACGAGAGCGTCGTGATGACCGCGGGCCACTGCGTCAAGATGAACGGCACCGCCCACCGCAACTGGGTGTTCGTCCCGGGCTTCGACGACGGCCGCCGCCCGTTCGGCACGTGGGTGGCCACCCGGCTGCTGACCACCCAGCAGTGGAACGCCAACGAGGACATCAACTTCGACGTCGCCGCCGCCGTGGTCGCGCCCTTACAGGGGCGCACGCTCACCGACGTCGTCGGCGGCCAGGGGGTGGCCTTCAACCAGCCCACCGGACGGCAGATGTTCTCCTTCGGCTACCCGGCCGCCGCCCCCTTCGACGGCTCCGACCTGGTGTTCTGCAGCGGGCGGGTGTTCAAGGACCCGGTCAGGACCCGCGACCAGGGGCTGCGCTGCGCGATGACCGGCGGGTCGAGCGGCGGGCCGTGGTTCGAGGGGTTCGACACCTCCAGCGGCCTCGGCTGGCTGAACTCCGTCAACAGCTTCAAGTACGACTTCGCCCCCGACTTCATGTTCGGCCCCTTCTTCGGGAACGAGGCCATGGCCGTCTACCAGGCCGCACAACGCTCCGGCGCCGCCTGACCACCGCCGGCGTCCGCCGACTGATCTGTTTTGGGCCCCCCGGCCGGTATTCCGGCCGCACGGCGGACGCTCTGACCCGGCGCACGAACGCCACCACGCCGTCAGGCGACCGACGGGGGACCACGTTGACCCAGACCCATCCCGACGCGCACGCCGCGTCCCGCCTCCGGCCGGTGGCGGTGCTGCGGCTGCTGGCGGGGCGGGGCGCGTTCAGGGCCGGTACGCAGGTCGCCGCGGCGGCGCCGGCGGCCGTGTGGGACGGGTCCGCGTTCGGCCACTACGCCACCGCGCTCGGGCTGTGCGGATGGCTGCTCCTGGTCGCGGACGCGCCGGAGAAGGCCGCGCTGAAGACGCTGGCGCGGGTCAGGCGGACCGGCCCGGCGGTGGCCAGGCTGACGGTGGCCATGTCCGCCGCGCCGGTCGCGGTGCTGCTGGCGGTGCTCGTTCCCGTGGCGGTGACCGCGCCGTCGTCGATGGCGGCCCTCTGTCTCGCGGCCGGGGCGTGGTCGGCCTGCACGGGCCTGCTGATGACGGTCTCCGGGCTGCACCGCGTACGGGGCCGGCCCGTGCTGGACACGGCGGCGTTCGCGGCGAGCGGCGGCGTGGTGCTCGCCGTCACCGCCGCCACCCTGTGGATCGGCTGGCCGCCGCAGACGCACCTGCTGCTGGTCCTGGCCGGGACGGTCGCGGTGACCTGCGTGGCGCTCGCGGCGCTGCCCCGCGACTGGCTGCGCCCTCCTCCCGGCCGTGGGCGGCGGTCGCTGCTGCGTCCCCTGTCGCGGGCCACCTGGTTGCTGGGGGCGGCCGACCTGTGTGACGCGCTCTGTTTCGCGGTCGTGTACCTGGTGCTGGGCGCCTCGGGGCGGGCGGGGCAGAGCGGCGTGCTGTATCTCGCGCTGCTTCCGGCGGTCGCGGTCTGCCAGCTCGTGATCTACCTGCTGCGGGTCGCGCAGCCCGCGACCTCGCGACGGCTGCGCGGGCTCGCCGGGCGGGCCGGGCGGGCTCGTGCGGCACGGCTGCTGGGCCGGGCCGGGTGGGCGGGGGCCGCCGTCGCCGTCGCCTGCGCCGTCCTGCTCCGGTGGGGGCTCGCGACGTCGCCACCGGTGCTGGCGGGGCTGGTCGTCGTCGTCCTGGCGCTCTTCCTGACCGTGATGTACGCGGCCTACCTGGTGGAGAACACGAACAACGACGTGCTCGCCGTGACGTCGGCGGGCGCGTTCGCCGGGCTGGTGGCCACCGCCTCGCTGGCGGTCGTCGTCGTGCCGTGGTCGGGGGCGGCCGGGGGCCTGGTGGCGCTCGCCCTCGGGGTGCCCGTGAAGGCCCATGTGATGCGCCGGATGCTGATCTCGCGAGACTCGGAGTGACGACATGTACGTACTGGGCATCTCCCTGGCGCACGACTCTGCGGCGGCGCTGGTGCGCGACGGCGAGATCGTGGCGTTCGCCGAGGAGGAGCGGCTCACCCGCGTCCGGCACGACGGCCGGTTCCCCCGCCGGGCGGTCGCGTACTGCCTGGAACAGGCGGGGATCGGGCTGGACGAGGTGGACCACGTGGCCTTCCACGGGCAGCGGACGGGCTCCCCGCCCGGCTGGGAGGTCAAGGAGGCCGCCGGGCACACCGGGCCGGCCGGGTTCGGGGTGCATCTGGTGGAACACCACCGCGCGTACGCGGCCGGCGCCTTCCATGTGAGCCCGTTCGACTCCGCCGCCGTGCTCACGATGGACGGCACCGGCACCGGCCTGGCCGTGGCCGACGGGGACCGGATCAGGCACCTGCGGCACGTCGGGCACCGCCACGCGCTGGGCGCCCTGTACGCGGCGGTCACCGGCTACCTCGGCTTCCGTCCCGGCCTGGACGAGGACAAGGTGATGGCGCTGGCGGCGTACGGCGGCGACACCTACGTCCAGCCCTTCGCCGACCTGCTGCGCCTGACCCCGTACGGCGGCCACGAGCTGGACCTGAGCTGGTTCGAGCCGCACCCGGGCGGCGGGCGGCACACGGTCTCGGCGAAGTTCCTCGACGCCTTCGGGCCGCCGGGCCCACCCGCCGGTGAGGCCCTCACCCAGCACGCCGTGGACATCGCCTTCGCCCTCCAGGCCACCCTTGAGCGGGCCGGGCTGCACCTGGCCCGATGGCTGCGCGAGACGACCGGGACGACCCGGCTCGCGGTGGCCGGCGAGACGGCGATGAACCCGATGCTGAACGGCCGCCTGCTGGCCGAGTCCGGCTTCGAGGAGCTGTTCGCCCAGCCCGCCGCCGCCTCGCTCGGCGCGGCGCTGGAGGTGAGCGTCGGCCTGTACGGCCGGCCCCGCCCGGCGGGCGGTCACGTCTTCGCCGGGCCCGGCTTCACCGCGGAACGCATGGAGAAGGCGCTGCGCGACGCGGGCGTGGACTACCTGCGTCCGGACGACATCGCCGGGCACGCCGCCGCCCGCATCGCCGACGGCCTGATCGTGGGCTGGTTCCAGGGCCGGACGGAGTGCGGGCCGCGCGGCCTGGGCAACCGCTCGCTGCTGGCCGACCCGCGCGACCCCACGTCCGCCGCGCGCATGAACGAACGGGTCAGGCGCCGGGAGCCGTTCCTGCCGCTGGCGCCGTCGTGCCTGGCCGAGCGGTCGCGGGACTACTTCACCGGCGCACATCCCTCGCCGGTCATGCTGCTCGGCTTCGACGTGCTGGACCACCGCCGCGGCGAGGTGCCCGCGATCACGCACGTGGACGGCAGCGCCCGCGTGCAGACGGTGAGCCGCGCCGCCAACCCGCTCTTCCACTCCCTGATCACCCGCTTCGAGGCGCTGACCGGCGTGCCGATGCTGGCCGGCGCCTCCTTCCGCGACGACGACGAGCCGATCGTGTGCACCCCCGAGGACGCCGTCGCCTGCTACCTCAGGACGGGCGCGGACGCCCTGGCCCTCGGCCCGTTCTGGGCCCGCAAGCGGCGGACGGACGACCGGGGCGGCCAGGAGGCGGGCCGGTGAGCGGCGCGAGGTCCCTGGTGGTGCTCGGGGCCGCCGACGGCTCGCTGTCCACCTACCGGGCGGCGGCCGGCATGGGCCTGCGGACGATCGCCGTCGACCGTTCGGCCGACGCGCCCGGCGTCGCCCTCGCCGACGAGTACCTGCCGGTCAGCACGCACGACCCGGCCGCCGTCACGGCCGCGCTCGCCGGACGTGCCGACCTGGCGGGCGTGGTGGCCCCCTCCAGCGACGTCGCGGTGCCCGCGCTGCGCGCGGTGGCCGACGCGTACGGGCTGCCGGCCCGGCTGTCGGAGACGGCGGCGCGGGCCTCGGTGGACAAATGGGTGCTGCGCGGCATCCTCGACGACCTGGGCGTGTCCTCCTACCCGTGGATCATCGGCGACGACCCGGCCGACCTGGCGGTCCGGGCGCGCGGGCTGCGCTTCCCCGTGGTCGTCAAGCCCGCCGACGCCCAGAGCGGGCGCGGGGTGAGCAGGTGCGCCTCCCCCGGCGACGTGCTGGCCGCCGCCGAGGAGGCCAGGCGCAGCTCGTACGGCGGGCTGGTGATGGTCGAGGAGGAGATCCGCGGGATCCTGTGCAACTGCGAGTGCGTCGTGGACGACGGGCGCGTGGCGTTCGTCGCGACCAGCCTGCAGACGGTGAGCCCGCCGCCGCTGGTGCTGACCATGAGCCGCCGGATGCCGGCCGGGCTGCCCGGCGGCGTCCTGGACACCACGCGCTCGATCATGGACAAGGTCTGCGAGCGCCTGGACTACCGGCGCGGCCCGCTCAACCTCGACCTGATCGTCACCCCGGACGGCCGGCCGTACGTCATCGAGCTCGGGCTGCGCACGGGCGGCAACGGCACCGACGACATGGTGCGGTCCTGCTACGGCGTCGATCCGGTGCGGACCGCCGTGCAGGCCGCGGTCGGCCTGCCGATCGAGCTGCGCCCGCACCCGCCCCGGCCGGTCCTGTGGCGGGTGCTGACCGCCGGGCGGGCGGGCGAGCTGGTGTCGGTGTCCGGCGTGGAGGCGGCCAGGGCGCTGCCGGAGGTGGCCGAGCTGGTCCTGCTGGCCCGCCCCGGCCAGCGGGTGCGGCCCTACCGCGACGTCTCCGACCGGCTCGGCTGGTTCGTGGTGCACGCGTCCGGCCCGGCGGAGCTGGACGCGGCCGCCGCCGCCGTGACCCGGGCGCTGCGCTTCGAGGTGCGCGGCGATGGACGGCGCTGACGTGGCCCGCCCGGCCGGCGAGGTGGGCGATGTACAGCGTTGAGGTGGCGGCCTCGATCGGCGAGGTCGGGGCCGGGGAGTGGGACGCGCTCGCCGACGGCGTGCCCTTCGTGCGGCATCACTGGCTGGCCCTGGCCGAACGCGTCCTGTCCGGGCACCGGCCGCGCTACCTGCTGGTCCGCAAGGACGGCGGGCTCGTGGCCGCGGCGGTGTGCGCGCTGGAGCACCGGCTGCACAACCCGGTGCTGGAGTCCCGGTTCGGGCGGCTGACCAGGAGGTGGCCGTTCCTCCAGGTCCAGGCGCCGATGACGGCGACGTCCGGGCTGCTGGGCGGTGAGGGGCCGCAGCGGCGGGTCCTGCTGCGGGCGGTGCGGTCGCTGGTCAGGCGCGAGCGGCTGCTGTTCTGCGTCGTCGACCACCTGCCGTACACCGCCGGGCAGCCGGGGTACAGCCGCCTGGGCTGGTTGCCGGAGACGCTGCTGGACCTGACGTGGCCGTCGTACGAGGCGTACCTGGACCACCTGCCGCGCAAGAGGCGGGCCGAGATCCGGCGCACGCAGCGCCGGGCCGCGCGGGAGGGCGTCGAGGTCCGGCCGCTGACGGGCGGGCCCGGCGGGGAGCCGGACCGGCTGCTGGACCGGCTGGGCCCGATGGTGGCCGCGGTGGACCTCCGCCACGGGCCGCACGTCTTCTACCGGCCGCGCCTGTTCACCGAGGCGGCCGGCGCCCTGGGCGCGGACCTGACCGTCCTGGCCGCCCGCCGGCACGGCGTGCCGGCCGGCTGCGTCGCCCTGCTGCGCGACGGCGACGAGCTGGTCGCCCGGTGGATCGGGCGCGACTACGCCCTCACCGGGGGCACCGCCGTCTACCACGCGCTGCTCACGGCGTGCGTACGGGCCGCCGTCGGCTCGGGCGCGCGCAGGCTGCGGCTCGGCGGCGCGGCGTACGAGACGAAGAAGCAGTTCGGGGTGCGGCTGGAGCCGCGCAGCCGGTTGTTCGCCGCCCGCAGCGAGCTGGTCACCCGGCTCGTCGGCGGGCTGGGCCACCGCCTCGACCCGCCGCAGCTCCCGTCCCCGCCATCCAGCACGTGACCAGGAAAGGACGAGGGCCGGTGCGCGCCTCCTATCTCCCTTCGCTGACCCTGGACGAGTACCTGCGCCTGGTCGCGACCGTCCATCCGCAGTTGCACGCCGTGCTGGACTTCGACCGGCCGGGCGCGGCGCGCGCACTCGGCGTGCTCGCCGCGACCAGCAGCGAGTTCGACTCCGACCGCGACGGGCGGGGGGACTCCTACCGCCGGGCGCAGCAGGACGCGCTGGTGCGCTGGACCGGCATCCGGGCGCTGCTCGGGCTGCTCGCCCCCGATCCGGCGGCCGGGCCGCCGCTGCTGCTGGACGTCCTCGGCGGGGACGGGACGGTCGCGCGGGCGGCCGCCGGGCGGCTCGGCAGCCTGGACGCCAAACCGGCGATCATCACCGGCGACCTGTCCGGCCAGATGGTCGACCGGGCCCTCGCCCAGGGGCTGCCCGCGGTGCGCCAGGCCGCCCAGTTCCTGTTCCTGCGGGAGGGGTCGGTCGGCGGGGTGCTGCTGGCGTACGGGACCCATCACATCCCCCCGGCGGACCGGCCGGGCGCGGTGGCCGAGGCCGCGCGGGTGGCGCGGCCGGGCGGCCGGATCGTGCTGCACGACTTCGACGACTCCGGCCCCATGGCGGGCTTCTTCGCGCAGGTCGTGCATCCGCACGCGGCGGGCGGGCACGCCTACCGGCACTTCACCCGGCCCGGCCTGTCCGCCCTGTTCGCCGACGCGGGCCTGCCCGTACGGGTGCTCGACCTGTACGACCCGCTGATCGTCCGGGCCGGGAGCGAGCGGGCCGCCAAGGAGCGGATGTGCCGCTACGTCGCCGACATGTACGGCCTGGGCGGGTACTTCGCCGCCCTGGAGGACGCCGAGGCGGCCTGGCGGGTCCTGGAACGGCACTTCGACCACGGGACGCGCCGCCCGCCGGAGCCGGCCGCACCGTCCCGCCCGGTCGTCTACCGGCGCGACGGCCAGTACGTGGCGGAGGTCCCGAGAACGGCCCTGATCGCCCTGGCCACCAGACCCACCGGACACCGCACGACGTGAGACGAGTGAACCGCCGCCGGTCAGCCCTCGCGGCGCTCCGGGGGGAGCTCGCCCGCGAAGACGCGTAGCTGGAGGGCCAGCGTGGCGTAGTAGCCGACCAGGGTGGTCAGCTCGAACAGGCCGCGCTCGCCGAGCGCCGCCGTGACCGCCCGGTAGTCCTCCCCGTCCAGCGTCCCGGCCCGGGTCAGCTCGCGGGCGGCGCGCACGGCGGCGCGTTCGGCCGGGTCGGCCAGGTCGGGCGGACGTCCCTCGCGCACCGCGGTCAGCTCGGCCTCGGTCAGGCCGCAGGACCGGCCCACCGCCTCGTGCGCGTCGCGTTCGAAGTCGCTGCCCCAGTGGGCGGCGACCACGAGGATCGCCAGCTCCCTGGCCCGGTCGGGCAGCACCGAGCCGTAGCGCACCGCCGCGCCCAGCGCCTGGAGCGCGCCGCCGACCGGCGGGCTCAGCAGCATGGCGTTGAACGGGCCGCGCAACCGTCCCCGCTCGTCGGCGAGGGGGAAGACCTGGGGACCCGCCGCCCGGGGGCCGCCCGTGACGGCGCGGTAGACCTCGGCCTGGGCGTCGTCCAGGTCCTCCGGGGGAAGGGCGGGCAGCCGGGCGGTCATGCGATGCTCCTGTCTCGGCGGCGACGCGACCCACCCGGGCTCCGGTGGCGGGTGGACCTGCGGTAACGTCTCGCCCTCGGCTGCCGGTGGCGCGGTTAGCCGTGGCCGGATCACGGAACATCCTAGGTCTCTAGCCGCGCGGCCGTCTTGGAGACACCATGGAGTTCGCCACTCCCCACCACTGCCATCAGCGCCACTGCCCGCCGGGGCGGGCCTCGTGACCAGGACCGGGGTGTCCGGGCCGCTGCTGGTCGTGCTCGGCCTGCTGTCGGCGGTGGCGCCGCTGGCCACCGACATGTACCTGCCCGTGTTCACCGACCTGGCGGCCGACCTGGGGACGGGCGCGGCCGGCGTGCAGCTCACGCTGACCGCGTTCCTCACCGGGCTGGCGCTGGGGCAGCTCGTCATCGGGCCGCTGTCGGACCGGTTCGGCCGCCGCCGGCCGATCCTGCTGGCCACCGCCGCGGCCCTGGCCGCCTGCGTCCTGTGCGCGCTGGCGCCGGACATCCGGACGCTCGTCGCCCTGCGTTTCGTGCACGGGTTCGCCGGGTCGGCGGGCATCGTCATCGGCCGCGCGGTGGCGGCCGACCTGACCTCCGGCCGGGCGGCGGCGCGGATCTTCTCGCTGCTGGCCTCGGTGGTCGGCGTCGCGCCCGTCGTGGCCCCGCTGATCGGCGGCGCGCTGTCGCCCGCCGGGTGGCGCGCGGAGTTCTGGGTGATGGCCGGGATCTCGGCCGTGATGCTGCTCGGTTCGGCGCTCGTCGTGCCCGAGACGCTGCCGCCCGGACGCCGGCACGCGGGCGGCCTGGCCGCCACCGGGCGGACCGTGCGGCGGCTGTTCGCCGACCGGGGCTATCTCGGTTACGCCTTCTCCTTCGCGTTCGGCTTCGCGGGGCTGATGGGGTACATCTCGGCCTCGCCCTTCGTGGTGCAGAACGTCCTGGGCCTGTCGACCCCCGCCTACACCGTGACGTTCGCGGCCAACGCGCTGGGCATGACGCTGACCGGCCTGGTCGCGGCGCGCCTGGTGCGCCGGTTCAGCCCTGAGGGGCTGCTGCGGACCGGGCAGGGGGCCGTGCTGGGGTTGTCGGCCGTCCTGCTGGTGCTGCTGGGGGCGGGGGTGGCCGCGGTGGCGGTGCTGCCGGTGTTGTTCGTGCTGGTCAGCTCGGTCACGCTGATCATGGGGAACGCGGCGGCGCTGACGGTGGGGCGGGCGCCGTACGCGACCGGCACGGCGGCGGCCGTGATGGGCGCGTTGCAGTTCGCGCTCGGGGCGCTGGTCTCGCCGCTGGTCGGCCTGGGCGGCGAGGACACCGGGCTGCCGATGGGCGTCACGCTGGTCGTCAGCGCGCTGCTCGGCATCGGCGCCCGCCTGCTGACCCGGGGCCTCCCCGAGACCGGCCCCGCCACCGCCGAGGCCCCCGCCCGCGGCTGAGCCCCGTCCGGTGGTGTCTTCGGGGCCTGGGTTCAGGGGGCCGGGTGGGCGCGCAGGGCGGTGACGAGCCAGTCGAGGGCCGGGGCCGACGGGGCCGGGGGCAGCCAGGAGTTGATCACGGCGAGCAGGCGGAGGTAGCGCTCCTTGCGGGGGTCGTTCGCCGCTGTCAGCCTGGCCAGCAGCCGCCGCCGGAGGCCGGCGTCGTCGGGACGGCCCAGGAGGCGTGCGTACCCGCCGGCGACCGTCGCCACGACCGGCGCGGACTCGGGCGCGGCGGGATCCACGCCCGCCGCCAGCGCTTTCCCCGCCGCCCACACGCCCAGCGACACGGCGTCCCGCAGCACCCCTTCCCCATGGCCCGCGGCATGGTCGGTGGCGTGGTCGGTGGCGTGGTCGGTGGTCAGGTCGTGCAGCCTCGCGCGGAAGGACGGGTCCGCCATCAGTTCGGCCAGTTCCAGCCACGCCTCCACCTGCTCCGGCTCGGCGTCGTCCGGCAGTTCGGGGGTCAGCGAGACCCTGACCCCCGCGAGCCCCGGCCCGGCGTCCGGGACGGCGGCGTCCAGGAAGTCGCCGACCAGGCTGCGGCGTTCGTCCTCCGACAGTCCTGCGAGTCTGTGCATGAGCTCCATCTCCTCGGGCCCCGAGCCGCGCCGGGCCACCGCCGTCAGCACCGCGCGCCGCATCCGCAGCGTACGGATGCGCACCGCCAGCGCCTCGGCGTGCGCCGCCGCGACCTGCGCGAGCGTCAGCTCGCGGTCCACGACCTTGCGGACCGTGACCAGGTCCACACCCAGGTCGCGCAGCGTGCGCACGAGGTCGAGACGGGCCGCGGCGGCGGCGTCGTAGAGGCGGTAGCCGGCCGGGCTGCGTTCCACCGGCGGCACGATCCCGCGGTCGGAGTAGAACCTGATGGTCTTGACCGGGAGCCCGGTCCGCCGCGCCAGGTCGCCGATCGTGTAGAGGGTGCCGCCGTCCATGGCTCCACCTTGGCGTCTCCCCTTGGTGGAGGCTCAAGCGCCTCCCTCGTTGCACGGCTCCGGCCGATGACCGTAGTGTCAGCCTCGGATCGTGACTGGCGTGATCGTAAGGTGGGACTGACCACCGGGGAGCGGTCCTGGACGTCGCCGCGCGCCTGGGTGCCCTCACTTCGACGGCTCGGGAGAAGTCATGGCTGAAGAGCACCCCCATTCCTACGGCGCCCACGACGCGGCCACCGTGTCGGCCGCCTACCGCAACGCGCTCGACGTGATCGCCGCCGTGGAGCCCGGCGTGGCCGGCGCGATCCGCGCCGAGCTGGCCGACCAGCGCGCCTCGCTGAAGCTCATCGCGAGCGAGAACTACGCCTCCCCGGCCGTCCTGCTGACGATGGGCACGTGGCTGTCCGACAAGTACGCGGAAGGCACGATCGGCCACCGCTTCTACGCCGGCTGCCAGAACATCGACACCGTCGAGCAGCTGGCGGCCGACCACGCCAAGGCCCTGTTCGGCGCCGAGCACGCCTACGTCCAGCCCCACTCGGGCATCGACGCCAACCTGGTGGCGTTCTGGGGCATCCTGGCCCACCGGGTCGAGGCCCCGGCCCTGGCCGCCGCCGGCGCGCGGCACGTCAACGACCTGTCGGAGGACGACTGGGAGACCCTGCGCAAGGCCCTGGGCGACCAGCGGGCCCTCGGCATGTCGCTGGACGCGGGCGGTCACCTGACCCACGGCTTCCGTCCCAACATCTCGGGCAAGATGTTCCACCAGCGCTCCTACGGCACCGACCCGGAGAGCGGCCTGCTCGACTACGACGCGCTGCGCGCGACCGCCCGCGAGTTCCGCCCGCTGATCCTGATCGCCGGGTACTCGGCCTACCCGCGGCGCATCGACTTCGCCCGCATGCGGGAGATCGCCGACGAGGTGGGCGCGGTCCTGATGGTGGACATGGCGCACTTCGCCGGGCTGGTCGCGGGCAAGGTGTTCACCGGCGTGCACGACCCGGTGCCGTACGCGCACGTCACGACGACCACCACGCACAAGTCGCTGCGCGGGCCGCGCGGCGGCCTGGTGCTGTGCCGGCGGGAGTACGCCGACTCCATCGACCGGGGCTGCCCGATGGTGCTGGGCGGCCCGCTCGGCAACGTGATGGCGGCCAAGGCCGTCGCCCTGGCCGAGGCCCGGCAGTCCGCGTTCGCCGACTACGCGCGGGCGGTGGCCGCCAACGCGGTCGCCCTGGCCGAGGGCCTGGCGCGCCGCGGCGTACGGCTGGTCACCGGCGGCACCGACAACCACCTGGTGCTGCTCGACGTGTCCACGTACGGGCTGACCGGCCGGCAGGCGGAGTCGGCGCTGCTCGACGCCGGGATCGTCACCAACCGCAACGCGATCCCGCGCGACCCCAACGGCGCCTGGTACACCTCGGGCATCCGGATCGGCACCCCGGCGCTCACCTCGCGCGGGTTCGGGACGCAGGAGTTCGACCGGGTCGCCGAGCTGATCGTCGGCGTGCTGGCCGACACCACGCCGTCGGCCACCTCCAAGGCCAGGTACGACCTGTCGCAGAGCACCGCCGAGAAGACCCGCGCCGCGGCGGCCGAGCTGCTGGCCGCCCACCCGCTCTACCCGGGCCTCGACCTGAGCTGACCCGCCGGCCGCCCAACCCGCTCACTCCGGCCCGCGACGGTCCCGTCCCGTGAAGTAGGCGGACGCCATCCGGGTGTGGGCGGGGAAGGCCAGCTCGGCGGGCCCGTCGATGACCACCCACTCGCTCGTCTCGTCCGTGGCCTCCATCGGCGGCAGCGCGGAGGCGGTGACACGCGGGCCGAGTCCGAAGATCAGCACGGTTCCGTCCGGGGCGCTGACCACGTCGAAGAGCGTGACGTCGGCGGCCTCGGCCACCACCCCCGTCTCCTCGCGCAGCTCGCGCACGGCCGCCTGCTGCCAGGACTCCCCCAGGTCGATGAACCCGCCGGGCAGCGCGAGCTCGCCGCGGCGCGGCTCGACGTCCCGGCGGACGACGAGCAGGCCGTCGTCGACGGGCAGCAGCGTCACCGCGACCGGCAGCGGGTTGAGGTAGCTGGTGTTCCCGCAGGCCGCGCAGGTGCGCGGCCAGGGCTGGCCGGGGGCGAAGGCGGCGCCGCAGAAGGAGCAGTACGCGTTCCTGATCACGCCGCGATCCTAGAGCCGGGCCCGACGTACACACGGCCCCCCGCCCCGCCCCGCGCCCGGCCCGCCTGGACGGCGCTGGTGCGGGGTCAGCCCGCGACCGAGCGGTCCGCGCGGCTGACCAGGGGGTTGCCGCGGTGGGGTTGCCAGGCGGCGCGCAGGCCGCGCAGCTCCTCCCGGACCCGGGCCGAGGAGATCAGCCGGATGTCGTCGCTCAGGTCGAGGACGGTGGCCGCCGCCTGGTCCACCTCCCCCGCGCGGAGGAGGGAGTGGGCGGCCCGCAGCCCGATCAGGGCACGGGTACGCAGCTCGACCGGCCGTCTGGCCCGCATCGACGCGGCGAAGTGGCGGGCGGCGGTGGCGTGGTCGCCGAGCTGGGTGAGGGTCAGGCCGATCTGGTGTTCCAGGGACTCGCGCCGGTAGTTGCCCGTCCACTCCGACTCGGGGACGGAGTCGGCGCGTTCGAGCTGGGTCTCGGTACGGCTGAGCAGCCTGAGCGCGTCCCAGCGGGTGCCGGCGGCGGCGTGGGTCTCGGCGCGCATGCCGGTGATCCACGCCTGGGTGCGGGCGGGGCCGTGCCCGGCCAGCGCGGACGCGGCCGCCTCGGCCAGGGCCAACGCCTCGCCGTCGTGGCCCAGCTCGGCCGCCTGGACGGCCATGCTGCGCAGGGCGGTGGCGCGCAGCAGCAGGTCGGCGGCCTCGTCGGCGAGCCGGACGCTGCTGATGTAGTAGCGCTGGGCCAGGGCGTGGGCGCCGGCGTCCATGGCCATGTAGGCGGCCAGGTAGCTCAGCTCGGCGGCGGCGGCGAACAGGTCGGGCCTGCGGCGGCCGGTCGTGCCGTGCAGCAGGGGCGTGACCTCGCGGGACAGGTAGGCGGCGACCGCGGCGCGGGCGTGGCCGCCGCCGTAGCGGTCGTCCAGGTCGGCGAAGGCGCGGGTGGTGGCGCGGATCCGTTCGACGTCGCCCGCGCCGGCCCGGCGGCCCGCCGCGCGGCCGCCCGCCCGCCGCGCGGACAGGACCGATAAGCCGGACAAGCCGGATAACGCGGCCAGGGTGAACGTGCGCCGGTTGAGCAGGTCGTCCTCGCCCAGCACGGCGAGCCGGGCGACCGGGTCGCCGCGCCAGGGATCGTCGGCGGACGGCGACCCGCCCGGCTCCGGCCAGCCCAGATGCGCCGGGCGCAGGCCGGGCCTGCCCAGGCGGCGGCGGAACGCCTCGACCGCCGCGCGCACCGCCTCGGGGCGCGGGATCGTGCCGGTCAGCCAGTGGCCGACCGCCGAGCGGTCGTAGTGCACGCGCTCGCCACTCTCGGCGGCGACGGCGTTGACGTGCCGCGCGGTGGCCGCGTGCGTCCAGCCCGCCTGCTCGATCAACGCCGCCAGCGCCCGGTTGACGACTGGGTGGGTACGCCGGGGCGGCATCTCATCTTCACATCGCTTCACATCACTGTGGCCTCGACGGTCCGCCGGACGTGGCGCACCGTCAAGAGTGCGGGCCGTGTCCCCTCGGGGACGGCGCCGAGCGGAGGACGGCGAGGGAGGGGCTGATGGAGGGGCTGCACGGCGCGGGCCGGCGCGAGACCGGCCTGGAGGAGGCGGCGCAGGAGGAGCTGACGGCCGCGCTGGCGGGCCGCCCGCTGGTCTGCGTCGAACGGTTCAGCACCGCGCTGCGCACCGGCTACACCGGCCCGGCCCCGGTCGAGGTGCTGCGCCCGGCGCTGAGCATCGGCTGCTACACGGCGTGGGACCCGGCGCTGCCCGGCATGGTCGTCGCCGCCGAGGAGCGCACCAGGACCCGGTCGGTCGCCGAGCGGCACGCCTGGCTGCCCCGCGTCCGGCACGAGGCCGCCCGGCACCTGCTCAAGCTGGACCGCCCGCCGGTCGTCTTCACCTGGTACGACAACGCCCGCCTGCGCGAGCTGGCCGGGCCCGGCGGGGTCGTCGCGGCCATCGACGCCGACGTGCGGGCCGCGATCGAGGCCAAGCACCTGCTGGACGACCTGCTGCGGGCGGCCGGCGTGCCGGCGGTGGCCCGCGTCCCCTGCGTGCACGTCGAGCGGCTGCCCGGACTGGCCGAGCTGCGGCGCGCGGTCGGCACCGAGCGGGTCGTGGTGCAGGCGGGCCGGCGGGCGGACCGGCACGGCACCGTGGTCGTCGCGGGCGAGGGCGACATGCCGCGCGCGGCCCGGCTGCTCGGGCCGTACCGGGTGGCGGCGTACGTGCCGGGCTGGCCGTGCACGATCGCGGTGCTCAGCGTGCCGGACCGCGACGGCGCCGTCCGGGTGTACGCCGACCGCCCCGCCCACACCTCGGCCGGGATCGCCGAGCTGGGCGCCGGGCCGATGCGCAGCACCGGCGACGACTGGTCGCGCCCCTGGCCGACGCCCGCCGCCGCGCTGCTCATCGAGTGCGCCGAGCGCATCGCGTTCTGGGCCTGGCGCAGGTACGGCGCGGCCGGCCTGTTCAGCGTGGAGGCCATCCTCACCCCGGGCGAACGCGTCTACCTGACGGCGATCAAGTGGCGGCACCAGGAGGGCACCGAGGTGTCGTCGGTCAACCAGCAGGCCGCCGGGCTGCCCCCGTTCGTGCTGGCCCACCTGTCGGTGATGCTCGGCGGGCCGGTGACCTGGCTGGGGGACGCGCAGGAGTTCAACCAGCGCACGCTGCTGCGCTCGGCCCGGCCGGGCGGGCCGTTCCACGTCAGGGTGCGCCTGGCCCGCGACACCCCCGTACGCGTGTCGGCCGCCCACGGCCCCGGCGTCTACCGTCTGGACCGGTCGGGGAACCTGCGGTGGGTGCGGCGGGGGGCGCACCCGTCGCAGGCGCGGGCGAGCCAGGGCGAGTTCCTGCTGGCCAACCTGCCCGAGCCGGACGTCGTCTGCCATCCAGGGGCCCACCTCGCCACCGTCGAGGGCGTCGCCGAGGGCGTGGCGCACCCGTTCGACGGCCCGGACGCCGCCTCCCTGGCCACCCGGCGGATCGTCGCGGCCGTCGAGGACCTGTTCGACGAGGTCAAGGAGCCCTGACCGGCACATTGCCACAGGGAGCCCGTCGACCGATGAGTTCGCGTGCCCTCGGGAGTCCAACCTGGTGTCACCCCGACTCCGCGGAAGGACCCACGCCGATGAGCACCACGCACACTCTCGACATCCCGGGCGGCCGCCTGCGCTACCACGTCCGCGGCAGCGGCCCGCTGCTGCTGCTCGTGGGCGCGCCGATGGACGCCGCCCCCTTCGCCCCGCTGGCCGAGGAGCTGGCCGGCGAGCACACCGTCGTCACCCACGACCCGCGCGGCGTGGCCGGCAGCACGCTCGACGACCCCGACCAGGACTCCACCCCCGACCTGCGGGCCGAGGACGCGGTCGCGATCATCGACGCGCTCGGCGCCGGGTCGGCCGACGTGCTCGGCAGCAGCGGCGGCGCGGTGACCGGCCTCGCCCTGGTCACCCGCCACCCCACCCGCGTGCGCACCCTGGTCGCGCACGAGCCGCCCGTGCTGGAGCTGCTGCCCGACGTGGCCCGGCGCCGCGCCGAGGTGGACGACATGATCGAGACGTTCCGCCGGGAGGGCCCGGGGGCGGCGTTCGGGAAGTTCATGGCCGCCGCGGGCTTCGAGACCGGCGAGGACGCCCCGCCCCCGCCGCCGAGCGAGTCGCCCGAGCAGGACCTGGCCGACGCCGCCCACTTCTTCCTGCACGAGCTGCGCGGCACCACCCGCTACGTGCCCGACGTCGCGGCGCTGAAGGCCGGGCCGGCCCGCGTCGTCGTGGGCGTCGGGGCCGATTCGGGCGGCCTGCTCACGTACCGCACGTCGCAGGCGCTGGCCGACCTGCTCGGCGCGCCGCCGGTGGTGTTCCCCGGCGAGCACGGCGGCTTCGTCGACCGGCCGAAGGAGTTCGCCGACGTGCTGCGCGAGGTGCTGGCCCGCTGAGGCGCCGGGCCCCTGGCGACGAGCTCCCGGCGACGCGCTGCTGATGGCGCGCTCCTGATGGCGCGCTGCTGGGGGCGCGCTCCTGATGGCGGCGGGCGGTCGCGATCCTGGGAGCCATGCGGGACGCCTTTCCTGCGCGGTGCCGGCTTCGATCCTGCCATCCGGCGCGGCCCCGGCTTCCGGGGCTCGCCCAGGCGGCCCTATGGTGTGGTTCGCCGACATATGCCGGTACGTGCCCGAGGGGAGGAGCGGAATGCCGGAAGTCCGTCCGCTCCGGCCGGGCGATCCCGAGAGGATCGGCGACCACCGGCTGCTCGGCGTGCTCGGCTCGGGCGGGCAGGGGATCGTCTACAAGGGCGTCGACGGCACGGGCCGCGTGGTCGCGATCAAGCTGCTGCACAGCCACCTGACCCAGGACGACGACGTCACCCGGGGCCTGCTGCGCGAGGCCGAGGCGGCGCGCCGGGTGGCCGCGTTCTGCACCGCCGCCGTGCTGGACGTGGGGGTGGCCGACGGGCGGGCGTACATCGTGAGCGAGTACGTCGCGGGCGACACCCTGCAGAGGCTCGTCCGGGAGTCGGGACCGCGTACGGGGGGCGCGCTGGACCGGCTGGCGATCTCCACGCTGACCGCGCTGGCCGCCATCCACGAGGCCGGGATCGTGCACCGCGACTTCAAGCCGGGCAACGTGCTGATGGGGCCCGAGGGGCCGATCGTCATCGACTTCGGCATCGCCAAGACCTTGGGGGCGACGACGCAGGCCTCGGCGCCGATGGGGACGCCGGCGTACATGTCGCCCGAGCAGTTCGGGGGCGAACGGGTCGGGCCGGCGTCCGACGTGTTCAGCTGGGCGGGGACGATGGTGTTCGCGGCCACCGGCCATCCGCCGTACGCCGGTGAGACGGTCGCCGCCATCCTGCACAAGGTCATGAGCGGGGTGCCCGACCTCACGGACGTGCCGGCCCGCCTGGTGGACCCGATCCGGTCCTGCCTCGCCAAGGACCCCGCCGCCCGTCCCACCCCCGCCGGCCTCCTCCGCCACCTCATCAGCGCCCCCGGCTCCGCCCACCCGACCTCCTTCCCGAGCGCCCCGCACTCGGCGTCAGCGCCGAACTCGCCGTCAGCGCCGAACTCCGCGTCGGGCTCGCCGACGCCGTACCCACCCGCCGCCGCGGGCTCGGCCGGGACGTACCCGCCGGGCGTCCCGGGCTCGGCACACCTCCGTTCCGAGGGGCCCGCGCCCCAGCACCCGGCGCATCCGGGGGCCGGTGGGGGGCCGGACGGGCACGGGGGAAGCCCGGCGACGCCCCCTCCGCCCGGAGCCGGAGCCGGACCCGGAGCCGGTGCGACGATCCCCCCGCCCGCCCCCGGAGCGACGGTCCCCCCACGCGGGCCTGGAGCGACAATCCCTCCGTCCGGAGCTGAGGCGACGGTCCCCCCACGCGGGCCTGGAGCGACGACCCCGTCGGTCGGGGCGGGGGCCGGGGCGACGGTTCCTCCGGGCGGGGCGACGGGGCCGGCGTTTCATGGTGAGGCGACCAGGCCGGGCTCGGGCCCGCGGGTGAGCCGGCGGGCCGTGATGGTCGGCGGTGCGGCGGCCGCTGCGGCCGCGGCGGCGTCCGCCTTCCTGCTCCTGCGCCCCGCGAACGGCCTCGCCGACGACCCGTCCCCCCGCCCCACCGGCGACCCGACCGGCCCCCCGGCGACAGGCACGCCGACGGCGCCGACCACGCCGACCACGCCGACGACGGCCGCGACGAGCCCCGCGCCCAGCACGTCCCCCACAGGATCGCCCACGGCGTCCACCACCCCGTCCCCCGCGGCCGAGCCGTTCGGCGCGCCCGTCAGGGAGCCCGTGGCGCTGCCGGCGGGCAGCGGCACGCCGGCCGCCCTGGCCGCCGCCGGCTCCACCGTCGTCTGCGGCACGTCCAGGGGCACGGTGCTCGTCTGGGACCTCGGCCCGGCGTCCGCGGCCGTGCGCAGGCTGGGCGACGGCGGCGCCGCCGTGACCGCCGTGGCCTACGGCGACGGCAGGGCCGCCGCCGGGCACGGCGACGGCACGATGCGGCTGTGGAACCCCGCGGGCGGCGCCCTCGGCAGGAAGAAGGCGGCCGACCCGGTCATCGCCGTCACCACCGCCGGACGCGCGGTCGCCGTCACCCAGAAGTACGACAGCCTGAAGGACCTGCACAGCGTCGTCCGCCTGTGGGACATCGCCACCGGCCGCCAGATCGGCCCGGCCGTCACCGATCACTTCCAGGGCATCAACGGCCTGGCCTTCGGCCGCCTCGGCGACGACGACGTGCTGGTCACCGGCGACGGCGACAACCGCGTCCGGGTCCGCCGCCTGTCAGACGGAAAGGTGACACACTCGTACAAGACCGGCGAGATCGGCGGCATCGAGCTGCTCGCCTGCGGCGAGCTGGACGGCCGTCCCGTCCTGGTCTCCACCCACCTCGACGCCACCCTGCGCGTCTACGACCTGGCGACCGGCAGGCGCCGGAAGAAGTGGACGTTCAGCCGCCGCAGCCCCGACGACCGGGGGGCGTCCGCGCTGGTCGTGGGCGCGCTCGGCGGCAGGCCCGTCGCGGTCGTCGCGCACACGCCGGGCGGCGGCGAGACGGTCGTCCGCGTCTGGAGCCTGACCGACGGCAAGGTCGTCGGGGAGCTGGGCCCGGGGCCGGGCGCCGAGGTCCGGGCCCTGGCGCTGGCCGAGCTGGCGGGCCGTCCCGTGGTCGTGGGCACCGGCGGCGACGCTCTGCTGAGCGCGTGGAGCCTCGGTCCCGCCTGACGCTCATCCAGGTTTAAGAATCGCGGCCTATGGTTCGGGCTGTGCTCATGGACGAAGTGGTGAAGGAGCCCGTGCGGACGCGTCCGCGCCGGGTCTGGCGGCGGCGGCTGGCGACGGCGGTCGCGGTGCTGTTCGCGGCGGGGACGGCGGTCCGGCTCGGCGGCCTGGAGTCGGGCGTCCTGCTGGTCCCGCTGGTGTCCTTCACGCCGTACTTCGGGGTGGCGGCGCTGCTGATGCTGGGGGTGGCGGCGCTGGTCCGCAGCAGGGCGGCGGTCGCGGTCATGCTGGCGGTGTGCGTGTGCCTGGCCTGGCTGGTGCTCCCGCGCGTCCTGGCCGGCGGTACGGACGCCGCGACCGGCCGCCCGTTGCGCGTGCTGACCGCCAACCTCAACGGCGGCCGCGGCGACGCCCGCACGATCGTCGACCTGGTCCGCACCCTGAACGTGGACGTGCTCAGCCTCCAGGAGCTGACCTGGTCCGAACGCGACCGGCTGGCGGCGGCCGGGCTGGAGACGCTGCTGCCGTACCAGGTCACCAAGCCGGAGACGTGGGGGCCGGTGGGCAGCGGCGTGTACGCGCGCCACCCGCTGCGCGAGCGTACGGGCGTGTTTCAGCCGGTCGGGCACCACATGCCGGTCGTGGAGGCGGCGCTGCCCGGCGGCGCGGTGGAGGTGGTGGTCGTGCATCCGGTGGCGCCGGTGCCCTCGACGGTGCCGGAGTGGGCGGCGGGGGTCGGGACGCTGCCACCCGCGCCGTCCACGGGCGCGCCGCGCGTCCTGGCCGGGGACTTCAACGCCACGCTGGACCACGCCGTGTTCCGGCGGCTGCTGGGCACCGGCTACACCGACGCGGCGGCGGCCACCGGCAAGGGGCTGGTCCCCACGTGGCCGATGCGCCGGTTCCCGCCGCTGGTGGCGATCGACCACGTGCTCACGGACGGGCGGGCGCGGGCGGTGGACGTGCGGATCCTCGACCTGCCCGGCTCCGACCACCGCGCCCTCTTCGCCGACCTCCGCGTCCAGGGCTGACGCGGTCAGGCGAGCCAGGCCGCCGTGTCGGTGGGCAGGCGGTCGCCGTCCAGGGTGCCGCTGGCCAGCAGGACCGTGCCGTGGGCGGGCAGCGGCACCGGGTCGGCGCCCAGGTTGACCACGCAGGTCAGGCCGGACTCCCGGGTGAAGGCGAGCACGTCGGGCCCGAGGTCGAGCCAGGTGAGCGTGCCGTCGCCGAGCCGCTCGGCACGGATGCGCAGCCCGTCCCGGTAGAGGTTGAGCATCGACCCCAGGTCGGCGGTCTGGGCCTCGACGGTGAGCTTGTTCCAGCCGTCCGGCTGCGGCAGCCACGGCGTGGCCGTGCCGAAGCCGAACGGCGGCTCGTCGCCCGACCACGGCAGCGGCACCCGGCACCCGTCGCGGCCCTTCACCGTGTGGTTCGAGCGCCGCCACATCGGGTCCTGGCGCAGCTCGTCGGGGATGTCGTCCACCTCCGGCAGGCCCAGCTCCTCGCCCTGGTAGACGTAGATGCCGCCGGGCAGCGCCATGGCCAGCAGCGCCGCCGCGCGCGCCCGGCGGTAGCCGAGCTCCAGGTCGGAGGGGGCGCCGTCCCTGCGGTCGCCGTGGTCCCAGGAGGTGTCGGCGCGGCCGTACCGGGTGACGACGCGGGCGACGTCGTGGTTGGACAGCACCCAGGTGGGCGGGGCGCCGAGCGGGGCGTGGGTGGCGAGGGTCTGCTCGATCACCTGGCGCAGCCCGGCGGGCTCCCAGGGGCAGGCCAGGAACGGGAAGTTGAAGACGGTGTGCAGCTCGTCGGAGCGCAGGTAGCGGGCCAGGCGCTCCTGGTCGGGCAGCCAGACCTCGCCGACCAGGACGCGGTCGGCGTACTCGTCGTTGATCAGGCGCCAGCTGCGGTAGACGTCGTGGACCTCGTCCAGGTCCTCGTACGAGCCGGTCAGGCCGCCGGGCTTGGCGAGCAGGGCGGCCGAGTCGATGCGGATGCCGTCCACGCCGCGGTCGTACCAGAAGCGCAGCACGTCGTGGAACTCGCGGTGGACGTCCGGGTTGGTCCAGTTGAGGTCGGGCTGGCCGGGGTCGAACAGGTGCAGGTACCACTGGCCGTCGGGCAGCTGGGTCCAGGCGGGGCCGCCGAAGATCGACTGCCACTCGCCGGGCTCGTCCCGGAACCAGAACCGGTCGCGCACGGACGGATCGCGCAACGCCTCCTGGAACCACGCGCTCGCGGTCGAGCTGTGGTTCGGCACCACGTCGATGATGATCCTGATGTTCAGCCCGTGCGCCTCGGCGATGAACTCCTCCGCCTCGGCCAGGGTGCCGAACACGGGATCGATGTCCCGGTAGTCGGCCACGTCGTACCCGCCGTCGGCCAGCGGCGAGGGGTACCAGGGGTTGAGCCAGATCGCGTTCACCCCGAGCGCCGACAGGTACGGCAAACGTGCCCGCAGCCCCGCCAGGTCGCCCACGCCGTCACCGTTGCCGTCGGCGAAGCTGCGCAGGTAGACCTGATAGATCGCGGCTCCCCGCCACCACGTTTCGGACATGCTGAAGACAACTCCTTGCCATGGGTGAAGGCACTCAGCCCTTGAGGCTGCCGGCGGTGAGTCCCGCCATGATGTGCCGCTGGAAGATGAAGAAGACGATGACGGTCGGGATGCTGGCGATCACCAGGCCGCCCATGACCTGGTCCTGCGACACGGCCCCGGCGGTCTGGGCCAGGCCCACGCTGAGCGTCATCTTCTCGCTGTCGCTCATGACGAGCAGCGGCCAGATGAAGTCCTTGAACGAGGTGACGATCGTGAAGATCGACGTCACGCCGAGGATCGGGCGGGAGACCGGCAGCACCACCGACCACAGGATGCGGAACGGGCCGCCGCCGTCGATCTGGGCGGCTTCGAGCAGCTCGCGGGGGATGGAGTCGAAGAACCTCTTGAGCAGGAAGATGTTGAAGCCGTTGGCCGCGGCGGGCAGCCACAGGCCCCACGGGTCGTTCAGCAGGTCCCAGCCGAGGATCGGCACGTCGTGGATGGCGAGATAGGTGGGGATGAGCACGACCATCGGCGGGATCATCAGCGTGGCCAGCATGGCGCCGAGGATCACGTTGCCGAACGCCGGGCGCAGCTTGGACAGCGCGTACGCGGCGGCGACGTCGATCGACATGGTGATCAGCCAGCCGCCGGCGGCGTACAGGACGGTGTTCTTCAGCAGGGTGCCGATGTCGAACAGCTCCCACGACTCCAGGAACTTCCCGAAGTTCAGCTCCTTCGGGAAGAGCGTGGGCGGCACCTGGGCGAACTCCTCGGCCGACTTCAGCGCGCCGGTGATCATCCAGTACATCGGCAGGAGGAACACGACCGTGAACGTGACGACGGTCGCGACCAGGACCGTCCAGTAGACCCGCCGTCCCCACCGGCTGTTGAGCTGGTGCGGGGAGATGATCGTGCGGAACTGCACCTCGATGCGCCTGGGCGGCCGTCTCCTCGCCCGGCGTCCTGGCGAGGGCGGCGCGGCGGGGCGCCGCAGGGTGGCGTTCGACATGGTCAGCCCTTCTCCTCGCGGGTCAGCCGGAGCTGCACGGCGGCGAAGGCGAGCAGGACGACCATGAGCATCATCCCCAGCGCGCCGCCCGCGCCGTAGTCGCTGTAGGTGAACGCCTGCTGGAACATCAGGAAGACGACGGTGGCGGTGGCGTTCTCGGGGCCGCCGCCGGTGAGCAGGTACGGCTCGATGAAGACCTGCATCGTCGCGACGATCTGCAACATCAGCATGAGCAGCAGGATCAGCCGGGTCTGCGGGATCGTGATGTGCCTGATCCGCTTCCACACGCCGGCGCCGTCGAGCTCGGCGGCCTCGTAGAGGTCGGGCGGGATGTTCTGCAGCGCGGCGAGGTAGATCAGGGTCGCCGAGCCCATGTTCATCCAGGTCGAGACGAGCACCAGGCAGAGCAGCGCGGTGTCGGTCGAGTAGATCCAGTTGAGTCCGGGCAGCGAGAAGAAGCCGAGGATCTGGTTGAACAGGCCGACGTCGGGGTCGTAGAACCAGCGGAAGAGCAGCACCGCGACGGCCGGGGGCAGCATGACCGGCAGGTACACCACGAACCGCAGGTAGGCCCGGCAGTGGCGGAGCTCGTTGAGCAGGATCGCCACCGCGAACGGCAGCCCGTAGCCGAGCACCAACGCGAGGACGGTGAACATGAGCGTGTTCAGCCAGGCGGGCCCGAAGGCGGGGTCGGCTAAGGCGGCCCTGAAGTTGTCCAGCCCGACCCACTCCGGCTCGTTGACCAGGTCGGTCTTCTGGAAGCTGAGGATGAACTCCTGGACGATGGGATACCAGGAGAACAGGACGAAGCAGAACAGCGCCCCGACCATGAACCCGTAGGCCGTCAGGTTCCTCCGCAACGCCCGGCGCAACGGCGAGGGCGGCCTCGGCCGTCGCGCGGCTCCGGCGGTCGCAATGCTCATGGGGTGTCTCCGATCACCGACTCGACGTACCGGGGCGCCGGCGGGTGCGGCGCCCCGGTCTCACGTTCCGCTCAGCCCTTGCCGAGCATGGCGTTCGCCTTGGTCTCGGCGTCCGCGAGGAGCTGGTCGACACTGGCGTCCTCGCGGCTCAGCACGGCCGACATGGCGACGTCGAGGATGGCGTAGAGCTCCTGGGCGTGCGGCGGCTCCATCTTGGGCGGGATGGTGGCCGAGGCGTCCACGTACGGCTGGTAGTTCTCCACCGGCAGGGTGGCGTTGGCCTTGCGGGCGTCCTGGAGGGCCTTGCCGGTGGGCGAGGCGCCGTAGACGTCGTTGTCGGGCACGCCGACCGGGTTGCCGAGCGACTTGCCGCGGGCGAAGTCGAAGCGGCCCTTGTCGACGGTGTTGAAGCGGAAGTTCACCCAGGCCAGGCCGGCCTTGGCCTGCTCGGGCGTGGCCTTGGGGTTGACGAAGAACGCCTCGCCGCCGCTCAGCGACGCCTTGGCCTCGGGGAAGCCGGTGATGCCGTAGTCGGTGGCGGCGCCCTTGAACTTGTTGACCACGTCGGTGACGACGTCGGGGGCGCCGAGCATCATGCCGACCTTGCCCGAGCCCATGGCCTGCATGAGGGGCTCCCAGGCGTTGAACAGCCTGGCGCCGGTGCTCTTGTCCACCCAGCGCAGGTCCTTGAGGAACTGGAGCACGGCCTTGCCCTCGGGCGAGTTGAACGCGGCGGTCCTGCCGTCGGCCGAGACCATGTCGCCGCCGCGGCCGTACAGGGCCTGGTTGAAGTGCCAGCCGCCGGTGTTGCCGCCGGAGTACTCGCCGTAGCCGATGACGCCGCCGCCGAGCGCGGCGATCTTCTTGGCCGCCTCGCGGACCTCGGCCCAGGTCTTGGGCGGGGTGTTGGGGTCGAGCCCGGCCTTGGTGAACAGCGCCCGGTTGTAGACCAGGCCGACGCTGTAGTGGACGTTGGGGACGCCGTAGACCTTGCCGTCCTTGGTGACCAGGTCGCGGACGTCCTGGCGCAGGTCGTTCCAGTTCTTGATCTCACCGGTATAGGGCGTGATGTCCAGGCCCTGTCCCTTGGCGATCACGTCGCCGTAGTTGGTGACCGGCACCACGAACACGGTCTCCATCTGGCCGCCGGCCAGCTTCGGGCCGAAGGTCTTGGGGTCGAAGCAGGGCTGCTGGTCGGTGCTCTTGACCGTCACGCCGGGGTTGGCCTTCATGAACGCGGCCACGTCGTCGTCCCAGGCCTGCCGCTCCTTGGGGGCGGACTTCGCGGGCTGGCAGGCGACGGTGATGCTCACCTGCGCGGCGCCCGAGGCGCTGCCCCGCGCCTCGGGCTCGGTGTCGTCGCCACTGCCGCAGGCCGCCGCGCTCATGCTCAGGCCGGCCGCCACGAGCAGCCCCACAGTCCTGCGATAGTCCGATCTCTTCATCGATCTGACCCTTCCGAAGCTTGACGAAGCCGGGGGACGGTGAGGCGCCCCGCTGTGCGCTCACAATGGCAGATCCCACAGATGTCCGCAATGTTTCGACATAGGGTTGCAAGATAACGACTAGGTCACCGGAAGACGCTCTCAGGACGAGCCGCGAACCCGTCCCGTCGAGGCCCTGACCACCAGCTCCGGATCGAAGAGCAGCTCGTCGGCGGGCACCACGTGCTTGTCGATCTGCGCGATGAGCAGGTCGACGGCGGCCCGGCCCATGGCGTCGATCGGCTGGCGCACGGTGGTCAGCGGCGGGTCGGTGCAGTTCATCAGGGCCGAGTCGTCGAACCCGACGACCGAGACGTCGTCCGGCACCGACAGTCCGGCCCGGCGCACGGCCCGCACCGCGCCGAGCGCGAGCATGTCGCTGGCGCACACGATGCCGGTCACGCCCCTGGCGACCAGCCTGGCGGCCGCCGCGTGCCCGCCCTCCAGCGAGTACATGCTGTGCTCGACCAGCGCGGGATCGACCTGCCCCGCCACGGCGGCGAGCTTGCGCCGGGACGGCACGTGGTCGCGCGGCCCGAGCACCAGGCCCACCCGCTCGTGGCCGAGGCTGCGCAGGTGGCCGAGCGCGATCTCGGCGGCCACGACGTCGTCGGCCGACACCTGCGGGAACCCCAGGTGCTCGACGGCGGCGTTGACCAGGACGGTCGGCAGTTTGCGCTCGTAGAGCAGCTCGTAGTGGTCGTGGGAGGCGTCGGCCTGGGCGTAGTGGCCGCCGGCGAAGACGACGCCGCTGACCTGCTGGGAGAGCAGGAGGCTGACGTAGTCGGCCTCGCTCACGCCGCCGACCGTGCGGGTGCAGAGCACGGAGGTGAAACCCTGCTGGGCCAGGGCGCCGCCGACGACCTCGGCGAACGCCGGGAAGATCGGGTTCTGCAGCTCGGGCAGCACCAGGCCGACCAGCCGGGCGCGGTCGCCGCGGAGCCGGGTCGGGCGCTCGTACCCGAGCACGTCGAGGGCCGTGAGCACGGCCTCCCTGGTGGCCTCCGACACGCCGGGCTTGCCGTTGAGCACCCGGCTCACGGTCGCCTCGCTCATGCCGACCTTCTTGGCCACGTCTCCGAGTCGTCGGGTCATGCGCAAACTATACGACCAATCCCGCAAAGACTTGCAACAGCTTGCGCCGGACCTTGCAGGCGATGTGCGCGGATTCCACCGCTCCCGCAGGGGTCGCGACCTGCTTCCTTCGTCGGAGCCCGAAAATCACGCTGTAGTCAATTATTTGCGAAATGAAGTAGAAACATTGCGGATTTCTATGGGTCAACTTAAGGTGCGGGCAACCCTCCCAGCCTGACGAGAGGTGACACCCCCCATGAGACGCAAGCCCTCCCTCTTACGACCGCTCGCGGCGGCCGTGGCCGTCGCCCTGGCCCTGATCGGCTGGACGGCCCCGCCGGCCGCGGCCGCGGGCCCTAACCTGGCGGCCGGGAAACCGGTCACGGTGAGCAGCACCACCGACGTCTACGGCGGCGGCAACGCCACCGACGGCAACCAGGCCACCTACTGGGAGAGCGCCAACAACGCCTTCCCCCAGTGGATCCAGGTGGACCTCGGCTCGGCCGTCAGCGTGCACGAGGTGGTCCTGAAGCTGCCCTCCACGTGGGAGTCCAGGACGCAGACGCTGACGGTCCAGGGCGGCACCGAAGGCTCGCCGCTCACGACGCTGTCGGCCTCGGCAGTGCGCACGTTCGCCCCGGCGGCGACGATCACCTTCACCGCGGCGACCGTCCGGTACGTCCGGGTGACCGTCACCGCCAACACCGGCTGGCCCGCCGCCCAGGTCTCGGAGTTCGAGGTGCGCGGCCCCGGCTCCGGCGACACCCAGGCCCCGTCCGCGCCCGGCGGCCTGGCCTACACCGAGCCGGTCGCCGGGCAGATCAGGCTGACCTGGACCGCCGCCACCGACAACGTGGGCGTGACGGGCTACGACGTCTACGCCAACAACGCGCTGCGCGGCAGCGTCGCCGGGAACGTGCTGACCTACACCGACACCCAGCCCGGCACGCTGACGGTCTCCTACCAGGTCAAGGCCAGGGACGCGGCGGGCAACCAGTCACCGGCGAGCAACACCGTCACCCGCACCGGCAGCGGCGGCGGCGGTTCCAACCTGGCCGCCGGCAAGCCGATCACCGCCTCCTCCTACGTGCACACCTACGTCGCCGCCAACGCCGATGACAACAGCGTGACGACGTACTGGGAGGGCGCGGGCGGCAGCTATCCGAACACGCTGACCGTGCAGCTCGGCGCGAACGCCGACGTCTCCTCGGTCGTGGTCAGGCTGGACCCGGCCGCCGTGTGGAGCACCCGCACCCAGACGTTCCAGGTGCTCGGCAGGGAGCAGGGCGCCTCGGGGTTCACGAACCTGGTCTCCTCGGCGGCGTACACGTTCGACCCGGCCTCGGGCAACACGGTGACGATCCCGGTCGGCGCGCGGGTGGCCGACGTGCGGCTCTCGTTCACGGCCAACACCGGGGCCCCGGCGGGGCAGGTGGCCGAGCTGCAGGTCATGGGCGTGCCCGCGCCGAACCCCGACCTGACCGTGACCTCGCTGTCCTGGTCGCCGCAGGCGCCGGTGGAGACCGACGCGGTCACGCTGTCGGCCGTCGTCAGGAACGCCGGCAACGCGGCGTCGGCCGCGACCGACGTCGCCTTCTCCCTCGGCGCCGGCAAGGTCGCCACCGCGAACGTGGGCGCGCTGGCCGCCGGCGCCTCGGCGACCGTGACCGCGAACATCGGCGCCCGGGACGCCGGCAGCTACCCGGTCACCGCCAAGGCCGACGACGCCGGGGCCGTCATCGAGCAGAACGAGTCCAACAACTCCCTCACCGGCCCGTCCCCGCTGGTCGTCAAGCCGGTGGACACCTCCGACCTCGTCGCCGCGCCGGTCTCCTGGACGCCGGGCAACCCGGCCACCGGCAGCACGGTCGCCTTCTCGGTCGCGATCAGGAACCAGGGCACGGTGGCCTCCGCCGCCGGCGCGCACGGCGTCACGCTGACCGTCGCGAACGAGGCGGGCACGGTCGTCAGAACCCTGACCGGCGCCCACAGCGGCGCGATCGCCGCCGGCGCCACCACCGCCCCCGTCTCCCTGGGCACCTGGACGGCCACCAACGGCAGGTACACCGTGAAGACCGTCATCGCGAACGACGCCAACGAGCTGCCGGTCAAGCAGGCCAACAACACCAGCGTCCAGCAGCTCTTCGTCGGCCGCGGCGCGAACATGCCGTACGACACCTACGAGGCCGAGGACGGCGTGACCGGCGGCGGCGCGCAGATCGTCGGCCCGAGCAGGGACGTCGGCACGGTGGCCGGCGAGGCGTCGGGCCGCCGCGCGGTGACGCTGAACCAGAACGGCTCCTACGTCGAGTGGACCACCAAGGCCGACACCAACACCCTGGTCACCCGCTTCTCCATCCCGGACGCCCCGGGCGGCGGCGGGACGAGCTCGACCCTGAACATCTACGTCAACGGCGCCTTCCACAAGGCCATCGACCTGACCTCGAAGTACGCCTGGCTGTACGGCGCGGAGGCGAGCCCCGGCAACTCGCCCGGCGCCGGCCCGGCCCGCCACATCTACGACGAGGCCAACGTCATGCTGAACGCCACGGTCCCCAAGGGCAGCAGGATCAGGCTGCAGAAGGACCCGGCCAACAGCACGACCTACGCCATCGACTTCGTCAGCCTGGAGCAGGTCTCGCCGGCCGGCAACCCCGACCCCGCGCACTACGCCGTACCGGCCGGGTTCTCCCAGCAGGACGTGCAGAACGCCCTGGACAAGGCGCGCCAGGACACCAACCTGACCGGCGTCTACCTGCCCGCGGGCACGTACCAGACGACGGGCAAGTTCCAGGTGTACGGCAAGGCCGTCAAGGTGGTCGGCGCGGGCCCCTGGTACACCAGGTTCGTCTCGCCCTCGGGCCAGGACGGCACCGACGTCGGCTGGCGCACCGAGGCGTCGTCGAACGGCTCGACGTTCGCCGGGTTCGCCCACTTCGGCAACTACACCTCGCGCATCGACGGCCCCGGCAAGATCTTCGACCTGTCGAAGGTCTCGAACATGACGATCGACGACATCTGGGTCGAGCACCAGATCTGCATGTTCTGGGGCACGAACGTCGACCACGTCACGATCAGGAACTCGCGCATCAGGAACACCTTCGCCGACGGCGCGAACTTCACCAACGGCAGCACGAACAACCTGATCACCAACGTCGAGACCCGGGCCACCGGCGACGACAGCTTCGCGCTGTTCGCGGCGATCGACAACGTCAACGCCGACCAGTCGGGCAACGTCTTCGAGAACATCACCTCGCTGCTGACCTGGCGGGCCGCGGGCGTCGCGGTGTACGGCGGCCAGAACAACGTCGTGCGCAACGCCTACATCGCCGACACCCTGGTCTACTCGGGCATCACGATCAGCTCGCTGGACTTCGGCATCCCGATGCGGGACTTCGGGCCGGGCCAGACGAGATTCGAGAACATCTCGCTCGTCCGCTCCGGCGGGCACTTCTGGGGGCAGCAGACGTTCCCGGCGATGTGGATCTTCTCCGCCTCCAAGAAGTTCACCGCGATCCGGGTCACCGACGTGGACATCGTGGACCCGACCTACAGCGGGATCATGTTCCAGACCGGCTACTCCGGCCCGAGCACGCCGCTGAACCCGGTCACCGACACCGTGTTCACGAACGTGTCGATCTCGGGGGCGCACCGCAGCGGGGACGCCTTCGACGCCAAGTCGGGCTTCGGCATCTGGGTCAACGAGCTGCCCGAGCCGGGACAGGGCCCGGCGGTCGGCTCGGCCACGTTCGGCGATCTGCGGCTGAGCGACAACGCGACCGATATCCGCAACACGACGAGCACGTTCACGCTCAACGTGAACTGAGCGCGTCGCGACGTGCCGTCCGGGTCCGCGGGGGCCCGGACCGGCCGGCCGGGTGATGACACC
>NZ_JBEXYK010000044.1:0-88157 GCF_040630865.1 Nonomuraea sp. NPDC005730
GACGCTCGGCTGGGAAACCCCAGCCGAGCGTCTCACCAAGCTCCTGGCAACAGCCAGTTGATCAATCAGTGTTGCGACGACCCCTTGACTTCACCTCGCACCGGGGCGGGGCTTCTGCGTACGGACGGCTCGCGGCACATCTGGAGATTTCCGAACGAGCTGTAACAACGGGGGCGTTCGCCCCACTTCCCGGTGTCAGAAGAACGCACCAGGGACGAAGGGGCTGCGCGGTGACGGATGATTCCCACCGTTTCACCGGCATGTACGACGAATGCCGACAACGGGTGTGGGCCTACGCGGTCAGTCGTGCGGGCCGGCAGGTGGCCGACGAGGTGGTGAGCGAGACGTTCGCCATCGCGTGGCGGCGGCTGGACGACGTGCCGGAGCCGCCGCTGCCGTGGCTGCTCGGCGTGGCGCGCAACCTGCTGCGCGACGACGCCCGCTCGCAGGCGCGCAGGGACGCGCTGGCCGCCGAGCTGAGCTCGTGGACCGAGGACGGCCGCCCGGACGTGGCCGAGCAGGTGACCGAGCGCATGGGCGTGCTGCGGGCGCTGGCCGAGCTGCACGAGGACGACCGTGAGGTGCTCATGCTGGTCGCCTGGCACGGGCTGTCGCCCAAGGAGGGCGCCCGGGTCGTCGGCTGCTCGTCGGCGGCCTTCCGCGTCCGGCTGCACCGGGCCCGCAAGCGGCTCGCACGAGCCATGGAGTCCGCCGAACCGTCCCGTCCCTACGTGCGCAACCTCAGCGAGGAGTGGTCATGAACCCGATGGACGAACTCCGGGCCGCGCGGCCCGCGCACCTCGGCGACCGGCCGGTGGACGAGCGCACCAGGGCCGCCGAGCTCGCGCAGGCCATGTCCGGGCCGCGCGGGTCCCGGCGGCGGCGCACGGTCGTACGGCCGGTGTGGGGGCTCGCGGCCCTCGCGGCGGGGGCGACCGCGGTGGCCGTCGTGGTGGCGGGGAACGCGGCGCCGGCGCCCCGGAAGCAGGCTCCGCAGGCCGGGCAGAGCGCGTCCGCGACGCCGCGGAAGGTCACGCTGTCGGCCAGGGAGGTGCTGCTGGCCGCCGCAGAGAAGGCCGACCGGCAGCCCGACCGTACCGGCGACTGGTGGTACACCGTGACGGTGAGCAGGTACGCCTACCCCGCCGTCAAGGGCGGGTACCTGGTCCTGGACCAGCAGCGCAACGAGGAGTGGACGCCGCGCGCGACCGGCGGCGAGCAGTGGAGCCGCACGCGCCGGCTCGGCGCGGTGCCCGCCCGCGAGGCCGACCGGCTGGCCTGGGAGCAGGCGGGCTCGCCCGCCGGGATCGAGGTGGTCGTGCCGATGAAGAAGGTGGCCCCGCTGACCCTGCGGACCTCCCCGGAGAAGGCCACGACCTCGCACAGCCCCCTGGTGGACGGCGACAAGGTGTTCTGGCTCGGCCGCAACGTCACGATGAAGGACCTGCGCGGCCTGCCGGACGAGCCGGCGAGGCTGAAGAAGTGGCTGCTCGACTCCTACGACGGGCATTCGACCGAGTCCTCCAGCGTGGAGATGTCCTCCGACACCTGGCTGTTCACGGTCGGCGTCGGGCTGATCGTCTCCATGCCGGTGACGCCGCAGGTGCGCGGCGCCGCCTTCCGCATGCTGGCCGGGCTCGACTCGGTCAAGGTCATCGAGAACGTCACCGACGCCGAGGGCCGTACCGGCACGGCCGCGGCCATCCAGCAGAGCGACGAGCGCACCGGCGTGCGGGAGAGCCGCCTGATCTTCGACGAGGCCACCGGGCGGGCCCTGGGCACCGAGAGCGTCGTGGTCGAGCCGCGCGGCCCGCAGAAGGCCCTTGAGCCGGGCACGGTGTCGAGCTCCGAGGCCGTCCTGGAGGCCGGCTGGACGGACGCCGGTCCCAAGCGCTGAGCGCTGCGGCGGCCCGCGCCGTCAGTCGCGCAGCAGGCGCAGGCGGAAGCGGGTCCCGGCCGGCTCCGAACGCACCTGGAGCAGGTCGCAGAGCTGGCGCACCACCCACAGGCCGTGCCCGCGCAGGGCGGTCGGGGCGGGCGGCAGGTAGCCGGGCAGGACGGTCGTCAGCTTGCCCGGGTCGGTGACGTCGCACACGACGGCGTTCCCGTCGGTCCAGATCGCGAGGTCGCCGTGCCCGCCGCCGTGCTCGACGGCGTTGGCGGCGACCTCGTTGACGGTCAGCAGCAGGCGGTCGGTCAGGGCGCGGGACAGGCCGAGCCGTTCGGCGGTCGTCCGCACGTGCCGGCGCACGCGGTGCAGGTCGCCGTCGAAGCGCAGCCCGGTGGCCCCGGGCGGCGGAGGCGGCAGCGGATCGTGGTCGGAGGCGCAGCTGAAGGACTCGGGCTCGACGTAATCGGTGCTGGCACGGGGGCCGTCACCGGTCAGCAGCCCCGGATGGGTACGGCGGGCGCCGGCCACGACCCGGTCCGGCACCGCGCGCGCGTCGAAGGCGCAGACCATCCAGGCCGGCCGGACGGCGAACGCGGCGTTGACCACCGACTCGTACCGGGTCCACTCGGCCTCCTCGGCCGGGGTGCGGCCGTGCCAGACGGGCTCGCCGATCACCCTGACGCGAGGGTGGGCGTCCCGGTACGCGTCGAGGTAGCGGCCGTAGGAGGCCAGGGTGCGGCCCGGGGCGTCGTACCAGCCGCCGGCCTCGACGAACTCGACCTCGCCCGCGTCACCGCCGAGGGCCCGCGCGAGCAGGTCGATGTTGGCGGCCGTGGTGACCACGAGCACCCTCTCCCGCGCGGCCAGCCCGTCGCGGCAGAAGGGGACGGCCGCGGCCAGGAAGCCGGCGTCGGTGGAGTAGACGAGCGCCTGGTGGACCAGCGGATGCGCGTCCGGCTGGTCGGCGACGGCGATCATGTGCGCCCCGTTTCTCCCCGACGGCGAGCTGCTGCCCGGCCGCGAGCGGTTGGAGGGGTCGGGCCGTTCTCAACGGTATGTCTCCCGGGTGCGCGCATACAGGGTGTATGTCGGCACACCACGGTCACCATAGCCAATGGAGTACGGAACCGGTCCGGGCTTGCCAAGATCTCCCGGGCCGGGGCCGTACTAATTCGGTTGCAGGGGGTATGTCGTGTCTGGCCAGATAGATCGTGTTCATGAAGGCGGCCGGGAGGAGGCGACATGGCGTACAACGAGGTGAGCGGCACCAGGCATCCGCTGCGGATGTGGGCGGAGCCGGAGACGGTCGATCCGCAGGCGATGCAGCAGTTGCGGAACGTGGCCAACCTGCCCTGGGTCCATGGCGTCGCCGTCATGCCCGACGTGCACCACGGCAAGGGGGCGACGGTCGGGTCGGTCATCGCGATGAAGGACGCGGTGTCGCCGGCGGCCGTCGGGGTGGACATCGGCTGCGGGATGACCGCCGTGAAGACGTCGTTCAAGGCGTCGCAGCTTCCCGACAACCTGGCCTACCTGCGGGGGAAGCTGGAGCAGGCGGTCCCCGTCGGCTTCCAGCACCACAAGCGGCCCGTCGATCCCGGCAAGGTGCACGGGATGCGGACGGCCGGGTGGGCGGAGTTCTGGCGCGAGTTCGACGATCTGGCCCCGGCCGTCCACGCCCGCCGTGAGCGGGCCGAGGCGCAGATGGGCACGCTCGGCGGCGGCAACCACTTCCTGGAGGTGTGCGCCGACGACGAGGGCTGGGTGTGGGTGGTCCTGCACTCGGGGTCGCGCAACATCGGCAAGGAACTGGCCGAGCACCACATCGGGGTGGCCCGCGGCCTCTCCCACAACCAGGGCCTGGTGGACCGGGACCTGGCGGTGTTCCTCGGCCACACCCCGGAGATGGACGCCTACCGCCGCGACCTGTACTGGGCCCAGGACTACGCGCGCCGCAACCGGGCGCTGATGATGGGCCTGGTCTGCGACGTGCTGCGCCGCCATCTCCCCGGCATCACCTTCGACCAGCCCATCTCCTGCCACCACAACTACGTGGCCGAGGAGCGCTACGACGGGGTGGACGTGCTCGTCACCCGTAAGGGGGCGATCCGGGCGGGGAGCGGGGATCTGGGGATCATCCCGGGCTCGATGGCCACCGGCACGTACATCGTGAAGGGGCTGGGGAACCCGCGGGCGTTCAACTCGGCCTCGCACGGGGCCGGGCGGAAGATGAGCAGGACCAAGGCCAAGAAGACGTTCACGGTCAAGGACCTGGAGGAGCAGACGTTCGGGGTGGAGTGCCGCAAGGATCCCGGGGTGATCGACGAGATCCCGGGGGCGTACAAGGACCTGGAGTCGGTGATGGCCGCGCAGCGGGACCTGGTGACGGTCGTGGCGCACCTGCGGCAGCTCATCTCCATCAAGGGCTGAGGCCCGCACGGCCCTGACAGGGGCCGTGCGGGCGCGCGGTCACGCGGGACGGCTCAGGGGTGCGGGGCCGTCCCGGCGCGCTCCGAGGCGCTGCGCAGGACGCAGAACTCGTTGCCCTCGGGGTCGGCGAGCACCGCCCAGCCCGTGCCGTCCGGCTCGCGCAGGTCGGCGATCAGGGTGGCGCCCCGGCGCACCAGGCGCTGGACCTCCTCGTCGCGCGTGGAGTCGGGGCGCAGGCACAGGTGCAGCCGGTTCTTGGCCGCCTTCGGCTCCGGCACCTTGTTGAAGTGCAGGATCGGGCCCTCCTTCAGCATCACCCGCGTCTCCTCGTCACCTGGACGGTCCTCCGGGTGAACCGGACAGCCGGTCACCTCGCTCCAGAACCGGGCGAGCTCGTACGGATCCGCGCAGTCGATCGCGACGTTCTGCAATACCGACACCATGGCTGGGATCCTGCCCCAAAGCAGCGCGCATGTCGCACGAGACCCGCCCGGTCTTCGCCACCGCTGTGGCGGAGATCACGTGGCTCGCCGCGGCGCCGGGGCGGGCCGCCGCACCTGCGCGGTCGTCCTCCGGGCGAGCTGGAAGGCCGTGGATTACGGGGGAACCGAAATCGCATTTGTGTGTTGTTCGCCTGCTGTTCGCTTTCTTGATCACTCGCTGCGCGAAGCTGACGGGCGTTCAAGAGCGACAGTAAGGATGAACATGCGCACGATCACCAAGACGCTCTTCGCCGCGGGCGTGCTCGCCTGCGGTCTGGCGAGCGCCCTGCCCGCACAGGCCGCCGTCGCCGCCGTGGACCCGGCCGGCGTGTGCGGGTCCGGGTTCCGCGTCATCGACTCGCACCCGTTCAAGTCGGGCAGCACGGCGCTGGGCACGATCTACCTGTCCTACAACGCCGGCACCGGAAAGAACTGTGTGGTGACGGTCAACAAGACGCCGTACACGCGGTGGATGCGGGCGACGCTGACCGTGCAGGGCGGCGCGACCAAGACCGACGCCGGTGAGTTCAAGTCGTACGCGGGGCCGGTGATCCTGTCCGCCGTGAACACCTGCGTCAAGTGGGGCGGCGCCTGGGACGAGTCGCCGTACGTGTGGACCAGCGGCTGGAGCCACTGCGGCTGATCCGGGTCGAGGACGTCCGGGCCTCGCCCACGGGGGGCTCGGGCACCGCGGACGCCTCAGGCGCTCCAGGCGGCGGTGAGGTCGAGGCGTTCGCGCCACAACTTCTCGCCGCCCCCGCCCGGCTCCCACCGGCCGCAGAACTCCAGCAGGTCGCGGCAGCGCGCCACCATCGACGCCTGCCGCTCGGCCCAGGACGGCACCGGGCCGCCGTAGGCGTCGAAGAAGCGCGGCAGCAGGGAGGCGTGCTCGGGGTGGTGGCTGCGGACGATCCACTCGCACCAGGCGAGGTCCTCCACCGGCCGGCCCGGATGGGCCCACTCCCAGTCGAGGATCGCGGTGGTCTCGAACGTGGCGGGGTCGAACAGCAGGTTCTGGGGGCCGTAGTCGCCGTGCACGATGCCGAGGCGGTGGATGCGGGCCAGGACCCGGCCGCACTCGGCCAGCACCTCGGCGGCGCGGCCCTCGTCCAGCAGGTCCTGGCCGTGGGCACCGGCCACGAAGCGGGTGGTCAGGCTCGTGGCGGTGATCTGGTGGACGCGCGGCACCGGCAGCCGGCCGCGCAGCCGGCGCAGGTATCTGCTCTCCGTGCTCAGCCTGAAGGCGGCCTCCGGGCCCTGGTAACACTTGACGACCAGAGCGCCGTCGCCGACCGTGCTGTTGGTGTACCCGTGCTCCACAGCCAACGATTCTGACGCACCGGCCCCCGTTCCGGGCGTCGCGGCGCGCTATCGGGACCGGGCCCGATACACGATGTAAGGGCGGAACAAATAGGTGATCGGGGCCGAAAGGGCGTGCACGAGGCGGCTGAACGGGAAAAGCACGAACAACGCCATCCCGATCACGGTGTGCACCTTGTAAAGGATGCTCGCGTGCCCCATCGCGGTGGCGTCCGGGTTGAGCACGAAGACGCCGCGGAACCAGGGGGCGACCGTCGTCCGGTAGCTCACCTCGCTCGGCACGAACCCGGCCACCGTCGTCACCACCCCCGCGACGATCGCCGCGGCGAGCACCACGTACATGGTCTTGTCGTTCTTCGTCGTGGCCAGGAAGACGGGCCCGTTCGTCCGGCGGCGGTAGACCAGCAGGACCAGCGCCACCAGCGTGGCCAGCCCGGCCAGGCCGCCCCAGATCAGGGCGTTGGCGTGGTACGCCTCGTTCGACACGCCGATCGCGTCCGTCCAGGAGAGCGGGACGAGCAGGCCCGTCACGTGCCCGATGATCACGAAGATCAGGCCGTAGTGGAACACCGGGCTGGCCACGCGCAGCAGCGGGCTCTCGTAGAGCTGCGACGAGCGGGTGGTCCAGCCGAACTTGTCGTACCTGTAGCGCCAGATCAGGCCGCCGATGAAGATCACCAGGGTGACGTACGGCGCGACCACCCACAACATGCTCTCGCCCCAGCTCACCGGTACCCTCCCACGGTCTCGGCCGGCGGCCCCCCGGCGGCCAGGCGGTGCGCCGCGGCGCGCTCGGCGGCCGTGAGCGGCGGCAGGGCCGCGCACACCGCCCCGATCACCTCCGCGTACGGCGAGCCCAGCTCGGTCAGGGCCGACAGCAGCAGATCGAGCCCGATGCGGTGCTCCCTCAGCAGCGCCACCCCGGACGGGTCGAGCGCCGCGAACTCCAGCACAACCGGCAGGAAGTCGGGCAGCTCGTCGTCCATCAGCTCCCAGCCGGCCACGCGGTAACGCTGCTTGAGCGCGGCCAGGGACACGCCGCGGCGGCGGGTGTCGCCGTCGGTGTAGTAGGTCAGGTAGAGGCAGCAGCGCCGGTTCAGGTCGAACGTCTCGACGTAGTGCGCGGCCAGGTCGCCCGCTTCCATGTCCGCGATCCGCGCCAGGAACGCCGTGAAGTGCGGCTCGGCGGCCTCCCTGATCAGCGGCAGGCGGCGGTGGAAACGTTCGTCGGGATAGGCGAGCAGATGTGCGGCGGCCTGCCAGATCACGGCCTTGTTCATGATTTTCCCTTTTTCGGGGGGAAGAGCCCTGCTGGGATGCCCCGGCCGTCCCAGTTGAGGAGGTTCACCCGGTCGTGGGTGATCTCGTCGCTGGTCTGGCGGTCCTTGAGCCCGTGGAAGGACTCGACGGAGACCGGCAGCGGCTTGCCCGACGCCTCTCCGAAGGGGCCCTGCATGCCGGGGCCGCCGTAGTAGTCGAGACTGCAGCCGGCCTCCTCGACCACGCCGGGCACGTTGCCGTACGCGGTCGGGATCACGTACCGCTCGTCGTACTTGGCCAGGGCCAGCAGGCGGTACATGGCCTTGATGTCGTCCTCGGTCAGGCCGGTGTCCGGCAGGACCGGCTGCTGTCCCAGGTTGACCCCCCGCATGTACGAGCGCATCGCGGCCAGGCGGCGCAGCGCGGCCGTCACCGGCACGGGGTCGCCCGCGGTGAACAGCTCGGCCAGGTACTCCACGGGGATGCGCAGCGACTCGATGGCGGCGAACAGGTTGTCCGCGTCCTCGCCGTCGTGCCCGGTGTTCGCCAGGGCGTCCACGACGGGGGAGAGCGGCGGGACGTACCAGACCATCGGCAACGTCCGGTACTCCGGGTGCAGGGGGAGCGCTATGCGATATTTCATGATCAGGTCGTAGACGGGGGATCTGCGGGCCGCCTCGATCCATTCGGTGGGCAGCCCCGCCGCGGCCACGGCCGGGTCGTCGGGGTCGACGAAGACGCCGAGCTGGGCCTCGTACAGGTCCCGCTCGTCCGCCACCGAGGCGGCCTGGCTCACCCGGTCGGCGTCGTAGAGCAGCACCCCGAGGTAGCGCAGGCGGCCCACGCAGGTCTCCGAGCACACCGTCGGCAGCCCCACCTCGACCCGCGGATAGCAGAACGTGCACTTCTCGGCCTTGCCGGTCCGGTGGTTGAAGTACACCTTCTTGTACGGGCACCCCGTCACGCACATCCGCCAGCCCCGGCAACTGTCCTGGTCCACCAGGACGATCCCGTCCTCGGCCCGCTTGTACATGGCCCCCGACGGGCAGGAGGCCACGCAGGACGGGTTCAGGCAGTGCTCGCAGATGCGCGGCAGGTAGAACATGTACGCCTGCTCGAACTCCAGCCTGACCCGCTCCGACACCTTCCCCAGCACCGGGTCGGGGGACGGGTCGCCGCCCAGGTTGTCGTCCCAGTTCGCGCTCCAGCGGATCTTCATGGGCTCGTTGCTGATCAGCGACCTCGGCGGCGCCACCGGGACGTCGTCGGAGAGCGGGGCGCGGGTCAGGTTCTCGTAGTCGTAGGTCCAGGGCTCGTAGTAGTCCTGGATGGAGGGCATGAGCGGGTTGGCGAAGATGTTGGCCAGCTTGCGGAAGCGCCCGCCGGCGCGCAGCGTCAGCCGGCCCCTGCGGTCGAGCCTCCAGCCGCCCCGCCAGCGCTCCTGGTCCTCGTACCGGCGGGGGTAGCCCTGGCCGGGGCGGGTCTCGACGTTGTTGAACCAGACGTACTCGACGCCGGGACGGTTGGTCCAGGTCTGTTTGCAGGTGACGGAACAGGTGTGACAGCCGATGCACTTGTCCAGGTTCATCACCATGGCGATCTGAGCCATGATCTTCATCAGTAGCGCACCTCCTGCGACCTGCGGCGAATGGTGGTGACCTCGTCCCGCTGGTTGCCCGTGGGGCCGAGGTAGTTGAAGGCGTACGAGAGCTGGGCGTAGCCGCCGATCATGTGCGTGGGCTTGATCAGCACCCTGGTCAACGCGTTGTGGATGCCGCCGCGGCGGCCGGTCTCCTCCGACTTCGGCACGTCGATCAGGCGGTCCTGGGCGTGGAACATGTAGACCGTGCCCTGCGGCATGCGGTGCGACACGATGGCCCTGGCCACCACGACGCCGTTGCGGTTGACCGCCTCGATCCAGTCGTTGTCGGCGATGCCGAGCCGGGTCGCGTCCTCGGTGGACATCCAGATGGTCGGGCCGCCGCGCGACAGCGACAACATGAGCAGGTTGTCCTGGTACTCGGAGTGGATCGACCACTTGGAGTGCGGGGTCAGGTAGCGCAGGGTGGCGCTCTCGCCGAAGAGCTCGGCCATGTCCAGCGGCGGGCGGTAGACCGGCAGGGCCTCGCCGTACTCGTGCATCCAGTCGTGGTCGAGGAAGAAGTGCATGCGGCCGGTGAGCGTGTGCCAGGGCTTGCCGTTCTCGACGTTGATCGTGAACGGCGAGTAGCGGCGGTCGTGCGCCTCCTTGCCCGACCACTCCGGGCTGGCCGCGACGTGCGTGGGCCTGGCCTGGGTGTCGGCGAAGACGATGCGGTGGCCCTCGTCCATCAGGTCGTCGAAGCTGCGGCCGGTGCGCCGGGCGAGCTGGCGGAAGCCCTGGGCGGCCAGCCTGCCGTTGCTCACCCCGGACAGCGCGAGGATCGTCTCGCACGCCTTGGCGTCGGTGTCCAGCTCGGGACGGCCCTTGGCCACGCCGCGCGGCACCAGGCCGCAGCGCTGGCCGAGCCAGGCGACCTCCTCGTCCGGCATGAAGGTCACGCCCTTGACCTGGAGGCCGAGCTGCTCGGTGAGCGGGCCGAGCGCGGCCAGCTTCTCCGCGACCGCGCCGTAGTCGCGCTCGACCACCTTCAGCGTCGGCTCCGGCGCGCCGGACGCGCGCCCGCCGGGCTGCGCGGTCTCGCCCGGCGTGTCGTGCTGGTACGGGACCAGCACGACGTCCTTGCGCACCCCCAGCCGCTCCTTGGCCAGCGCGCTGAAGGCCCTGGCGATGGCGTGGAAGGCCGCGAAGTCCGTCCTGGTCTCCCAGGGCGGCGAGATGGCCGGGTTGAACGCGTGCACGAACGGGTGCATGTCCGTCGAGGACAGGTCGTACTTCTCGTACCAGGTGGCGGCGGGCAGCACGATGTCGGAGTAGACCGTCGAGGACGTCATCCGGAAGTCGAGCGTGAGCAGCAGGTCCAGCTTGCCCCTCGGCGCCTCGGCGTCGGGGTGCTCCAGGTTGGACGTGGCGCCGAGCAGGTGGTGCAGGAAGTACTCGTTGCCCTTGGCCGACGAGCCGAGCAGGTTCGACCGCCACAGGGTCAGCACCCGCGGCCAGTTGGCCGGGTCGTCGGGGTCCTCGGCGGCGTGCCGGAGCCTGCCCCGCCGCAGCTCCTCCAGCGTGTACGCCACGGGGTCTTCCTGCTCGCCCAGCTCCAGCGGGTTGCGGTCGAAGGCGGGCGACATGGGCATCCAGCCGTTGCGCACGGCCTCGGCCACCAGGTCGGCCGTGTGCCTGCCGCGGAACGCGCCGGGCCCGAGCGGCGAGGCCAGCGCCCCCGCGTCGAACCGGTCGTAACGCCACTGGTCGGTGTGCAGGTACCAGTACGGCGTGCCGGGCGCCTGCCGGGGCGGGCGCGACCAGTCGAGCGCGCCGGCCAGCACCGCCCAGCCGCTCTGCGGACGGCACTTCTCCTGGCCGACGTAATGGGCCCAGCCGCCGCCGTTGCGCCCCTGGCAGCCGGTCAGCAGCAGCAGCGACAGGAACGCCCGGTAGATGGTGTCGCCGTGGAACCACTGGGTGGCGCCCGCGCCCATGATGATCATGCATCGGCCGCGGGTGGTCTCGGCCGTCCTGGCGAACTCGCGGGTGATCTTGACCACCCGCTCGGCCGGGACGCCGGTGACCGGCTCCTGCCAGCCCGGCGTGTACGGCTCGGCCGCGTCGTCGTACCCGCCGGGCCAGACGCCCGGCAGGCCCGGCCTGGGGACGCCGTACTGGGCGAGCAGCAGGTCGAACACCGTCGTCACCAGCCGTCCGCCGACGCGGGCGACCGGCACGCCCCGGCGCAGGGCGCCCTCGCCGTCGAAGCGCGGCAGCAGGAGCTGGGCGGACTCGCCGCCGTACAGGGTGAGCTTCGGGTCGACGTCCAGGTCGAGGTTCCAGCGGCCCTCGCCGGAGTCGGTCCAGCGGAAGCCGACCGAGCCGTTCGGGACCACCGGCTCGCCGGACCCGGCCATGAGCACGGTCTTCCACTCGGCCGCCTCCTCCGTCGAGTCCAGGTCCTTGGCCGTGAGGAACTTGTCCGGCACGTACGCGTCCTCGTGCTCGCGCAGCGTGACCAGGAACGGCAGGTCGGTGCAGCGTTTGACGTAGTCGGTGAAGTAGGGCACCTGGCGGTCGACGAAGAACTCCTTCAGCAGCACGTGGCCCATGGCCATGGCCAGGGCGCCGTCCGTGCCGGGACGCACGCTCAGGAACTCGTCGGCGAACTTGGCCGCGTCGCTGTAGTCGGGCGAGACCACCACGACCTTCTGGCCCCGGTAGCGCGCCTCGGCCATCCAGTGGGCGTCCGGCGTGCGGGTGACCGGGACGTTGGAGCCCCACATCATCAGGTACGCGGCGTCCCACCAGTCGGCCGACTCCGGGACGTCGGTCTGGTCGCCGAACACCTGCGGCGAGGCCACGGGCAGGTCGGCGTACCAGTCGTAGAAGGAGAGCATCGTGCCGCCGATCAGCGACACGAACCGGGAGCCGACGGCGTGGGAGACCATCGACATCGCCGGGATGGGGGAGAACCCCGCGACCCGGTCGGGCCCGTACGCCTGGATGGTGTGCACGTGCGCCGCGGCGATCATCTCGACGGCCAGGTCCCAGGTCACCCGGACGAGCCCGCCCCGGCCGCGCGCGCCCTGGTAACCGGCCCGCTTCTCCGGATCGGTGGTGACCTCGGCCCAGGCGGCCACCGGGTCGCCCAGCCGCTCCCGCGCCTCCAGGTAGAGCTGGACCAGCACGCCCCGCGCGTACGGGTAGCGGATCCGGGTCGGCGAGTAGGTGTACCAGGAGAAGGCCGCGCCGCGCGGGCAGCCGCGCGGCTCGTACTCCGGCCGGTCGGGGCCCACGCCCGGGTAGTCGGTCTCCTGCGTCTCCCAGGTGATGATGCCGTCCTTGACGAACACCTTCCACGAGCACGAGCCCGTGCAGTTCACGCCGTGCGTCGAGCGCACCACCTTGTCGTGGCTCCACCGGTCGCGGTAGAAGGCGTCGCCTTCCGTGCCGCCTTTCAGGTAGAGAGTCCGCAGGTCACCACTGGTGGCCGATCTGCGGAGGAACCGACCGGTCTTCAGCAGGAGATCCTCGGCGCTCATACCCCCACTTCATCACAGAAGGTGACCCTCTGTTACACAGGGTGTATGTCTGCGCTTCGTAAAGGTCAGGTGCGGAACCTGGCGCTGGCCACGGCGGCCTTCGCCGTGACGTTCTGGGCCTGGAACCTCATCGGTCCCCTGTCGGGCAGTTACAGCAGGCAACTGCACCTGTCCGCGACACAGACCTCGCTGCTGGTCGCGATCCCGGTGCTGGTCGGCTCGCTCGGCCGCATCCCGGTGGGCGTGCTGGCCGACCGGCTCGGCGGGCGGCGCATGTTCGCGGTCATCTGCTTCGTGTCGATCGTGCCCGTCCTGTTCGTGGGCTGGTCCGAGTCGTACGGGTGGCTGCTGTTCTGGGGCTTCCTCCTGGGCATCCCCGGCACGTCGTTCGCCATCGGCATCCCGTTCGTCAACGCCTGGTACGAGCCCGCCCGCAGAGGGTTCGCCACCGGCGTGTTCGGCGCCGGCATGGGCGGGACCGCCCTGTCGGCGTTCTTCACCCCCCGCCTGGTGGAGGACTTCGGCCGGTTCCCGACCCACCTGCTCATGGCCGCGGTGCTCGCCCTGATGGGCCTGATCATGATCGGCGGCAGCCGCGACTCGCCCGCCTGGTCGCCCGCCACCGCCCCGGCCCTGCCCAGGATGCGCGAGGCCACCAAGCTCAGGGCCACCTGGCAGTGCGCCTTCCTGTACGCCGTCACCTTCGGCGGCTTCGTGGCGTTCTCGACGTACCTGCCGACCCTGCTCCAGAACGTCTACCACTTCGCCCAGACGGGCGCCGGGCTGCGGGCGGCCGGGTTCTCGATCGCCGCCGTCGCCGCCCGGCCGATCGGCGGCACGTTGTCCGACCGGGTCGGGCCGGTCAGGGTGCTGCTCATCTCGCTGGCCGGGACGGTCGTGATGGCGGTCGCGCTGTCGTTCCGGCCGCCCGCCGAGGTGCCCGCCGGGGCGTGCTTCGTGCTCATCGCCTTCTTCCTCGGGCTCGGCACGGGCGGCGTCTTCGCCCTGGTGGCCAAGCTCGTCGAGGCGTCGAAGGTGGGGACGGTGACGGGGCTCGTGGGCGCGGCCGGCGGGCTCGGCGGGTACTTCCCGCCGCTGGTGATGGGGGCCGTCTACGGCGCGTCCGGGTCGTACACCGTGGGCTACCTGCTGCTCGCGCTGACCGCTCTGGTCACTTTGCTCTACACCGTGCGCACGTTCCGGCACGTGCCCGATCGTTAGCCAGGCGAAAAACCGTTTGCCGGGCCGGTCGATGGCTTGTCAACCTTGTCAGGCTATGCGCTCCCTTCCTGAGGCCGATCCCGGCCTGCCCGACATCCGCAGCCCGCTCCGCTACCTGTGGTGGAACGCGCGGCGCCAGGGGCGTGCCCTGCTCGCCGGCATCGGCTTCGCCACCCTGTGGTGGCTGGTGCAGGCGCTCGTGCCCGCGGTGCTCGGCAAGGGCATCGACGCGGTCACCGCCAAGGACACCCGGGCGCTGCTGACCTGGGCGTCGATCCTGCTCGGGCTGGGGCTGCTGCAGTCCTTCACCGGGATCATGCGGCACCGGATGGCGGTGTTCAACTGGTTGTCGGCGGCCTACCGCACCGTCCAGGTGACCGCGCGGCAGGCCGCCAGGCTCGGGGCGACGCTGCCCAAGAAGGTCTCGACCGGCGAGGTCGTCAGCGTCGGCAACTCCGACATCGCCCACATCGGCAGCTCCATGGACATCCTGCTGCGCGGCACCGGGTCCGTCGTGGCCATCGTCGCGGTCACCGTGATCCTGCTGACGACCTCGGTCCCGCTCGGGCTGCTCGTGCTGTTCGGCGTGCCGCTCATGGCGGTCGCCGTCTCGCCGCTGCTCAAGCCGCTGCACCGGCGGCAGAAGCGGCAGCGCGAGCTGACCGGCGACCTGTCCACCAGGGCCGCCGACATCGTGGCCGGCCTGCGGGTGCTCCGCGGCATCGGCGGCGAGCAGGTGTTCGCCGGCCGCTACGGCGAGGAGTCCCAGCGCGTGCGCCACGCCGGAGTGGGCGTGGCCCGGGTCGAGTCGCTGCTCGAAGGCGCCCAGATCCTGCTGCCCGGCCTGCTCATCGCGGCCGTCACCGGCATCGGCGCCACGTTCGCGGTCGGCGGCGAGATCAGCACCGGCGACCTCGTCGCGCTCTACGGCTACGCCGCCTTCCTCATCGGCCCGCTGCGCACCTTGACCGAGGCCGCTGACAAGCTCACCAAGGGCCATGTCGCGGCCCGCCGCGTCATCCGCATCCTGGCGATCGAGCCCGAGGTCGCCGGCGGCACCGAGACCAGCGGCGGCGGCGTGCTGCGCGACTCCTACAGCGGCGTCACCCTCCAGCCGGGCATGCTCACCGCCGTCGCGGCCGACGCCCCCGAGGAGGCCGCCGCCATCGCCGACCGGCTCGGCCGGTACGCGCCGGGCGACGTCACCTTCGGCGCCGTCGAGCTGGCCACGCTGCCCATGGCCGAGATCCGCGCGCGCATCCTGGTCGCCGGCAACGACGCCCGCCTGTTCACCGGCAGGCTCAGGAACGAGCTCGACGTCCGCGACGCGGCCACCGACGAGGACGTGCGCGAGGCCCTGCACGCCGCCTGCGCCGAGGACATCGTCGAGGCGCTGCCGGACGGCCTCGACGCCGAGGTGTCCGAGGCCGGGCGCGAGTTCTCCGGCGGCCAGCAGCAGCGGCTGCGCCTGGCGCGGGCCCTGGTCGCCGACCCCGAGGTGCTCATCCTGGTCGAGCCCACCAGCGCCGTCGACGCCCACAGCGAGGCCCGCATCGCCGAGCGGCTGGCCAAGGCGCGCGCGGGCCGCACCACCATGATCTGCACGACCAGCCCGCTGGTGCTCGACCGGGCCGACCACGTGCTCTACGTGGCCGACGGCCGGGTGCTGGCCGAGGGGACACACCGGCACCTGCTGGACGCGTCCCCCGAATACGCCGCGACCGTGACCCGAGGGGAGGGCTGACCGTGGCCCGCGAGATCCTGCCGGTCGCCGACCGGAAACAGGTGCGCGCCTACGCGCGCAGGCTGACGCTGAAGTACCCGCGGCAGCTCACCGTCGCCCTGGCCCTGCACGGCCTGGCCGCCGTCGCCGGGCTCGTCGTGCCGTGGCAGCTCGGCAGCCTGGTCCAGACCGTCCAGGACGGCGGCGAGGTCGACGGGCTGCTCGTGGCCGTCGTCATCGGCGCGTTCCTGTTCCTCCAGGGCCTGCTGGTCCGCTTCGCCGTGCTGGCCTCGGCCAGGCTGGGCGAGAAGGTGCTGGCCGAGCTGCGCGAGGAGTTCGTCGACCGGGTGCTCGGCCTGCCGCTGTCCACGGTCGAGCGGGCGGGCGCCGGCGACCTGATCACCCGTACCTCCCGTGACGTCGACTCGTTGTCCAGGACCGTCCGGCACGCCGTGCCCGAGACGCTCATCGCGCTGGTCACGTTCGTGATCACCATGGGCGCTCTGGTGCTGGTCAGCCCGCTGCTCATGCTGCCGATGCTGGTCGCCGGCCCGCTGATCTGGTTCGCGACCCGCTGGTACCTCAAGCGGGCGCGCGACGGCTACCTGCGCGAGAACGCCGCGTACGCCGACATGACCGAGGGCCTGGCCGAGACCGTCGAGGGCGCGCGGGCCGTGGAGGCGCTCGGCCTCCAGGAACGCCGGCGCGAGCGCACCGACGGCGACATCCGCCGCTCCTACGCCGCCGAGCGCTACACCCTGGGCCTGCGGACGATCTGGTTCCCCGCGGTCGAGCTCGGCTACGTGATCCCGGTGGTCTCCACGCTCCTGGTCGGCGGCCTGTTCTACACCAACGACTGGGTGACGGTCCAGCAGGTCACCGCCGCCCTGGTCTACGCCCAGCAGCTCATCGACCCGCTCGACCGGTTCCTCATGTGGATCGACGAGCTCCAGGTGGGCGGCGCGGCCATGGCCCGGCTGCTCGGCGTGGCCAACGTGCCCGACGACCGCGAGCCCTCCGCCGCCCGCCCGGCCGGCGAGCTGCTGCGGGCCGACGACGTCAGATACGCCTACCGCGAGGGCCGCGACGTGCTGCACGGCGTGTCGCTGACCGTCGAGCCGGGCGAGCGGCTGGCCATGGTCGGCCCGTCGGGGGCCGGCAAGTCCACGCTCGGGCGGCTGCTGGCCGGCATCCACGGGCCGCGTACCGGCGAGGTCAGCGTGGGCGGCGTGCCGCTGGTCGACCTGCCGCTCGACGACCTGCGCGGGCACGTCGCGCTGGTCACCCAGGAGCACCACGTCTTCAAGGGCACCGTCCGCGACAACCTGCTGATCGCCCGCCCCGGCGCGGACGACGCGGCGGTGCGCGCGGCGCTGGCCGCGGTCGACGCGCTCGACTGGGTGGAGACGCTGCCCGAGGGGCTGGAGACCGAGGTCGGGTCCGGCGGCACGGCCGTGCCGCCCGCGCAGGCCCAGCAGCTCGCGCTGGCGCGGCTGGTCCTCGCCGACCCGCACACGCTGGTGCTCGACGAGGCGACCTCGCTGATCGACCCGCGAGCCGCGCGCCACCTGGAACGCTCGCTGGCCGCCGTCCTGGAGGGCCGTACGGTGATCGCCATCGCCCACCGGCTCTACACCGCGCACGACGCCGACCGGGTGGCCGTCGTGGAGGGCGGCCGGATCACCGAGCTGGGCCCGCACGAGGAGCTGGTCGCCGAGGGCGGCTCGTACGCGGCCCTGTGGGCGAGCTGGCACGGCACCCCAGCCACCACTCCCTAGGCCACGGTCGGCTCCGCGCGGTCCAGGTCGGAGCCCGCCGGCCACTCCGGGTGGCGCACCTGCACGGGGAGTGCAGGGCGTCGCCGAAGGCCGGCAGCCGCTGTCCGCCCGAGGTGATCGTGTAGTCCAGCAGGTCGCCGCCGCGCAGCGACCGGAAAGCGCGGGCCGGCGGGGCGCATGGGGTGCGAGCCGTCCAACGCCACGTTCGTCATCGACCGGCTGGAGCGGCAGGGGGTGGTGGAGCGCCGCCCCATCCGGGCGACCGGCGGGCCAAGCTGCTCGTGCTCACCCAGGAGGGCGCCGGCCTGCGGGAGCGCCTGCTGGGGCTGCTGACCGAGGGCTCGCCGCTGGCCGCGCTCACGCCCGACGAGCAGTCCGTGCTCCAGGGGCCGCTGGAGCGGGCGGCGGCGCGGTAGCGTCCGGCGGGGGTTGCGATGATCGTCCGGCGCTGTCAGCATCGTCGGAGTGAGCACCTGGCAGCGCGCATGGGAAGGCGTGCTCGCACTCCTCGCCCTGCTGGGCCTGGCGCTCGTCCTGGCCACTACGGTGAGTGACCGCCTGCACGACATCCTCGCCCACGCCGGGCAGCTCGGCCTGATCGTCATGGGGTTCGGCCTGTCGCTGCGCACCGGCACGCCAAATCTCGCCGTGGGCGCGGTCGCCGCCGCGAGCGGCGCCTTCGTGGCGTTCACGGCGGGCGCCGGGGTGCCGTTGCCGCTGGCGATGCTGCTCGCGCTCGTGCTCGCCGGGCTCGTGGGGGCCGCCATGAGCGTGTTCACGATGTTGCTGTCGGCCCCGGCCTGGGCCGTCACGCTCGGGGCCGCCGTCGTGTGCGAGGCCCTGGCCGTCGCGCTGCTCGGCGACGGGGCGATCCCGCTGGCGACCGCCGCGCTCTATCCCGGCCCGCTGGGGTTCGCCGTGTTCGCGGTCGTCTCGATCGCCGGCGGCCTGCTGTGGAACCGGCAGGAGGTGCGCCAGGAGCTGGGCGCCGGATGGCCCGGCGCGGTGCTCGGGCTCGCCGGGTCGAGCATGCTCGCCGCCGCGGGCGGCATCGCGCTGCTCCTGCGCCTCGGCGCGGCGCCCCCGGGCGACCAGGGGCTCTACAGCACCGTGTTCGCGCTCGCCGCCGTCCTCCTGGGAGGCACCAGCCCGTACGGCGAGCGCGCCGGCGTGGCGGGCACCGTGCTCGGCGTGCTGATCCTGGCCGTGGCGCAGGGCCTGCTCGCCTACCTCGGCGCCCCCCTGTGGGTGTTCCTGGTGGTCATGGGGCTGGTCGTGCTGATCGGCCTGGGGGCGTCGAGGCTGCTCGACGCCCTGCGGACCGCCTAGCCCAGCGCCTTCTTCAGGAAGTCGACCTGGAGCAGGAGCAGGTTCTCGGCCACGACCTCCTGGGGCGTCATGTGCGTCACGCCCGACAGCGGCAGCACGCTGTGCTGGCGGCCGGCCGCGAGCAGCGCCGAGGACAGGCGCAGCGTGTGGGCGGCCACCACGTTGTCGTCGGCCAGGCCGTGCACCAGGAGCAGCGGGCGTTCGAGCTTGGGCGCGTCGGCGAACAGCGAGGAGTTGTCGTAGACCTCGGGTTGCTCGTCGGGGTGGCCCAGGTAGCGCTCGGTGTAGCAGGTGTCGTACAGCCGCCAGTCGGTCACCGGCGCGCCGGCCACCGCCGCGTGGAAGACGTCGGGACGCCGCAGCACGGCGAGCGCGGCCAGGAAGCCGCCGAACGACCAGCCGCGGATGGCCACCCTCGACAGGTCGAGATCGTCGGGGTACTGCTCGGCCACGCCCTGGAGGGCGTCGATCTGGTCCTCCAGCGCCGGGGTCGCCAGGTCGCCCAGCACCGCCCGCTCGAACGCGGGACCGCGGCCCGGCGTGCCGCGGCCGTCGGCCACGATCACGGCGAAGCCCTGCTCGGCGAACCACTGGCTCTCCAGGAACGCGCCGCGCCGGTTGAGCACCCGCTGGGCGTGCGGGCCGCCGTACGGGTCCATCAGGACCGGCAGCCGGCCCGAGCCCTGCTCGTACCAGGACGGCAGCACCACGGCCGTGGCCAGCTCCCGGCGGCCCGAGCGCCCCAGCGACACCCGCAGGTCGAGCCCGGGACGCTCGGCGTACGACGGGATCGGGACCGCCATGCCGTCGCGCCGCACCACCGTGGTCGAGACGCCCTCGGCGTCGAGACTCTGCTCCGACAACACACCGACGCCGCCGGACATCCGCCCCGAGAACACCCCGGACCGGGTCGAGACCGGCAGCAGCGAGTGGCCGTCCCAGGTCCACAGGTGGATGTCGGTCGGGTCGCCGCCGCTGGCGCTGAACAGCACGCTGTCGTGGTCGACGTCGAGCACCGACCGGACCTGCAGGGTGGGCGGCGTGACCGCGCGGTCGCCGACGAACAGCCGGTGGCCGCCCTCCGACGTGGCCACCCAGACCAGCGAGCCGTCGTCGAGGTGCGCCGGCACGCCGGTCACGATGTCGACCCAGGCCGGGTCGGTGTCCTCGCGGACCAGCGTGGACGCGCCGGTCGCCGGATCGACGGAGAACAGCCGCAGCGTCTTCTGGTCGCGCGTCATCGTCACGATCGACAGCGCGTGGTCGTCCCAGGCGGCCGTCGTGAGGTACTCCTCCTCGAACGGCACCGCCACCCGCGACCCGTCGAGCCCGAGCACGAACAGCTCGGTACGGGCGTTGGGCGTGCCGGCCGCCGGATAGCGCTGGGCCACGGCCGGACGGGAGGGGTTGGCCGGGTCGGCGATGTACCAGGTGTCGACCGGCTCCTCGTCGGCCCGCTCGACCAGCAGCGCGTCGCCCGACGGCGACCACCAGTGGCCGCGCATCCGGTCCATCTCCTCGGCGGCGATGAACTCGGCCAGGCCGTAGGTGACGGTCGGCGACTCCGGCGTGGCGAGCACCTCGCCGCGCCCCGAGTCGAGGTCCTGGACGTGCAGGGCGCCGCCGGTGACGTAGGCGACCTGCCGCCCGTCGGGGGACAGCCGGGGGTCGATGACCGCGCCCGTCGTCTCCAGCCTGCGGGTCTCGCCGCTCGCCAGCTCGACGACGTAGAGCCCGCCGGACAGGGCGAAGGCCGCCCTGGTCAGCGCGGCGTCGGCGCCGTAGGCCACCACGCCGCCGGCCGCCTCACGGCTGCGCTCGCGCCGCGCCCGCTCCTCCGGGGGCAGGTCCTCGTCGTCGGCGTGGAGGGTGCGGGGATCGACCACCAGGCGTTCGACGTGGGTTTCGGTGTCGAGCTCCCACAGGCAGGTGACCGGGTCGGTGCCGGACCTCGTCCGCAGGAAGACCACTCGTCCGCCGTCGGGGGAGATCGTGAACCCCCTGGGCACTCCCAGGGTGAACCGGCGGGTCCTTGCCGACAGTCGCGGGAAGCTCTCACTCATGGGCTCAATCCTGCCAGTATCCAGCCATTGTTACGCTCATGACTATGACTGATCGCCGCCTCCTGCTCGTGCACGCCCATCCGGACGACGAGTCGATCGGCACCGGCGCGACCATGGCCAAATACGTCGCGGAAGGCGCCCATGTCACGCTGGTGACCTGCACGCTGGGGGAGGAGGGGGAGGTCATCCCCGCCGACCTCGCCCACCTGGCGGCCGACCGCGACGACCTGCTCGGGCCGTACCGGATCGGGGAGCTGGCGGCGGCCTGCCAGGCGCTCGGCGTCGAGGACCACCGCTTCCTCGGCTCACCCGGACGCTGGCGCGACTCCGGCATGATGGGCGTCGCCACCAACGACCGGCCCAACGCCTTCTGGCAGGCCGACCTCGACGAGGCGGCCGGCGAGCTGGTCAAGGTCATCCGCGAGGTGCGCCCGCAGGTGCTGGTGACCTACGACGCCAACGGCTTCTACGGCCATCCCGACCACATCCAGGCCCACCGGGTGGCCCGCCGCGCCTTCGAGCTGGCCGCCAAGCCCGACTACGTCCCGGGCGGCCGGCCCGCCCCGCGCCAGGACGAGCCGTGGCAGATCGCGAACTTCTACCACACGGCCGTGCCCAGGTCCGTCATGCGGCGCACGGCCGAGGCGCTGCACGACTCCGGCACCGGCTTCCTCGTCGAGGACGTCGACGACATCCCCTTCGGCAGCCCTGACGAGGACATCACCACCGAGATCGACGCCCGCCCCTGGGTCGGCAACAAGCGGGAGGCCATGCGCGCCCACGCCACCCAGATCACCGTCGACGGCCCGTGGTACGCCCTGTCCAACAACATCGGTCAGGAGGTGCTCGGCGTGGAGCACTTCGTCCTGGCCATCGGCGTGCCCGGCCGGCCGGTGCCCGGGCCGCCGGTCGACGCCGGTGGGCTCGGCGAGCCGCACAACCGCGAGAACGATCTCTTCGCGGGCATCCACTAACCTCGTTCCCCATGGAACATCGCAGCCAGGCGGAGTCGGCGCTGGGCGGGGCGGCGTACGGCATGCTGTTCGTGCTGGGTGTCGTGCTCGGCGTCGTGGGCGGGTTCACGCACGCGCTCGACCAGCAGGGCGCCGTGCCGTGGGTGGCGATCGGGTGGGTGCTCGCGCTGTTCCTCCTCCCGCTGGGCGCGGCCAGGCTCATGCGGACGAAGCTGGCGGCGTTCGCGGTCGGGCTCGGCTGGCTGCTGGTGACGATGCCGTTCACGCTCGAACTCAATGCCGGGGATCTGGTGATCTCTCAGGGTGCGGCGGGGTACGTCTACCTGTATGGCGGATTGCTGGCCCTTGTGGTGGCGTTCATGTTCTCGCCCTCATCCGGTGGGGGTTCGTGGTTGTTGCGGGGATACCCACCTCCAAAGAATCCGACGTAGAGGCATAAAGTAACGTCGTGCATTCCATAGAGCGGCATGTGGACCCCGGAAGCTACCGTAAGGTCGTCGGCCGCTTCGCCACGGGAGTCGCGATCGTCACGACCCGGCTCGGCGGCGTGGACCACGCGATGACCGTCAACTCCTTCACGTCGGTGTCCCTCGACCCGCTGCTCGTGCTCTTCTGCGCCGAGAAGGTGGCCCGTTTCCACGACGCCGTGATCGAGGCCGGGGTGTGGGGCGTGTCGGTGCTGCACGCCTCGATGGAGGACGCCTCCCGCTTCTTCGCCCACCGCGGCCGTCCGCTGAACGGGCAACTGGCCCGTTGGGAGCACCATCGCGGGGAGTCGGGGGTGGCTCTGTTCACGGGCGCCCTGGCCACGGTCGAGGTCACCACGACGGCGGTGTACGACGGCGGTGACCACTCGATCGTGCTCGGCCAGGTGACGGCCCTCGGCACCCCCGCCGACGGCTCGCCGCTGCTCTACCACGACGGCCGGTACAAGAACCTCTGATCCCGCGGCTACGCCTGGCCGGTGGGGCGGGCGTGCTGGTCGAGGGCGGCGACCAGGAGCGCCCGCGCCGACGAGCGCATGGTGTCGGCCGCCCGCTGCCGGGTGTATCCGGCGATGTCGGTGAGCCAGACCAGCGACTCGATGCCGGTCGCCGCGCGGATGGCCACGGCCAGGTGGTGGACGTCCAGGCCGGGGTGGGTGTCGAGGAGCGGGGTGAGGGCGTCCTCGATCCAGCCGATGGCCCGGCCGCCGCGCAGGTGCGGCTGTTCGGCGCCCGGTCGCAGGGACAGGCGCAGCGAGGTGCGCAGCTGTGGTTCCCAGTCGAGGGTGAGCCGGGTGAAGGCGGTCATCACCAGGTCCAGCCGCGCCACGGGGTCGGCGGGCGGGTCCGGGGGGAGCAGGGAGGTCTGTTCGATCTGCGGGTGCGCGGCGGTCAGCAGGGCGTTCTGGTTGGGGAAGTAGCGGTAGGCGGTGGTGCGGGAGATGCCGGCCGCGGCGGCGGCGTCCTCGACCGTGGGGTCCGCGCCGTCGGCCAGCAGGTTGCGGGCGGCCTCGACCAGGGCGGTGCGGGTGCGGGCCTTCTGCCGGTGGCGGCCGGTCTGCTCATATGGTACCGACATGCCCATCATGGTACCGTCGTCCCATGTAGCTGACTCGCCCTGTGAGGTGGTCCATGAGCGCCGATCCCGTGGTCACGAACCCGGATCTGTACACGGTGATCTTCGAGAACGAACGGGTCAGGGTGCTGCGCTACCGTGACCGGCCGGGCGACTCGACCAGCCCGCACGGCCATCCCGACAGCGTGATGGTCACGTTGTCGTCCTTCAGCCGCCGCCTCACCTCGGGCGCGCAACAGGTCGAGCTGGACCTGGAGGCGGGGCAGGCGCGGTGGGTCGGCGCCCAGGAGCACGCGGGGCGGAACATCGGCGGCACCGAGTCGCACGCGATCTTCGTCGAGCTCAAGGAAGGGGCGGGCGGCGTCCCGTCCGGGGGGCCGCTCGGCCCTGCTCCGTGAGGTGACCGGCCGGGTTCACAACTCGCGGAGGCCCGGCCCCGGGGCGCGTACCGGCCGGCCTTGTTCTGCCAATGGCCGGTCGCCGTTGGGCTGATGCTGCCAGGAGTGCACGGGGCTGAGGCCGTCGGAGGCGATCACGATCGTCTCCAGCCTGCCGTCGTGGTTCTGCCCGACGGTGGGGAAGGTGCCCAGCGGGCGGTGCCGGTCGTTCTCGAGCCCTCCGTCCCACCGCGACCAGCCTGCTGCCAGCTGTGCCACAGGCGGGCGTCCTGGCCGCGGGCGAAGACCTCCAGGCGCCCGTTCTGGTTGCGGACCACGGGCATGGCGCCCCTCAGGAGGTCTCGGCCGGACGGGGGGCGCTGCTCCGGCGCTACTCGTCCGCGTCCGCCGTGGTGGGGGCGGGCCGCTCGCGCGGGGGCAGCGGCTGCGTGGTGTAGAAGCGGATCTCGTGGCCGTCCGGGTCGTGCAGGCCGGGCAGGATCCAGCCGATGGTCGCCTCGTGCACGCCGGCGTGGCTGTCGCCGGACGCGGTCAGGTGGGCGGCCAGATCCTCGATGGCCTGCTTGTCCGGCACGCCGATGGCGAAGTAGTCGAAACCCGCGGCGGCGTTGGCCCGCTCCGGGTCCAGCCGCAGCGCCAGTACGGGACCGCCGTCCGGATGGGCGAGCGCATAACCCATCGGCACGCCCTGCTCGACGAACTCGATGTCGATCTCGTACCCGAACCGGGAGCGGTACCAGGCCAGGGAACGGTCCAGGTCGGTGACCGGGAGCTTGAGGTGGTGCACGCCGTCCAGGCGCGGGAGGTGCGACACGGGAATCCCCTCCTTGCAGTTGCACTGCATCGATGCAGTTATACTGCATTCTATGCCGGACCCCGTCAAGCGCGATCTGCGCGCCGCCCGCATCGCCGCCACCGAGGAGAAGATCCTGACCGCCGCCACCGAGCTGTTCCTCCGCAACGGCTACGCGGCCACCACCCTGACCGCCGTCGCCCGGTCCGCCGAGGTCGGCGACCGCACCGTCTACCTGCGCTTCGGCACCAAGGCCGCGCTGCTCAAACGCTGCGTCGACGTCGCCTACGCCGGGGACGGCGCGGCCGTCGACATCACCGGCCGCGACTGGTACGTCCGCGCCGGCACCGCCCCCACCGCCGAGGAGCGCATCGCCGCCCTGGCCGGGGCCGGCCGCCAGATGGCCGAACGCGCCGGCGACCTGCTGGCCGTCGCCCTGCAGGCCGCTCCCACCGAGCCGGACCTGGCCGCCGCCGCCCGGGCCGGCCGCGAGGCCACCCGCGCGAACATGCGCGCCTTCTGGGACAAGATGGCCGCCGACGGGCTCCTGGCGGGCGGGCACGACCTCGACTGGCTGGCCGACACCACCGCCGTCCTGGTGCACACGGAGACGTACCTGCTGGGCCGGGGGATGATGAGCTGGGACGCCGACACCTACGAACGCTGGCTCACCGACACCCTCACCCGCCTGCTCACCACCACCCCACCCCCACAGTGACCCATGCGTCCCGGGCGTACCCGATCACGAGCCCCGGCAAGGCAGGCGGCGGTAACGCGGCGGTGCGGCGGAGCCGGGTGCGATGTGGGGGCGGGGTGCGGCATGGAGCCGCGGTGGGACATCGGTCCGGGGCGAGTTGGGTCCCGGATGCGATGTGGGGCCGGGGGACATGGAGCCGCGGTGCGACAGGGGGCTGGGGTGAGTTGAGGTCCCGGCTGCGGGAGGGGGCCGAGGCTGGGTGATTGGGGACAGGGGGCGGGACATGACTCGGGCCAGGCGCTGGGGCCTGGCCCGGGGTCATGCGTAATGCCGGTCGGCGGTTACTGGGTGGGGGGCTCCGGCGGGGTGGGGGTGTCGGTGGGGGCGCCGGTGTCCGTGGAGGTCACGGTCGGGGTCGGGGTCTCGGAGGGGAGATCCGTGGGTGGCGCGCACGTCGGGATGTCCGTCGGGACGTCCGTGGGGACGTCGGTCGGGGCGCCTGTGGGGTCGTCGGTCGGGACGTCCGTCGCGGTCGGCGTCGGCGTCGGGGTGGGGGTCGGCGTCGGCGTGTCGCTCGGCGGTGGGGCGGGGGCCTGGGCCGGGGCGTCCGGGACGTCCGGGGATTCCGAGACCGAGGGCGACGGCGTGGCGGTCGGCGGTTCGGTCGGCGGAAGCGGGGACGTCGGCGGAGCGGGCTGACAGGTGAACGTCACCGTCGGCCCCGGCACGGTCACCGTCGGGCCGGGCACGGTCACGGTCGGGCCGGGCTGGGTCACCGTGGCGGTCACCGTGGCCTGCTCGGTCACCGTGGACGTCACGGTCGCCGTCGCGCTCGGCGCGGCCGTGGCGGTCGGCGAGACCGTCACGGTGCGGGTCGGCCAGGGGAGCGGCCTGACCTTGACGGCCGGCTTGCCCCTCGCCTTGTACGTGCCCTTGCCCAGCTTCTTCGTGGTCTGCCCGGCCCCGGTGGTGACGGGGATCTGGGCGGTGGCGCTCCTGCAGGACTTGCTCCTGCACACCTTCTGCTTCACGGTGAAGCGGGCCGCTCCGTCGTACTTGACGGACACATTCAAGTACGAGACGCCCTTCTTCTTGACCACCTTCGTCGTGGCGGTGTAATCCCCGACCGAGGGCGTCGCCGTGGGCGTGGCCGTCGGGGTCGCGGCGACGGGTAACGCCACCTGCGCGCCGGAAGGAGAATCGGTGGAACGTAGGGGATCGGTGGCTGATGTCTGGGTGATCGCGACTCCGCCGGCTCCGGCCAGTGCAACAGCGCCGAGCAGCGCGCCCAGGATGGAAAATCTCATAATCCTGCTCTTATGGGAGATTTCAGGACGCAGATCATTATTCCGACTTGTCAAGATTGGTCAAGACTGAGACGCATGAACAGGCGCTATCGGTTCCGGCGGGCGGTGAACTATCTGAACCTCGCCACCCCGCTCGGCCTACTCATCTCGTTCGTCGGCGGCGCGGCCCGCCGGCCCGGCCCCGACGGGCTCATCCTCGCCTTCGGCTACCGCTACCGCTTCCCCGTCGCGGGCGCGTTCACGGTGGGGAACGTCGTCCTGACCAGGTGGGACGAGCTGGACGACCGGCTCATCCGGCACGAAGGACGGCACGCCACCCAGTGGGCCTGCTGCGCCGGACTGCCGATGCTCCCGCTCTACCTGCTGGCCATGCTCCTGTCGGTCGTCGTGTGCGGGCATCAGGCGTCGTACAACGTGTTCGAGCGGCTGGCCGACCTGGACGACGGTGGCTATCCGCGCGCGCCCGTGTGGTGGCGGAGACGACGGCATAACGGCTGACCCATTACCCCGATCTCAATGTTTCGCCTGGCCGAGGCGGGGGCTGAACCGGCCCAGCGCGACCGCCGCGATGGCGAGGGCCGAGATCACCCCGGCCGACAACACCGACGCCGTGGACGGCCCCACGACCGCCACCCCGGCCACGGCCAGGCCGGAGACCAGCGCGGCCACCGCGACGTACGCCCAGGTGGCCAGGCGTACGGCTCGCAGTCGCGGGCCCTCGGACGGGAGCGTGCGGGACAGCAGCCAGGACAGGGCCGGCAGGAGGAGCACCCCGTGCATGAGCACGGCGTGGGCCGGCTTGAGCGCGGTGGCCACCGTGTAGGCGAACTGCTGGTTGCCCGTCATCACCGCCACGACGCCACGGGCGATCATCACGCCGCCGAAGACCATGGACGCCAGCAGCGTGGCGAAGCCGGCGCGTACGGCCAGACGGGTGCTCGGGGCGACCTCCGGCGCCGGGCGGAAGGCGGCGACGGTCATGGTGATCGCGATGACGATGAGCGTGATGCCGAACGCGGCCAGCGTGCGGGCGATGGCCGTGTCGAGGGGGGTCTCCATGTTGAAGTGGGACGGCACGCCGCGCCACGCCTGAAGGGTGATCAGCGCCACCTCGACCGTGGAGGCCACCGCGAACGCCCCGAGGACGAACGCGCGGGCACGCAGCCGTAACCACTGGGACACCCAGGTCAGGGTCAGCACGCTCAAGCCGAACGACACCCCGAAGGTGAACGGCTTGCGCCACGACACGGCCCCCTCCCACGGGCCGCCGGCCACGACGAGCACGCCCAGGTGCGCCAGGCCCACGAGCAGGAGGAAGATCCCGACGGCGTACCAGAGGCGATCGGAGTACCGGAGGCGATTCATGCGGCCATGCTGACAGCGACCGGGGTCCGGGCGCGTCGGACCACGGTCTGGCCTTCGACTACAACCACGGTCGTACACCGGGCGCGGCACCCGGCCCTCGCCAGGCCGTCCTCCAGCGAGGACACGCCCTCGAAAAGGGAGGACGCGCCCTCAGGGAGGGCGGCGGTGAGGGGTCAGGGGGAAAGGGTGAGGGTGTGGATGGCTGCGTTCTTCACGGACTCGGGCTTTGAGTACATCGGGAGCAGATCGCCCCGCGCCCAGGCTTCGGCCTGGTCCCAGTAGTTGTCGTGGAAGGCGTGCCCCGAGGCGCCCGTCAGGTTGATCCAGCGGGACTTGTCCAGGTCCGACAGGTCGACGACCATGCGCATCGACGGCACCGCCGTGACCCCGTACCCCTTCTGCACGTTCCACCCGGTCGCGTTCACCGCGTCCTTGTTGCCGGGCACGGCGAACGGGCCGCGGTTGAACAGCGCCTCCACGGGCGCGAGGCCCGAGGTGCCGAGCGTGCCGTTGACCAGTTCGAGCTGGTGCAGGTCGCCCCACTTCCAGGACTTGACGTCCGTGCCGAACAGCTCGGACAGCTCCTGGTACGCCGAGGCCATCGCCTGCCGCAGCATGTCGTCGCGGGTCTCGGTGAGGTTCTTGGTGGTCACGTCGTCCCAGAAGGGGTCGTCGGGGGCGGTGAGCAGGTTGGCGACCACGTCGTACCAGCGGTCGCCACCGGCGGGCCACACCTGCTCGGGCAGGTCGTCGTCGAACGTGAGCATGAGCAGGTGCCGCCACACCGCGTTGTAGTAGGCGGCGGGGGCGGAGTCGAGCCCCTGGGAGTGGTCCCACGTCCGCAGCAGCTCGCGGGCCTGGCGGGCGGCCCCGGCCAGGTCCACCCGCAGCAGCGCGGGCACCAGCGTCCCGGCGAACTCGTTGGAGGTGTCCTGCTGGATGTCCGACATCGTCCCGGCGTCGATCTTGCCCTTGCCGATCGCGGACTCGACGAGCTCGCGGATGCGCTGGGAGCGGTAGCCGTAGGACCAGTCCTTGGTCAGCAGCGGCTGGTAGCGGCGGGGGTCGATGACGGCGTTGTTGGCCGTGACGACGAACCCCTCGGCCGGGTCCTCCACCGTGGGGAGCTGGTCGTAGGGGATGGGGGCGGCCTTCCAGTCGTACTCACCGGTCCAGCCGGGCACCGGCCAGGTGCCGTCGCCCTTCTCCCGTACGGGGATGCGCCCGGGCGCCTGGTAGCCGATCTTGCCGCTGGTGTCGGCGTAGATCAGGTTCTGGGACGGCACCTCGAACAGCGCCGCCGCCGAGCGGAACTCGGGCCAGTCGCCCGCCTTGTTGAGCGCGAAGATCGCGTCCACGGTCCTGCCGGGGGTGAGGGCGGTCCATTGCAGGGCCACGGCGTTCGCCTCGCCGCTGGGGCGGGCGTCCGCCATCACCTCGTTGATCAGCGGGCCGTGCCGGGTGCTCTTCACGGTGATCGTGACGGGGTCGCCGCCGGCGACCTTGATCTGCTCCTGCCTCGTCTCCAGCTTGACCTGCTCGCCCTTGTACAGGTACGTGTCGCCGTCCACCTTCTCCAGGAAGAGGTCGGCCACGTCCGGCCCGAGGTTCGTGAACCCCCACGCGATCTTGTCGTTGTGCCCGATGATCACGCCGGGCACGCCGGAGAAGGTGAACCCGGTGACGTCGTACGGGCACTGCTCGGACAGCTTCCTGCAGTGCAGCCCGGCCTGGTACCAGACGGACGGCATCTGCGGGGACAGGTGCGGGTCGTTGGCCAGCAGCGGCTTGCCGCTCGTGGTGTGCTCGCCGGAGACCACCCACGAGTTGGAGCCGATGCCCTCGCGCTCCTCGCTGCTCATCGTGCTCGGCACGGCGTCGAGCGTCGCGGCGGCCTGGGAGAGCGCGCGGACGCCGCCGATCCGCGGCTCGGCCTGCTGGTCGTAGCGGCCCTGGGCGAGCGCGCCCTCGCCGACGATCGGGGTGTGACGGTCGTAGGGGTAGCCGGGGTAGAGCTGGTCGACGCGCTCCTTGGGCAGCCTGGTCAGCGCCAGGGCGCGGTCGATCTCGTCCTCCATGTTGGAGCGCAGGTCCCACGCCATGGCCTTGAGCCAGGCGACGGAGTCGACCGCGGTCCACCTCTCCGGCCGGTACTCGCCGTTCTGCAGCTTGAGCACCGAGTATTCGAGGCTCCGGTCGGAGGCGTTGGGGTTGGCGTCCAGCCAGGCGTTCACCCCTTTGGCGTACGCGGCCAGGAAGTCCTGGGTCTGCCGGTCGAGGCCGGGCAGCTCCTGCTCGGCCACCCGGCGCCAGCCCATGGTCCGCAGCGCCTTGTCGTTGCCGAGCGTGGCCTTGCCGAACAGCTCGGAGAGCCGTCCGGCGGTGGTGTGGCGGCGGAAGTCCATCTCGAAGAACCGGTCCTGGGCGTGGACGAAACCCTGCGCCATGAACAGGTCGGCCGCAGTGTCGGCATAGATGTGCGGGATCCCCGATTTATCGCGATAAATCTCGACGTTCCTGGCTAGACCCGGCAGCCGCAAAGACCCGTCCACCTGCGGGAACGACTTCCGTACGGTGTACACCAGGACCCCGGCCAGCACGAGCGCCAGCACGAGAAGCACGGTCAACACCCGGGCGAGCCACCGCAAAGGCCACGGCATCCACGCAAAGGGTCTCACCGATACCTCCATCTTGCCGAACTGGAACAAGTCTGGCAGTACCGGCTCACTGCTCCGGCCGTCTCAGGTGGTCGGAGCGGCCTCGCGCGGGGGTCTCCCGGTCAGAGGGCCCAGCTCTGTCCCTCCGGGGTGTCGGTGACGCGAACCCCCAGGTCGGCCAGCTCGTCCCGCAGCCGGTCGGCCGCCGCCCAGTCGTTGGCCTCCACCGCCCGCTCCCGCTGCGCCAGCAGCTCACCGGCACCGGCGGGCGGCACCCGCGGCTTGCCGATCTCCGTGGACAGGTCGAGCGCCAGCACCTGGTCCAGGTGCAGGAACGTCTCGAACTTCGACCCGGGCGCGACCGACCCGTCCAGCTCCAGCTCCCGCAGGACGGCCAGCGCCGCCGGGGTGTCCAGGTCGTCGTCGAGGGCCGCGCCGACGCGCTCGGCGTACGACGAGGCCATGGGCGCGCTGGGCGACTCCGACCACTCGGCCACCCGCGCCCGCCACCGCCGCACCGTGCGGTCGGCGGCCCGCAGGACGTCCCAGCCGAGATCGAGCCGCTCCCGGTAGCGGTGCCCGAGGAAGGCCAGGCGCGCCGCCAGAGGGTCGAGCCCCGCCGCCACCACGTCGGACAGCAGCACCGCGTTGCCCGCGGACTCCGTCATCTCGCGCCCGTCGAACAGCGGGCGCTCGCCGTGCACCCAGTGGCGCACCACCTCGTGGCCGGTCGCCGCGTCCGACTGGGCGCGCTCGTCCTCGTGGTGCGGGAATCGCCGGCCGGTGTCGCCGAGGTGCAGGTCGATCCGTTCGCCGAGGAAGCGCAGCGACAGCGCCGAGCACGCCACGTGCGGGCCGGGCAGGCCACGCCCCCAGGGCGCGTCCCGGGACTGGTCGCCGTCGGCGGCCCGCCACAGGGCCCAGTCGGCGTGGAAACGTTTGTGCGGATCGGCGGCGTCGATCGGGCCGGCGGGCTTGAGGTCGTCCAGACGAGTGCCGGAGATCTCCCCGTACGCCGGGAACGTCCGTACGTCGAAGTACACCGAACCGTCCGGCGCCGGGTAGGCGTGCCCCCGCTCGACGAGCCCGGCGATCAGCTCGATCATCAGGTCGACCGTCTCCCCGGCGCGCGGCGTGTGCTCCGGCGGCCGCAGGTTGAGCGCGGCCGCGTCGTCCCTGAACGCCTCCTCGTGGGCGCGGACCAGGTCGCGCGCCGACGGCTCCTCGCCGGGACGCCCGAGGTCGGCGACGTGCCGGCCGGCCACGACCCGGGTACGCCGCCCCTCCAGGACCCTTCTGACCAGGTCGGACAGCACGTACGCGCGCAGGTCGCCCAGATGCGCGCGGCGGTGCAGCGCCGGCCCGCACGTGTACACGCGCAGCGCCCGCCCGCCCGCGATCTCCTCGACCTGCCTGGCCCGGGTGTCGTGGATCCGCAACATCACCCGAGCCTAGCCCTCACCCGCCGAGGAAGCCGAGGATGTCCCTGTCCCCGCGCTCGCGCAGCCTGGCCAGCACCTCCTCGCGGGTGGCCGTGTCGGGCATCCCGATGCGGGCCCCGATCAGCCGCAGCCCCTCCATCTCGGAGTGCACCGGGGCGGTGTAGCCGATGAGGTAGAGCGCCCGGTTCAGCGGCGGCATTGCCACGGCGGCCGCGGGCAGGTAGCGGGTCAGCAGCTCGCCGCCGTCGGAGACGGTCAGGAACACGTGGTCGCCCTCGCTCGCCTTGAAGTCGGCCAGCACGTTGCGGATCGACCCCATGGTCGGCTGGTTGTGCCAGCTGATCACCACGTCGCCCGAGGGCGTCGAGGCGGTCAGCGACCCGCCGGGAGCCATGCCCAGATAGGCGGCGAACCCGGTCGGCAGGGGCGAGCCCGACCCGCGCAGGTGCTCGGCGTTGACGTCCACGCGGTGCCACCACCGCCCGTCGCGGGAGCGGAAGCTGCGCCGCGTCTCCGAGACGTCCTTGCGCGGCTGGTACGGCTCCGACTCCCCGGTGGGGGACGTGCCGGCCACCCTGATCCAGCCCCGCTGGGTGCGTTCGAACCCGGGGCCGCCCGAGTAGGCGCGCACCGAGCTCTCGCTCACGTCGTAGCGAGAGGTCAGGTTCGTCACGATCGTGCTCACCGAGGCCTCGCCGCCGGCTCGCTCGATCTCCCTGGCGATCATCTCCCTGATGCCCAGGTACTCGTCGCCGCCCCACCTGGTCAGCCCGTACTTGTTCCGGTCCACCCGGTGGAAGCGCTCGTCGGCGGTGAGCTGGTTGCGGATGCCGACCAGGCTGTAGTCCTCGCCGATGCGTTCCTGGATCTCCTCGGGCGACAGCGGCGTGCCCGCCACCGCCAGCACCGCCTCGGCCTTCTCGTTGATGCTGCGCGGCCAGGGCACCACGTGCCGGCCGAGCACCCGAAGCTGCGGCACGGCGAGGATCCACCGCTCGGCGACGTCCTCGCGGACGCCGAGCTGGGCCACCATGGACACCGCCTCGCCGAGCGGCCGCGGCCCGTCCGTGAACAGCTGCCGCGTCTTCTCCCGCAGCTCGTCGGCCCCGCCGGAGACCAGCCACCCGTCGGCCTGCTCGTAGCCGGTCAGCAGCGTCCGGATGAACCGCCACGCGGGGATGCCCAGCGTGCGCAGGTCGCCGCGGTGCCACGGCACGGCGGCCGCGAGGTCGTCGGCCGGGACCGCCGACCCCAGCCTGCCCCTCAGCCACGTCACGTGCGCCACCAGCGCCGCCGCCTCCGGCGAGCCCAGCCAGGCCTCCACGTGGTCGCGCAGGTCCCGCTCGATCTGCCTGATCCGCTCGCGGGTGACCGAGAAACGCTGCGCCAGCTCGTCGAGCGTGGCCCGCTGCGCCGCGTAGAGCCGGTCGCGGGCGATGGCGCGCTGCCGGTCGTCGAGCGCGGCGAACACCGCGTCGATCAGCTCGGGAAGGGGTTTGTCGGGCCGGGCCGGGACGGGCAGGGCGGCGGGCGCGGGTTCGAGCAGTCGCTCGAACACGCCGGCGAACAGCTTCTGCACCACGTCCTTGCCCAGCGACTCCGGCGTGCGCTCGGCCTCGGCGGGGTCGGAGAAACGCAGCAGCGGCAGGATGTCGCCGAGCAGCAGGTGCCCCCAGCAGGCCACGGCCAGATCGGCCAGGTGACCCGCCACGGTCTGCGTCCCGACGATCGCGCACGCGCGGTCGAGGGGGATCGCCTGCCACCAGGCCTCGGGCAGCTGGGGCTCCTCCACGATCGGCGCGATCTGACCAGGGGAGGTCCAGCGCAGGGGTGGCGCGAGGTCGCTCAGGCTGAGGTTCATTGAGGTCCAACCGGCAAAGGGAAGATATCCGCAGTTCAGACTATGTGATCAGGGGGACAGAAATGGGCTCCCCCTTCCGGAATGCGAGATATAGAGCATCGTTCGGGCCCGTGTGCAGGCGACGAACAGTATGCTCCGCTCGCGTTGCAGCGCTCGAGCCCGCGCGGCCGGCTCCTCGGGCAGCGATCCGGGCACCACGCCCTCCGCCACGCCGACGAGTGCCACCCGTTCGAACTCCAGCCCTTTCAGATGCTGGAAGGTCGCCACGCGCACGTCCAGCCCGTCCAGAGCCTCCCGGGCGGCGCGAGCCAGCGTGGGGGTGCGCGCCCCGACGGCGATCTCACCCTCCGGCACGCCGTCCGCCAGCCAGCCGCCGACCGTGGTGCGCAGCCCGGCCAGTTCGGACCCGGGTGTGTCGTACGAGCGGACCACCGGCCGCCGGCCGTTGTGCGTGGCGCGGTAGCCGAACAGCTCGGCCACGCCCTTGACCAGGCCGTTCGCCGGGCCACCGCCGCGCAGCCGGACCACGTAGGACAGGATCTCCTGCGGCAGCCGGTAGGAGATCCGCAGGTCGTGCTGGACGGCCGGGATGCCCACCGCGCCGAGCGCCACCCGCGTGTCGGTCACCCGCTGGTGCGGGTCGCCCACCACGAACAGGTCGTCGTGCGCGTGCGGCGCCGCCGCCCGCAGCAGCCGCCACTGCGCCGGGCTGACGTCCTGCGCCTCGTCCACCACGATGTGCCGGTACGGCTTGCGTCCCGGCTCCACGTCGTCCAGCAGGTCGCCGGTCGTGATCGACAGCAGCCTGATCGCCTCGTCGGTGAGCTGGGCCAGCGACCGGGCCCCCGGGCCGACCAGGGCGGGACGGCGTCCCTCCGCGTCGGCGACGATCCGCATGGCCAGGCGCTCGGCGTTGTCCACCTCGACGCGCTTGCGCACGGTCTCGTCGTCGATCAGCACGTCCAGCCGGCCGGCCAGCTCCTCGGCCAGGCTCTGTGAGAACGTCACCAGCAGCACCGGGCCGCTGCCCCGCGCCGCCAGGTGGGCCGCCCGGTGCAGGGCGATGATCGTCTTGCCGGTGCCCGCGCCGCCCACGACCAGCACCGGCTGCTCGTACCGTCCGGCCCTGGCCAGCCGGTGCTGCGTGGGGTGCAGGAACGTGCACCAGTCCGGGGCCCCGAGCACCCGGTCGAGCTCCACCTTGTCGGCGGCGAACACCGCGCGGTCCGGGCTGCGCAGCAGTGCCGCGTGCAGGTCGTCGGGGTCGATCGCGCCCGTCTCCTCGTCGCGGGCGCGCCAGTTGTCCAGCTCGCGCCACGCCTCCGACAGCGTGCCGCCCCGGGCCAGGACGGCCAGCGGCGCGTACTGGGTGGGCGGCAGCAGCGGTTCGAGCGCGGCCACGTCGGCCTCGGTGGAGATCAGCCTGACCAGGGGCAGGGCGTGCACGTCGATGCCGAGCGCGAGCAGGTCGCCGTCGCAGATCTGCTCGAACAGCCGCGAGGGGCGGGCCGACCTGCGTAAGGCGGGCTCGACCCGGTCCAGGGTCTCGGCGTCCCACTCCTCGACGACGCCGATGACGGGGTTGACGCCGTACCGGTGGCGCTGGGCGTACGACCACGCCTCCGGATCGGGCCGCACGGCGAGCAGCCAGTAGACGTCGCGCTGCCGGACCACCACGCCGCGGTGCCCGTCGGCCAGGCGCAGTGTGGCGACCTTGGCGTCCCGGCAGCCCCGCACCCGCTCGGGGTGCGGGGCTCCGGAGACGTTCAGCAGGAACCGGCGCAGCGCGACCACGGCGTCCCTGCGCACCGGCTGAGCCAGTGCGCCGAGCTCCCCTGGAAAGTCAGGGCCGATCGCGAGCCGCGGCACGGGCGGTCAGTCCAAGAGGGCGAGCAGGTCGCGGTCGCCGCGTTCGCGGAGCCTGGTGAGCAGGTCGGGCAGTCCGACGGGGCCGGTGAGCCCGATCCTCGTCGCGATCACCCTGGCCGCCTGGTCCCGGGTGCCGCCCGGCGCCGTGTAGCCGACCAGGCGCAGCGCCTTGGTGATGCTCTCGGCGTTCTGGGCGGCGACCGGCAGATGACGGGCGCGCAGGACGCCCTCGTCCGACAGCGTGAGGAACAGGTGGCCGCCCTCCTTGGCGCCGACGTCCACGAGCAGGCGCTCGATGGACTCCAGCACCGGCCTGCCGTGCCAGGTCATGGTCAGCTCGCCCGCCGCGCTCCTGACCGCCCGGCTCTCACCGGGGGACAGGCCCAGGTAGGCCGCGAAGCCCGTCGGGAGGGCGCACTCGCCGCCGGCGAGCTGCTCGGCGGTCACGTCGATCCGCAGCCACCAGCGGCCGTCCGGCTGGCGGAAGCAGCGCCTGGTCTGGGAGACGTCCTTGAGCGGCTGGTACGGCTTGTTCTGCTCCGGGCCGCCGTTGCCCTCCGCGGGCGGCGGCGGGGCCGGCGTGAACGCCTGGAACTGCGGCGGACCGGGCGGACCGGCCGGGGGCGGCGGCGGTGGCATGGGCGGCGGCGGCAAGGGCGGCGGCGGCTGCATCGCGCCGAACGCCGAGTGCGGCTGCTGGAACTCCGCCGCCGGATTCGGCTGCGCGGGCAGCGTGGCCAGCACGAACTGCCAGGCCGGCACCTCCAGCGCGCGGATCTCCCTGGCGTGCCAGTCGGCCGCGCCGATCAGCTGCTCCTTGGGGGCGGCCGGGCCCAGCGTCCTGCGCAGCTCGTCCAGGTGGGCGCGGTACGGCGCGGCCTCCTCGCTGGCCAGCCACTGGTCGAGGCGGGCGCGCAGCTCCTGCTCGGTGGCGGAGATGTCGGCCGGGGGGACGGCGAACAGCCTGGCGAGCTGGTCGACCGCCGAGGGCTCGTCGGTGAAGACGCGGTTCTGCGCCACGGCCCAGCTCTTGTCGTCGAGCCCGGCGAACGCGGCCTCGATCAGCTCGGGCAACTCCTCGCCGCCCGCCTCGTCGATCTCGTCGCCCTCGTCGGGTTCGGCGTGCTCGGAGTCGGCCTCGGGGTCGGCGTGTTCGGCCTCGGGTTCAGCGTGCTCCACGTCCGCTTGGTGCTCGGCGTGCTCGGGCTCGGGCTCGGCGTGCTCGGCGTCGGCCTGGTGCTCAAGGTGTTCGGCGTCCGCCTCGTCGGGCTCAGTGTGGTCCGCGGGGGCCTCGGGTTGTGCGGCCCCGGCCGGCTCCTCGTCCCGCCCTTCAGGGACCTCAGGGACCTCAGGGACCTCAGGGACCTCAGGGACGTCGGCGGGCTCGTCGTGGTCCTCCGGGGAGAAGGGCTCCGGCTCGCCGCCGACCCCCTCGGCCTCCAGCGCGGACGCCTCCTCGGCGGCGGGCTCGGGCGCGGGCTCCTCGGCGGCGTCGAGCACGGGCTCGGGCTCGGGCCGCGGCACCTCCTCGACGACCGGCTCCGAGTCGGCGTCGAGCACCCGCTCGCCGTCACGGTCAGCCGCCTCCTCGACGGCCTCGCCCTCATGGAAGGCGGGCTCATGGGCGACGTCCGCCGCCACGACGGCGTCCGCCGCCACGACGGCGTCCGCCGCCACGACGGCGTCCGCCGGGGCCGCGAGGGCCGCCGGTACGTGCGCCTCGACCTGCCGCCCACCCGCGTACGGATGCGCCAGCCGGACGAGCACCGCCCCGAACAGCGTGTTGAGCACCGGCCGGGCCTGGATGAACGGCTGGTCCACCAGCTCCCGCCCGGTCAGCGAGAGCAGCCCCGTCCACGACCCGGCGCGGTCGAGCGCGATGGCGACGGCGGGTTCGTCGGCCTCGTCCGGGTCCAGGACGTGCAGAGCCGGCAGGACGTCACCGACGGCGGCGGCCGGCCAGTGCTCCAGCGCGATCTCCGTCAGCAGCTCGCCCAGCGACTCCGGGCCGATGGCTGCGAGCACCAGCGGCATGGGCAGGCTTCGCCACCACGCGTCCGGCAGATCCGGCTGCCCGGTCAGTAGCGTGATCGTCGACGCGTCGCTCCACCTCAACGGTGGAACGAGGTCGCTCAGGCAGAAGTTCATCCCGTTCCGTTCACCAGCCCCTCACGCCGCCGGAGCGGCGCAGCCAACATCTCGCCGCCCACGGAACAGACCATAGTCCGGCAAAACAGCCCTACGCATCATGCACTACGCATCAGCGCCGAACAGCGGCAAAGCGTAGACGCACGTAGTCGGCCATCCAGCCCGTCTCCCTCCGAAGGGCGGGCGCGGCCAGCTCGTTGACCCGTCCGAGCAGGGGGTCGACGATCTCCGGCGGCAGTCCTTCGAGCACGGACGAGGCGAACATGCGCACCCAGTCGGCGGCCCCGCCGGGGCACTCGTCGAGCGGCGTCGGCCGGTCGAAGTACTCCAGCAGCCGGACCACGAAGCCCTCCTGCTCCAGCCGGCGCGCGTACTCGGCGGGCGTGGGGAAGTACCAGGGCAGGTCGGGCTCGCGCAGGCCGTACTCGCGCCAGGCGGTCAGCATCGCGGCGGTCAGCTCCGCGCAGTTGCCCGCGCCGCCCATCTCCGCGACGAACCGGCCGCCCGGCTTCAGCGCCTCGCGGACGCTGGCGATCACGGCGGCGGGATCGCGGCTCATCCAGTGGAGTGCCGCGTTGGAGAAGACGGCGTCGTACGGGTCCACCACGGTGAAGTCGTGGCCGTCGCCGATGATGAAGTCGATCCCCGGGTACTGGGCCAGCGCCTTCTCGATCATCGCGGCGGAACCGTCGATGCCCAGGACGTCCGCGCCCCTGAAGGCGATCTGCGCGGTCAGCACCCCGGTGCCGCACCCGAGGTCGAGCACGCGCTCCCCGGGCTGCGGGTCGAGCAGGTCGACCAGCGGCGCGCCCTGGGTGGAGACGTACCCGAAACTGCTGTCGTAGGCGCGACTGTTCCACCGCTCCAAGCTCGGTGCGTCGTATCGCAAGACGATCAGCTCACATTCGTCAGACATCGGGCCCCCGTGGCCGTGCTGTCCGTTCACTTTAGAGCCTGATCGTCTCTACGACATATCAAGTCACAACGGACTCATCCCACGCTCTTGCTCCATTCCCGCTTGAGGTACGCCTTCGCCGCGTCCGTCTGCGGGATCGTCAGGAGCACGGGAGGGCCGGCGGCCTTGGGCAGCCGGGCGGCCTGCTCGGTGTCGAGCTTGCCCTTCATGAGCATGGCCTCGCCGCGCGCCGGCCGGGCGTAGCCCTTCTGCAGCAGGTTCTGGCCCTCGTCGGAGAACAGGAACTCCTGCCAGAGCCGGGCGGCGGCCGGATGCGGGGCGGTCTTGCTGATCGCCTGGACGTGGTACCCGCCGAACGGCGCGTCGCGCGGGATCGTCACCTCCCAGGAGTCGGCGTGGTCGGCGCTGCGGGTCGCGTTGAGGTGGTCCCAGTCGATGATCACGTTCGCCTTGGCCGGCTCGACGAGCTGCCCGGCCTGCTTGAGCCGGGCGAACAGGTCCACCCCCTGCCTGGCGTCCGGCCTGGCCCCGGCCTTCATGGACGCGGCCATCACGCCGCCGAACGCCGCCGCCGAGCGCAGCGGGTCGCCGTCGAGCGCGACGCGGTAGCCGGGCTTGAGCAGGTCGGGGAACGAGGCCGGGGCCTTGACCTCGCGCGGGTCGTAGCCGATCGACATGTAGCCGCCGTACACGCCGTACCAGGCCCCCTTGGGGTCCTTGACGTGGTCGGGCAGGTCCTGCCAGCCCGTCACCTTGTACGGCGCGAACTTGTCGGCCCCGTAGACGGCCATGTCCAGAGTGAGATCGAACACGTCCGGCTTGAGCTGGGCGGCGGCGTCGAGCTCGCGCTTGCTGCTGGCGCCCGGTTCCAGCTCGTTGACCTTGATGTCGTACTTGTCGGCGAAGGTGTCGATGATCTCGCCGTAGTTCACCCAGTCGTGCGGCAGGCCGATCACGGTGAGCTGGCCCTCGCTCTTGGCGGCCTCGGCCAGGCGTCCCATCGTGCCGAAGCCCTGCTTCAGCGAAGCGGCCCGGACGTTGAGCACCGGCAGGTCCTTGGACCCCTCGGACGTGGACTGGGACGTGGACGCGCCGCATCCGGCGCTGGCGAGAACGGCTGCTACGGCGGCGCAGATACGTACGGTCACACAATGAATACTTACCGTTACTTCGCCCGAGGTCGAGGAGGCGCGACCGGAACGACCTTGGCCGCGACCAGCGTTTCCTCGTCGATCTCCACCAAAGTGCCGTCCCGCTTGCGAACTTTCAACACGCCGCCCGCCCAGGATTCGAGCACGCCGACGGCGTCTCGGAAGCCTCCAGGGACGCGTCTTCGAGTGGTGATCCGTGCGCCTATGTCCTGAGTTGTGATCGCGACGACGAGGCGTGCGGCCATGAGTTTGCCACCCTCCGTTTCGGCCAGCTGGCAAGCACGGCAATACTAGGGCGTAGCAAACCGCGGTCAGAGTCATGCCATGGTGCGGAGAAAAAGGAGCTCGAGGTGACCTACGTCATCGCGCAGCCTTGCGTGGACGTCCTGGACAAGGCGTGCATCGAGGAGTGCCCCGTCGATTGCATCTACGAGGGCGAGCGCATGCTTTACATCCACCCCGACGAGTGCGTGGACTGCGGCGCGTGCGAGCCTGTGTGCCCCGTCGAGGCCATCTTCTACGAGGACGACCTTCCCGAGCAGTGGAAGGACTTCTACAAGGCGAACGTGGACTTCTTCGAGGATCTCGGCTCGCCCGGAGGCGCCTCGAAGGTCGGCAAGATCGAGAAGGACCACCCGGTGGTGGCCGCGCTGCCGCCGCAGGGCGAGGACCACTAGCGAGTCGCGTGCGCCGGGGCCGTCCACGTCGGGCGGGCCCCGTGCGCCCGTGTCCGCGGCAGGCGTGTACGGCCCGAACGACCCTGGAGAACCGTGAACAAGCTGCCCGACTTCCCCTGGGACCGGCTCGAACCGTACAAGGAACGTGCCCTGGCGCATCCCGACGGCATCGTCGACCTCTCGGTCGGCACCCCCGTCGACCCGGTGCCCGAGGTCGTCCAGCAGGCTCTGCGCGATTCCGCGGACAGCCCTGGCTACCCGCTGACCCACGGTACTAAGGCGCTGCGCGAGGCCGCCGCGGGCTGGCTGCGGCGCCGCCACGGCGTCACCGTCGACCAGCAGGACGTGCTGCCGCTGATCGGCTCCAAGGAGTTCGTCGCCTGGCTGCCGACCTACCTCGGCGCCCGGCGGGTGGTCATCCCCGAGCTGGCCTACCCCACCTACGACGTGGGCGCCCGGCTCGCCGGCGCGACCGCCACCGCCTCCGACAGCACGCTGTCGGTCGGCCCCGAGCACGTCGACCTGCTCTGGATCAACTCCCCGGGCAACCCGACCGGGCGCGTGCTGCCCGCCGAACACCTGCGCAAGGTGGTCTCCTGGGCGCGCGAGCGCGGCACGGTCGTGGCCTCCGACGAGTGCTACATCGAGCTCGGCTGGGAAGAGCAGCCGGTCTCCATCCTCCATCCCGACGTCTGCGGGGGCTCCCACGAGGGGCTGCTCGCCGTCCACTCGCTCTCCAAGCGCTCCAACCTGGCCGGCTACCGGGCGGGGTTCGTGACGGGCGATCCCGTCCTGGTCAAGCGGCTGCTGGAGACGCGCAAGCACGCCGGCATGCTCATGCCGAAGCCGGTCCAGGACGCGATGACGGTCGCGCTCGGCGACGACACGCACGCCGAACGCCAGCGCGAGCTGTACTCCGCGCGGCGCGCCGTGCTGCGCCCCGCGCTGGAGCGGGCGGGGTGGACGATCGACCATTCGACCGCCGGTCTGTACCTATGGGCGTCGAATGGGCAGAACGCCTGGGATCAAGTGAGTAAGCTTTCCGAAATCGGAATTTTGGTCGCGCCGGGAGACTTCTACGGATCGGCTGGTGGACGGCACATCCGCGTCGCGATGACCGCCACCGACGAACGCATCAGTGCGGCCGTGCGCCGCCTCCAGTAGGATCGCCCGTCGTAGCGCACGGACAAATTGATAAAGGCGTCTGCCGAGACAGACCGCGAGTGGAGCGAGCTGATCGATGAGCATGACCTCCATGGTCGTACTCGGGCTGAGCATCGCCACCGTCCTGTTGTTGCTGGGGGCGTTCCTGGCCACCATGCGGCAGGACAGGAGGGGCCGGTCGAGCGCGCCGCCGCCACCGGTCGAGGTCGCTCCGGTCGAGACCCCGCTGCCGGCGCCGGTCGAGGCCCCCGGGCATGCCGGCACCGACTACGCCGACCCGCGCACGATCCAGGTCGCCGACCGGATCGAGGTGCACGGCTCCCCCTACCGGGTGCTGGGCGCGATGCACGTCTCCTGGCAGGGCCAGCAGTGGATCGAATACCTCCTGCGCGACGTCGCCCGCCGCCGCCTGTGGCTCTCGGTCGCGGTGCGCGAGGGCAAGGCCGCGGGCGAGGCGTCCCATCTCGAGGTGCTGCTGTGGACCGAGGTGCCGACGCAGGGCATGGTCCCGGCCAAGAGCATGCTGATCATGGAGGGCGTGGAGTTCTTCCCGATCCAGCGCGGCACCGCGGCCTTCAGGAGCGAGGGCGAGACCGGCAACCCCGAACGCGGCCTGCTCGACTTCGCCGACTACCACGCCTCCGACGGCCGCCTGCTCTCCTTCGACCGCATCCAGGGCCACGCCTGGACCGCCAGCTACGCCCAGCCGCTGCCGCCGGGCTCGATCACCATCATCACCCGCGCCACCTGACGTCCGCGCCGGAGCCGCGGCGGAAGGCGCGGGCGGTCACGACAGCTCGACCTCGCCGTCGCCGGTCTGGCCGCCCTTCTTCCAGCCGTCCGCGTCGACGTCGTTGACCCAGGTCGCGCCGCTGTAGCCGACGCGCCGCAGCTGGTACTTCTCCGCGTACGCCACCGACCAGGACGCCACCAGCCAGCCCCGCTTCCTCGTCGTGATCGCCGGGTCGCCGAGCGCCCTGGCGAGCTGCTTGCGCGCCTCGGCGGCCCTGGCCCGCGGCGCGGGCGTCTGCTTGGGCGGCGGATACCAGCAGTGGACGGACCTGGGCACCCGGCCGGTGAAGGCGGCGGCCAGGATCTTGGCGTCCTGCTCGTGCTGCGCGTACGCGTAGCCGCCCGCGGACCGCTGCACCTCCTGGGCCGCCTCGGCCAGCGGCAGCTTGCGGTAGTCCTTGACCTTCACCAGGGCGGCGAAGAACTTGTTGCTGGCGTAGACCGGGTCCATCAGCTGCTTCTTGCGCCCCCAGCCCTGCGACTCGCGCTGCTGGAACACGCCCACCGAGTCGCGGTCGCCCCAGGAGAGGTTGCGCAGCTTGGACTCCTGCAGCGCGGTGCCGTACGCGATGACGACGGCCCGCTCGGGCAGGCGGCGGCGGGCCGCGACGGCGGCGATGGTGGCGGAGACCTGCGCCTGCTCCGGATCGAGGGTCAGGACGCCCTCGGGGGTGCGCACCATGCAGTAGGCCTCCGGGAGGACCAGCGGCGTCGCCCGCTTGAGCAGGAGGTAGAGCCCCACGGAGACGCCGACGGCGAGGACCACGACGATGATCGCGATGGTGATGACTCCACGGGAGAAGCGCAGGCGCACCCTGAAGAACCTACCCGGCCGGATAAGCTCCGTGGCCATGAGTCACGTGATGTCCCCGGTGGTGGACGAGCTGTGGGAACGACGCGCGGAGCTGTCCCCGGCCGACGTGGAGGCGCGCATCCAGGTGGTCGGCGCCGTCGACCTGCTGGACAAGGGTGAGGCGCGGGTCGCCCGCCTGGTCGGCGGCGAGGTCGTGGTGGACGAGCGGGCCAAGCGCGCGATCCTGCTCGCCTTCCGTCTGCTGGGCATGGCACGTTCCCAGGTGGGCGACTTCCAGCACCACGACAGGGTGCCGCTCAAGACGTCCTTCGAAGGGGTGCGGGTGGTGCCGGGCGCCATCGCGCGCTGGGGCTCGTACCTGGCGCCGGGGGTGGTGCTGATGCCGTCGTTCACGAACATCGGCGCGTACGTGGACTCGGGCACCATGGTCGACACGTGGGCCACGGTGGGCTCATGCGCCCAGATCGGTAAGAACGTGCACCTGTCCGGCGGAGTGGGCATCGGCGGCGTCCTGGAGCCGCCGGGCGCGGTGCCGGTCGTCGTGGAGGACGACGCGTTCATCGGCAGCCGCTCGATGATCGTCGAGGGCGCGCGGGTGGGCCGGGGCGCGGTGATCGGGGCGGGCACCATCCTGTCCGGCACGATCCCCGTGATCGACGTCCAGACGGGCGAGGAGCTGGCCCGGGGCAGGGTGCCCGACTGGTGCGTGGCGGTCGGCGGCACGCGGCAGAAGGAGTTCCCCGGCGGCACGTTCGGGCTGCCGTGCGTGCTGGTGATCAAGCGTCTGGAGCCGGAGCAGCGGCACGACAAGGCGGCACTCAACGAGGTGCTGCGCGAACATGGAGTGAACACCTGATGCTGGACCTGACACAGGACGTACGCGCGCTGACCGCCGCGATCGTGGACATCGAGTCGGTGAGCGGCGACGAGAAGGCCCTGGCCGACGCGGTCGAGCGGGCGCTGTCCGCGCTGCCGCACCTGAAGGTCGACCGCTCCGGCGAGACGATCGTGGCCCGCACCGACCTCGGCCGGGCCGAGCGGGTGCTGATCGCGGGCCACCTCGACACGGTCCCGGTCGCGGCCAACCTGCCGAGCCGGGTGGAGGGCGACCTGCTCTACGGCTGCGGCACCTCCGACATGAAGGCGGGCGTGGCGGTCGCGCTGAAGCTGGCGGCCACCGTCCCGGCCCCCAACCGCGACGTGACGTACGTCTTCTACGACTGCGAGGAGATCGAGGCCGAGCGCAACGGCCTGACCAGGGTCGCCAGAGACCACCCCGAGTGGCTGGCGGCCGACTTCGCGGTGCTGATGGAGCCGACCGACGGCGTGATCGAGGGCGGCTGCCAGGGCACCCTGCGCGCCGACGTCACCGTGACCGGCAAGCGGGCCCACAGCGCGAGGTCGTGGTTCGGGGTCAACGCCGTCCACGGCATCGAGCCGGTGCTGACCAGGCTCAACGCCTACGAGGCGCGGCTGCCGGTGGTCGACGGGCTGGAGTACCACGAGGGGCTCAACGCGGTCGCGGTGCGCGGCGGCGTGGCCGGCAACGTCATCCCCGACGAGTGCGTGGTCACCGTCAACTACCGCTTCGCCCCCGACCTGACGGTCGAGCAGGCCGAGCAGCACGTGCGCGAGGTGTTCGAGGGCTACGAGGTGAGCTTCCTCGACGCGGCGCCCGGGGCGAGGCCCGGCCTGACGCATCCCGTGGCCGCCGCCTTCGCCGCCGCGGTCGGCGGCACCCCGCGCGCCAAGCTGGGCTGGACGGACGTCTCCCGCTTCTCCGCGCTCGGCGTCCCGGCCGTGAACTACGGCCCCGGCGACCCGAACCTGGCGCACCAGCAGGGCGAGTACGTGTCGCTGCCGAAGATCACGGAGAGCGAGCGGGCCCTGCTGAACTGGCTGACAAAATGAAAGTGGCTTTCCTCGCCGGCCATTTGGCGGGGAAAGCCACTTTCAGTCCCGAGCAGCACCCTCGGCAGTTAGACGCAGGGGGGTCGAAATTCGGTTCCCTGCTTTTCCCAAGATTTTTTCGGAGCCTTCATCTGGCCTTCGACCTGGGCGTTCATCCTCGAAGTGCCCGCTTCGGCGGGCGCGGCCCGGGTCTGGAACGGCACCGCGGGCCGGTACGGAGAGGACTAGCGTGACCACCATGGAACAGAAGCAACGAGCCGAACGCCGTCAGGGGCAGGCGGTCGTGCGCGGGAGTCTCGTCCCCAGCTCCACCCACGACCAGCGGCTGCTCGACCGGCAGGGCCCGTCCGACTGGGTGCACATGGACCCGTGGCGGGTGCTGCGCATCCAGGCCGAGTTCGTGGAGGGGTTCGGCCAGCTCGCCGAGCTGCCCGCGGCGATCACGGTCTTCGGCTCGGCCCGCACCCCCGAGGGCACCCCCGAATACCAGATGGGCCGGCGGCTCGGCCGGGCGCTGGCCGAGTCCGGCTACGCGGTGATCACCGGCGGCGGCCCCGGCGTCATGGAGGCGGCCAACCGGGGCGCCTCCGAGGTCGAGGGCGCGGTGTCCGTCGGGCTCGGCATCGAGCTGCCGTTCGAGCAGCGCATGAACGACTACGTCGACCTCGGCATCGAGTTCCGCTACTTCTTCGTGCGCAAGACGATGTTCGTCAAGTACTCGCGCGGCTTCATCGCCCTTCCCGGCGGCTTCGGCACGCTCGACGAGCTCTTCGAGGCGCTGACGCTGGTCCAGACCCACAAGGTCACCTCGTTCCCGGTCGTGCTGATGGGCTCGGAGTTCTGGGGCGGCCTGCTCGACTGGATCAAGAACACCCTGCTCGGCACCGGCAAGATCGCCGCCCAGGACCTCGACCTGATCTCCGTCACCGACGACCCCGACGAGGCCGTGCGGATCATCGCCGACTCCGACCGGGCCCGTTCCCACCAGCGGGAGGAGGAGCTGGAGGCCGCCGCCGCCCAGACCGCGGAGCCCCAATAGGCTGTCGGCCCGTGAACATCTGCGTCTTCTGCGCCTCCAGCCTCCGCATCGACAGGAAGTACGTCGACCTGGCCCGGGAGGTGGGCGCCGAGCTCGCCAGGCGTGGTCACACGCTGGTGAGCGGCGGCGCCACGGTCTCGTGCATGGGCGCGGTCACCTCCGCCGCCCGCGCCGCCGGCGGGTTCACGGTCGGCGTGATCCCGCAGGTGCTGGTGGACATCGAGGTGGCCGACACCGACTCCGACGAGCTGATCGTCACCGACGGCATGCGCGAGCGCAAGGGCGTCATGGACGCCCGCTCCGACGCCTTCCTCGTGCTGCCCGGCGGCATCGGCACCCTGGAGGAGCTGTTCGAGATCTGGACGGCGCGGGTGCTCGGCATCCACGACCGGCCGCTGGTGATCCTCGACCCCTGGGGCCTGTACGAGCCGCTGCGGCAGCTCGTCTCCGGCATGCACGCCGAGGGCTTCACCCGGGCCGACGTCTTCGACGCGATCTCCTGGACGACCACGGTCGAAGAGGCGTTCGCCCACCTCGAGGCGCGTCCGCAGCCGGTCCGTCCGAGCGTCGCCGAGCTGGGTGAGGCCACCGGCTGACCAGCCTGCCCCGATTGCCCGCACTTGTGGTAGATCGCTGAACGCGCTCGTCCATATGAGTACGATGCCAATGTGCTGGTCATACTCGCCATCGCCGCGATCGCCATCCTGGCCTGCGTGGTCCTGGTCTCCCTCGGCAGAGGCGGGGAGCTGACCGAGTTCCCGCCGGACGTCCCGCCGCTCGACCTGCCCGAGGCCGGACAGCTCACGGCGGTCGACTTCATGGCGCTGCAACTACCGGTCAACCTGGTCGGGTACCACACGCAGAGCGTCGACGAGACCCTGCGCCGGGCCGCCCAGGCCATCAGCGCCCGCGACACCAGGATCGCCGTCCTGGAGCAGCGGGTGTCGGAGCTGCTGTCCAGCCGGCTGCACGCGCGCCAGGAGATCTACGCCACGCCCGGGGCCGGGCTGCGCACCGACCACGAGCCCGAGGCGCCCACCGCGCCCAGGGAGCTGCCGGAGTCCGGCGACCCGGTCACGTCGAGCGGCGCGACGGTGGAGTGGGCGAGCGAGCCGGAGCTGCGCGACCCGTCGGAGGAGCCGGACTGGCACATCCCCGAGCAGGACGAGCCCAAGACCGACGAGCCCGAGAAGGACGAGCCCGAGCAGGACGAGCCCGAGAAGGACGACGACTCCGTGCACGCGACCCTGGGCAAGGACAAGGACGAGGACGAGCGCCCGTGACCGAACTCATCCGGTGCACCTGGCCGGGCATGGGCGACCCGCTGTACATCACCTACCACGACGAGGAGTGGGGCCGCCCGGTCAAGGGCGACGACGAGGTCTTCGAACGCGTGGCGCTGGAGGCGTTCCAGTCGGGCCTGTCGTGGCTGACGATCCTGCGCAAGCGGGAGAACTTCCGCGCCGCCTTCGACGGCTTCTCGACCGTCAAGGTGGCGGCCTACACCGAGCGCGACGTCGAACGGCTGCTCGGCGACGCCGGGATCGTCCGCAACCGGGCCAAGATCGAGGCCGTGATCGGCAACGCCAGGGCCGCGCTCGACCTGCCCGAGGGCCTGTCGGAGCTGGTGTGGCGGTTCGCCGACCCCGACGCGCCGGTGCCCCGGACGATGGCCGACGTGCCCGCCATCACCCCCGGCTCCAGGGCCCTGGCCAAGGAGCTGCGCAAGCACGGGTTCAGGTTCGTCGGCCCGACCACCGCGTACGCGCTGATGCAGGCGATCGGGCTGGTCAACGACCACATCGAGGGCTGCCTGGCCCGCTGAGCGCCGCCGCTCAGCGGCCCCTGAACACCGGCCGCTCCTTGGCCAGGAAGGCGCGGGTGGCGTCCTGGTGGTCCTCGGTGGCCACGCACGCGTCCTGCAGGTCGGCCTCCAGCGCGAGCGAGTCGGCCAGCGAGTGCGTGGCGGAGTGGGCCAGCGCGCGCTTGGTGGCGGCGTAGGCCGTGGTGGGCCCGGCGGCCAGGCGTACGGCCAGCTCGTGGGCGGTCTTCGGCAGGTCGTCGGCGGGCACCACGCGGGTGACCAGCCCCAGGTCGAGCGCGGCGGACGCGTCGAGCGGCTCGCCGAGCAGCAGCAGCTCGGTCGCGCGGCCCCGGCCGACCAGGCGCTGCAACGTCCAGGACGCGCCGGAGTCGGGGGCCAGCCCGATGCCCGCGAACGCCAGCGCGAACTTGGCCTTGTCGGAGGCGACGCGCAGGTCGCAGGCGAAGGCCAGGGCCGCGCCGGCGCCCGCGGCGACGCCGTTGACCGCCGCCACGACCGGCTTGGGCATGGTCGCGATCAGCTCGATGATCGGGTTGTAGTGCTCGCGCACGGTGTCGGCCAGCCCGCGGCCCGCGGCCAGGTTGGCGGCGTGCTCGCGCAGGTCCTGGCCGGCGCAGAAGGCCCGGCCCGAGCCGGTGAGCAGCACCGCCCTGACCTCGGGGTCGGCCGCCGCCCTGCCCACCGCCGCCAGCAGCGCGGCCTTGACCTCGGCCGTGAGCGAGTTCATCGACTCCGGCCGGTCGAGGGTGAGGGTGGCGACGGCGTCGGCCATGTCGTAACGGATCACATGAGCTCCCTGTCGACGAACGCGGCGGCTGCGGGCAGCAGCCTGGTGGCCTCCTGCTCGAAGAACGTGCGGGCCTTCTCGCCCGGCCAGCCCGCGGGCAGCAGCTCGGCCGGCAGCCCGGGGTCGCGGAACAGGAAGTTGCGCCAACCGTGCACCAGTCTGCTCCTGGTGGCGAACACCCGGTCGGGCGGGGCGTCCTCGGGCAGGGTGCTGATCAGCGTGACAGCCTCGGTGTGCCAGTGCTCGTACGCCTCGCCGATGGCCGCCAGGTCCCAGGCCCGCGCCACCAGCTCGCGCGGGTCGCCCTCCAGCGCCGCGTCGAACCGGTCGGCCCGCACGCCCTCGCCGTCCAGCAGGTTGTCCAGCTCGATGGAGGAGCGCGGCCCGATCCACGTCGTCTCCGACAGGCAGGCGTAGCCCAGGAAGGTCAGGTCGGCCCTGATCCGCTCCCGGCGCTGGCGCTCCCTGACCGGCTCGAAGACGATCACGTGCCAGCGGCCGTGCCAGGCGAGTGTCCCTGATCGGTAAATTCTCAGCGCTGCCTCATCAAGGCGCCTGACACACTTCGGGGTGAGCCCGTAGCCGGCTCCCTGGGGCAGCCGCAGCGGGCGCAACCAGCCCTGCCGGACCATCCGCGAGACCGCCGTGCGGACGGCCGGAGCGGCGATTTCCAGGGGGTTCATGAGCCGTACGAGCGCGGCCACGGTCGCCTGCCCACCGCGCGAACGCAGGTGGTCTCCGTACAGGTCGAAGAGAGCGGCGCGAGCGTGCACGAAGTCCAGTTTGGACGCCATCGCCTGCCTCGACAACGCATTCTGGGAGGAGATCGTTACCCATGAGGGCTCTCGATGCGGGAGAATAGGACATCACAGAAGACGTGAATGCGCCGACCACCCCCTCGGGCGGTCGGAAATCGCGGGCCGCGGGAGCCCAAGGCAGGAAGGGATGCACGCATGGCGGCGATGAAGCCGCGGACCGGCGATGGTCCGCTCGAGGTCACCAAGGAAGGGCGCGGCATAGTCATGCGGGTCCCTCTCGAAGGTGGCGGCCGGCTCGTCGTGGAGATCTCCGCCGACGAGGCAAAGGCGCTCGGCGAGGCGTTGAAGAACGTCGTCGGCTGAGCGCTCCCGAGACAACCTGATCCTCCGACCCTGGCGTAAGTCCGGCGCCAGGGTCGCTGACGTTTGGAGGGCTCCGTGCCCATCGAGACCACCGTCTCCGCGGTCGCCGAGGTTCCCGAGGGTGCCGAGCTGCTGGCCGTGCCCTACACCTCCGACCTGCGTCCCTCTGTCGAGCCGTACGTCGAGCTGCACCTTCCGGTCGCCGACCTGCTGGCCCACTACGAGGCCAAGGGAGAGGCGGGCGAGATCGTCGAGGTCCCCGTGGCGCGGGCGGGCGGGGTCGGGCGCGTGCTCCTGTACGGAGTGGGCGACGGCTCGCCGCGGGCGCTGCGCAGGGCCGGTGCGGCGCTGGCGCGCAAGGTCAAGGGCCGCGACACGCTGACCGTGGTGCCGCCCGAGGGCGACGTCGCGGCGTTCGCGGAGGCCGCGCTGCTGGCCGGATACACCTTCAAGATCGGCAAAGAGGGCCGGAAGGGCGTGCGGTCGATCGAGTTCGCCGGCGCCGACGAGGAGCCGGTGCGCCGGGCCGAGATCGTGGCGGAGGCCGTCGCGCTGGCCCGCGACCTGGCCAACATGCCGTCCTCGGTCAAGCATCCCGCCTGGCTCGCCGAGCGCGCCGCCGAGCAGGGCCTGCCGGTGCGGGTGTGGGACGAGGAGCAGCTCCAGGCCGAGGGGTTCGGCGGCATCGTGGCCGTCGGGCGCGGCTCGGTCCGGCCGCCCCGGCTGATCCAGCTCTCCTACGTCCCCGAGCAGCCGGCCGAGCGGCACGTCGTGCTGGTGGGCAAGGGCATCACGTTCGACTCGGGCGGCCTGTCGCTCAAGCCGACCGAGAACATGAAGACCCAGAAGACCGACATGGCGGGCGGCGCGGTGGTGATCGCCGTGCTGGCCGCGCTGGCCCGGCTGGGCGCCCCCGTACGCGTGACGGGCCTGATCGCCGCGGCCGAGAACATGCCGTCCGGCACCGCCCAGCGTCCCAGCGACGTCATCAGGCACTACGGCGGCCGCACGGTCGAGGTGCTGAACACCGACGCCGAGGGCCGGCTCGTGCTGGCCGACGCGCTGGCCTACGCCGACGCCGAGCTCGACCCCGACGCGGTCGTGGACATCGCCACCCTCACCGGGGCCATCTCCGTGGCGCTCGGCCGGAACGTCGGCGCCGTCTACGCCTCCGACGAAGACCTGGCCGCCCAGCTCCTGGCCGCCGGTCAGGCCAGCGACGACCGGCTCTGGCGCATGCCGCTGATCGACGACTACGCCCCGGCCCTGGAGTCCTCGATCGCCGACCTGGCCAACGTCGAGAGCGGCTCCCGCTACGGCGCGGGGTCCATCACGGCGGCGCTGTTCCTGCGGGAGTTCGCGGGCAAGCGCCCGTGGGCGCACCTCGACATCGCCGGCGTCGGCCGCAGCACGGTCGACGAGGGCACCCTGACCAAGGGCGCGACCGGGTTCGGCGTGCGCGTGCTGCTGGAGTGGCTGACCCGGGGCTGACCCGGGCTGGTTCGGGGCCCGGCGCGGGCTACTGGGCGATCTTCACGGCGGCCAGCAGGCCGTCGCCCAGGGGCATGAGCACCGACCGCAGCCGGTCGTCGCCCTGCACCAGCTTGCCCAGCTCGCGCAGCGAGACCGTGTCGGGGTCGCGCTGCGTGGGATCGGCCACCCGGTCGTGCCACAGCGCGTTGTCGAAGGCCACCACGCCGCCGACGCGCAGCAGGCGCACCGCCTCGGCCAGGTAGTCGGCGTACTCCTGTTTGGCGCCGTCGGCGAAGACCATGTCGTAGCCGCCGTCGGAGAGCCGGGGCAGCACGTCGAGCGCCCGGCCCGAGATCAGCCGCACCCGCCCGCCGGAGAAGCCCGCCTCCGCGAACGCCTGCCGGGCCAGCCGCTGGTGCTCGGGCTCGACGTCGACGCTGGTCAGCGTGCCGTCGCCGCGCATGCCGCGCAGCAGCCACAGCCCCGAGACGCCGCAGCCGGTGCCGATCTCGACGACCGACTTGGCGTTGACGACGGTGGCGAGGAAGCAGAGCGCCGCCCCGCCCCCGGGAAGGATGGGCACCGCACCCATCTCCAGCCCGCGCTGACGCGCCGCGTGCAGGATCTCATCCTCGTGATGGAACTGCTCCGCATAGGCCAGAGTGGCCTCCACCGGACTGGTCATCGGCCTCCTCCCCCCACTTTCGTGCGATTGGTCACCGATCGCAGCCTAGGGGAGTCACGCCTGCACGGGAACTCAGGACGGTCCGAAGGCGTTGCAGGTTTAAACGGGCTTTGCCGGTCCGGAAGGCAGGCAGTGCGCACGAAGGGACGAAACCAGGCACTATGACGGTAGCGGTGGTCCCAAAGAGAGGAGTGCTGGTGGACGAAAGCGACCACCAGGCGGATACTCCCGTGTCGTCTGATTGGACGCCTCCCACATGGGAGGAAGTGGTGCGGACTCATTCCGCACGCGTGTACCGGCTGGCGTACCGGCTTACCGGCAATGTCCACGATGCCGAGGACCTCACGCAGGAGGTCTTCGTCAGGGTCTTCAGGTCGCTGTCGAGCTACACCCCCGGCACGTTCGAGGGCTGGCTGCACCGGATCACGACGAACCTGTTCCTCGACATGGCGCGGCGCAAGCAGCGCATCCGGTTCGAGGGGCTGGCCGACGACGCCGCCGAGCGGCTGCGCGGCCGTGAGCCGTCGCCGGCGCAGGCGTTCGACGACGCCCACCTGGAGCCCGATATCCAAGCCGCCCTCGACGCGCTCGCCCCGGAGTTCCGGGCCGCGATCGTGCTGTGTGACATCGAGGGCCTGTCCTACGAGGAGATCGCGGCCACGCTCGGCGTCAAGCTGGGTACGGTCCGAAGCCGTATTCACCGTGGCCGGGCGCAGTTGCGGGAGGCGCTCGACCATCGAGCCCCCCGTACTACCCAACTCCCCCCGACCGTGATCAGTGGGGAGGAAGTCTGATATGGCTCATCTAGGAGAACGCGTTTCGGCGCTCGTCGACGGAGAGCTGAACCACACCGAGCGCGATCGCGCGCTCGCCCACCTGACCTTCTGTGCTGACTGCCGGCGAGAGGTCGAGTCGATGCGGGCGCTGAAGTCGCGCCTGCGCTCGCTCGACGGCCCGGCGATGCCGGCCGATCTCACCATGTCGCTGCTGCGCATGGCGGAGCCGGGTGGGCCGCTGCCGCCGAGGGAGCGCCCTTTCCCTACCCGTACGTTCGGGGGGGTGCCCATTCCTGGGCCCCACAGCATCGCGCCCCTGGACAACCGCCCGCGCAGGGACGCCACCGCTGGGGCCTCGGGCCCTGGGCGGGGCGGTAGGCGGCGCGGCGCGTACGTCGCGGTGGGCGTGGTGTCCGCCGCGGTCGCACTCGGCACCTTCTTCGCGGTCTCGGGCACAGGGCCCCAGACCTCGCCGCCGCCGGTCGAGCTCTGGCGGGTCCCGCACTCGCCGGCCACCAGCGCGCCGCCGACCGCCACGCCCTGAACCGGGGGCTCGCCTGGGATACTCGGGTGGCGTAGTCGACGATGCTTGGGGCATACGATCTGGGTTCGGGATTTGTCACAAACAAAGCCTTTTATGACCCTCGTATGCCGCCAGAGCCAAGATTGCGGTGGCCGAGCAAGGAGTGGTGAGACGTAGATGACCGACGAGACGCGCCCGGACGAAGGACGCACGACGTCGGACTTCCCCGAGCCACAGGGGCGGCCGGAGTTCCTGCCCGCCGACGAGCCGGGCGAGCAGGCGGACCGACGGCCCGACCCGCCCGCCTCGTTCGGCGCGTCCTGGGGCGACCCGTCGGGCCGCCCTGACAGCCAGGGTGCGTCGCCGTACGAGCCGCCTGGCCGCTCCGACAGCGTGGGTGCGTCGCCGTACGAGTCGCTCGGCCGTTCCGACAGTGCGGGTGCGTCGCCGTACGAGTCGTCCGGCCGTTCCGAGAGCCCGGTGTCGCCGTACGAGTCGCCGGGGCGTTCCGATGGCGTGCCGCCGCACGACGGGGGCACGCGGGCGTACGAGGGCCCGTCCTTCGAGAGCCCCGCCGGGCCGCGGGGGTACGAGAGGCCGTTCGAGAGCCCTGGCGGCACGCGGATATACGAGACCCCGTCCTTCGGGCCGGCGGAGACCGGGCCGCGGCCGATGCAGCCACCGCCCTTCATGGGCGCCTACGGCGGCAACCAGCCGCCGCCGCCGCGGCAGGCCCTGGGCATGGGCCCGGGATGGGCCCCGCCGCCGCCCCAGGGCGGGCCCGGCGCGGGCGCGATGCCCAGGCGCGGGCTCAACGTCGGCGTGCTGATCGCGATCGCCGTGGTCATCGCGCTGGTGGCCTCCGTGCTCGGCAGCCTCGGCACGTACCTGCTGACCAGGTCGGGCAGCAGCGGCACCGACCCGTCCTACAGCCTCGGCCCGGCCCCGACGGGCGCGACCAACAGGGCGCCCGACTCGGTGGCCGGCGTGGCCGCGCGGGTGCTGCCCAGCGTGGTCTCGCTGGAGGTCGGCAACGGCACCAACACCGAGGGCGCCTCCGGCTCCGGATTCCTGATCAAGAACGGCTACGTGGTGACCAACAACCACGTGGTCGCCATGGCCGCCAAGGGCGGCGAGATCCGGATCATGTTCAACAACCGCAAGACCACCGCGGGCCGCATCGTCGGCCGCGACCCGGGCTCCGACCTGGCCGTGGTCAAGCCCGAGGAGACCTTCGGCACGCCGGAGATCACCCTCGGCAACTCCGACCAGGTCGTGGTGGGCGACCCGGTGATCGCCATCGGCTCGCCGCTCGGCCTCAGCGGCACGGTCACCACGGGCATCGTCAGCTCGCTCAACCGTCCGGTCATCGCCGGTGACGAGACGGGCGCCGCCACCGAGGAGCCCGCCTACATCAGCGCCATCCAGACAGACGCCGCCATCAACCCCGGCAACTCCGGCGGCCCGCTGGTCAACGGCCGGGGCGAGGTGGTCGGGGTGAACTCGGCGATCGCCACCCTCAGCCGTTCGGTGAACAGCCAGAGCGGCAGCATCGGCCTGGGCTTCGCGATCCCGGTGAACCAGACGCGGCGGGTGGCCGAGGAGCTGATCACCACGGGCAAGGCCAAGCGTCCCAAGATCGGCATCGTGCTGGACAAGGACTACAAGGGCCAGGGCGTGCGCATCGCCTCCGAGCCCGCCGAGGGCCGCCAGCCGGTCGACGCCAACGGTCCCGCCGACAAGGCCGGGCTGAAGGCGGGCGACGTCATCCTGGAGGTCGACGGGCTGGCGCTGCAGGACGGCAACGAGCTGATCGCGCTGATCCGCAGCAAGGCGCCGGGCGCCAAGCTCACCATCAAGTACCAGCGCGCCGGCCAGGAACGCACCGCCACCCTCACCATCGTCGCCGACGATCAACCGGCTCCCACCCCGTCCTGAGTGATATGACCCATGGGGGACGGTTCAGCCACGGGCTGGAGCCTTTAGTCTGTGGAGAGGATTGTGGACTGCGGGTAGGAGCGTACGGTGTTCGGACTCGGGTGGATGGAGGTCGGAGCGCTGATCGTCATCGCGCTCCTGGTCTTCGGTCCTGACAAGTTGCCGCAGGCCGCCTCGCAGGCGGGCAAGACGCTGCGCAACCTGCGGCGCATGGCCAACAACGCGCGCGACGACCTGCGGGCGGGCCTCGGGCCGGAGTTCCAGAACTTCGACCCCGCCGACCTCAACCCGAAGAACTTCGTCCGCAAGCATCTCCTCGACGAGCTGGAGGACGACTGGAACGGCCGCCCCCCGGCCGCCGTCGCGTCCTACGACGCCCCTGAGCCGCCGTCGGAGCTCGGCATTGGCGAGCTGCCCCCCTACGACTCCGAGGCCACCTGACACACCCTGCAGACGCGCGACGGGCCCGCTCAGCTTTCGCTGGGCGGGCCCGTCTTCGCGTGGGAGGGTCAGGAGCGGTTGGGCGAGAGGCCGAGCTGCATGCCCTTGATGCTGGAGGAGCGCTTGCTCAGACCGGCGGCGATCTTCCGCAGCTCCGCGGCGGCGGGCGAGTCGGGGTCGGTCAGCACCAGCGGCTTGCCCTCGTCGCCGCCCTCGCGCAGGCGCAGGTCGATCGGCACCTGACCGAGCAGCGGGACGCGGGCGCCCAGCGTACGGGTCAGGGCGTCGGCGACGGTCTGGCCGCCGCCCTCGCCGAACACGGCCACCCGCTCGTCGCAGTGGGGGCAGGGCAGCCAGGACATGTTCTCGATGACGCCGGCGATCTGCTGGTGGGTCTGGGCGGCGATCGAGCCGGCCCGCTCGGCCACCTCGGCGGCGGCCTGCTGGGGCGTGGTCACGACCAGGATCTCGGCCGACGGTAGCCGCTGCGCCACCGAGATGGCGATGTCGCCGGTGCCCGGCGGCAGGTCGAGCAGCAGGACGTCGAGGTCGCCCCAGTAGACGTCGGCCAGGAACTGGTGGAGCGCCCGGTCGAGCATCGGGCCGCGCCACACGACCGGCGTGTTGCCCTCGGGCTTGAACATGCCGACCGAGATGACCTTGATGTCGTGCGCCGACGGCGGCATGATCATGTCCTCGACCTTGGTGGGACGCTCGGCGGCGCCCAGCATGCGAGGAATGCTGTGACCGTAGATGTCGGCGTCGACGATGCCGACCTTGAGGCCGCTGGAGGCCATCGCGGCGGCCAGGTTGACGGTGACCGACGACTTGCCCACGCCGCCCTTGCCGCTCGCGACGGCGAAGACGCGGGTCAGCGAGCCGGGCTGGTTGAAGGGGATCTCCTTCTCCGGGCCCCGGTCGCCCCTGAGCTTGGTCTGCAGGACCTTGCGCTGCTCGGTGCTCATGACGTCGAGCTCGATCTGGACGTCCGTCACGCCGCCGACCTTGCCGACCGCCGTCTTCACGTCGCGGGTGATGGTGTCCTTCATCGGACAGCCTGACACGGTGAGGTAGACGCCCACCCGGACCGCGCCGTCGGGGGCGATCTCGATGCTCTTGACCATGTCGAGGTCCGTGATCGGGCGACGGATCTCGGGGTCGATGACGGTGGCGAGGGCGGCCGTCACCTGTTCCTGGGTTGGTGCCATCGAAGTCTCGGCACGAGGGAGTGCCGTCCCTCCTTAGTGGTCTATGTGTGACAGGCGCTGAGAGCCAGTGAGAATGCCCCTCCATGGTATGAACCCTGGGGGCCGCTCGGTTAATCCGCGCTGTTAGGTGTCTGTGCAACAACGTCTAAGGTTACTGCGTGACTCTGCTGCGCGACGAGGGGCTCACCGCCGAGGAGCTGGCGGTCTGGCGGATGTTGCAGCGGGCCCAGGTGCGCATCGCGCGCCGCCTGGAGGCCGAGCTGCTGGTGGCCCACGATCTGCCGCTGGCCTCGTACGAGGTGCTGGCGCAGCTCGCCGAGGCGCCGGGGCGGCGGCTGCGGATGAACGACCTGGCCGACCGCGTGCTGCTCTCGCGCAGCGGGCTGACCAGGCTGATCGACCGGTTGCAGCGGCACGGGCTGGTCGGGCGGGAGGCGTGCTCCGACGACGCCCGCGGGCTGTTCGCGGTGCTGACCGAGCCGGGCGCCGCGCGGCTGGCCGAGGCCACGCCGACCTACCTGCGCGGGGTCAAGAACGAGTTCCTCGACCTGCTGGGCGCGGGCGACATCGGCGAGGTGCGGGCGCTGCTGGCCCGGCTCGACGTCACTGACGTTTGTTGAGCTCCTCCAGCAGCCGGCCGAGCTCGGCGCGCAGGTAGTCGCGGGTGGCGACCTCGTTGAGCGCCAGGCGCAGGCCGGCGATCTCGCGGGTGAGGTACTCGATCTCGGCCTGGTTGCGGTCGGCGGACTCGCGGTCCTGCTCGTACTGGATGCGGTCGCGGTCGTCCTGGCGGTTCTGGGCGAGCAGGATGAGCGGCGCGGCGTAGCTGGCCTGGAGCGACAACATCAGCGTGAGGAAGATGAACGGGTACGGGTCCCACTTGAGCGCCGGGGGAGCGGCGATGTTCCAGATCACCCAGATCGCCACGAACACCGTCATGTAGACGATGAAGCGGGCCGTGCCGAGGAAGCGGGCGATGCGTTCCGAGAGGCGGCCGAACGCCTCGGGGTCGTAGTGCGGGCGCAGCGAGCGGCGCAGCGCCCGAGGCTGGTCGAGCCGGTCAGCGGTCACGGTCGTCCCCCTCGCGCCAGTCGTCGGGAAGCAGGTGGTCAAGGACGTCGTCGACGGTCACCGCGCCGACCAGCCTGCCCAGCTCGTCCACGACCGGGGCGGCGACCAGGTTGTAGTTGGCCAGGAAGGCGTGGACCTGGCGCAGGGTGAAGTCGGGCCTGATCGGGTCGAGCGAGGGGTCGAGCACGCGGCCGAGCAGCGTCGAGGGCGGCTCGCGCAGCAGCCGCTGGAAGTGCGAGACCCCGAGGTACGTGCCGGTCGGCGTCTCGGTGGGCGGCCTGGTCACGTAGACCTGGGCGGCGACGGCGGGCGGCAGGTCCTGCTGGCGGATGTGGGCCAGCGCCTCGGCCACCGTCGCGTTGGGCGGCAGGACGACCGGCTCGCTGGTCATCACGCCGCCCGCGGTGTCGTCGGCGTAGGTCAGCAGCCGCCGCACCGGGGCCGCCTCGCCTGGCTCCATGAGCGCCAGCAGCCTGGCCGCCTGGTCCTCGGGCAGGTCGTGCAGCAGGTCGGCGGCGTCGTCGGGGCTCATCTCCTCCAGCACGTCGGCGGCCCGCTCGGGTTCGAGGGTGCCGAGGATGCCGATCTGGTCGTCGGGCGGCAGCTCCTCCAGCACGTCGGCCAGGCGGTCGTCGGCGAGCTCGCGGGCGATCTCGATGCGCCGCTTGCTGGGCAGCTCGTGCAGGGCGCTGGCCATGTCGGCGGCGCGCAGCGACTCGAACGCGGCGATCAGGCCGGCCGCGCCCTGGTCCTTCTGCAGGGTGTCGAAGCCGGACACCTCGGTCCAGCCGACCGTCCTGGGCTCGCGCCGGCGGCCCTTGAAGAGCGCGACCTTGGTGATCTCCCACCGGGACGGCAGGGTCTCCTCCATGGCGACGTCGTAGACGGTCATGGGCTCGTCGCCGACGCGTACGGACAGGTCGAGCACCTCGCCGATGACCAGGGTCTCCGAGGCGCGCTGCTCGAACCTGCGCATGTTCAGCCGCCCGGTGAAGACGACCGCGCCCGCCTCGATGCGGCGCACGCGGGTGATCGGCAGGAACACCCGGCGGCGCGGCTGCACCTCGACGACCATGCCGTGCACCTGGGGATTGCCGGTGATGCGCAGGCCCACCACGACGTCGCGGACCCGGCCGATCTGATCGCCCGTGGGGTCGAAGACGGGGGTCCCCGCCAGCCGGGCCACGAAGATCTTCACGTGGGCCAGGCTAACAGTGAGACGCCGTTGCGCCTCGGTTGCCTGGCATGTCAGTATCAAACGCATTTAACGCTGATTACTGGGCACTAGGGGTAGACCATGAGGCTGGCGGGGCTCGCACTGGCATTCGTGTCGTCGTGTTGTTTCGCGTTCTCCGGGCCGATGGCCAAGTACCTCATCACCGCCGGGCTGGCGCCGGTCGAGGCCGTCTGGACCCGGATGGCGGGCGCCGGGCTGCTGCTGGTCGCGGTGCTGGCGGTGGTCAAGCCGCGGGCCCTGCGCATCCCGCGGGCCCGGCTGCCGTTCCTCGGGCTCTACACCGTGATGGCCGTCGCGGGCGTGCAGTCGCTCTACTTCGTCGCCATCACCCGGCTGCCGGTGGGGATCGCGCTGCTGCTGGAGTTCATGGCGCCGGTGATGGTGGTGGCCTGGGTCAGGCTCGTCCGCAAGGTACGCCTGGCCGGGGCCGCGTACGTCGGCGCGGTGATCGCGTTCGTCGGCCTGGCGATCGTCGTCGAGGCGTGGCAGGGCATGCGCCTGGACGCGGTCGGACTGCTCCTCGGCCTGCTGGCCGGGGCGTGCTGCGCCGGTTACTTCCTGATGGGCGACAGCCTGGGCCCCGACATCGACCTGCTCGGCCTGGTCGCCTGGGGCATGGTCGGCTCGGCCGTCGTGCTGATCCCCTTCGCGCAGCCCTGGGACATCCCCTGGGAGGCCTTCACGGTCTCCGTAGCCCCGCAGGGCGGCACGACGCTGCCGGTGCTGGGGGCGTACCTGTGGCTGGTGCTGGTGGCCACCGCGCTGGCGTACATCCTCAGCATGAACATGGTGCGGCGGCTGTCGGCGGCGGTGGGGGCGACGGTCGCCTCGCTGGAGGTCATCGGCGGCGCGGTGGTCGCGTGGGCGCTGGTCGGCGAGACGCTGGGGGTGTTCCAGATCGTCGGCGGGCTGATCGTGCTGAGTGGCGCGCTGCTCGCCCAGACCGCCACCTCGGGCGGCGCGCCGGCCCCCGCCCCGGACCGGCCGGCCGAGGTCACCGCCCAGGTGTGAGCCCGGCCGCCGCGTGGCCGGTGCGGGTCGCCGCGGCCGAGGGTCAGCGTTCCGGCGTGAGGCGCAGGACGGTCGAGTCGCGGGCCCAGCGCTCGGTCAGGTGCTCGCTGTCGGGGGCGTTGAGCCGCTCCTTGGCCAGCACCGCCACGGCGTCGGCCGCCGCGGCCTGGTCGACGACCGAGACCGCCGCGTCGAACTCCACCAGCCGCGCGCCGTTGTCCTTGCTGCGCAGCGTCACGCGCACCCGGTCGAGCGCGCCGAGCCCCGGCAGGTCCTGCTCGCCGCCGCCGGTCACGAGGTAGATGGCGCCGTCGTGCCAGGCGTGCCAGGCCAGGCGCGGGCGGTCGAGGGCGAGCCAGAGGATGCCGGACTTCTTGGCGCCCTCCTCGATGGCCGCGATGTCGTCGCTCACGATCAGACTGTAACCCCCGAACCGCTCGGGGCCCGCGCGCGTTTCACCGGTATGCGGTCGTTCATCCTCGTGCTCGTCCTCGTCGCGGGCTGCGGCGCCGCCGCACCCGAGCAGCCGTCCGCCTGCGGAGCCTCCGCCGGTACCGGCCCGCTGGACACGCGCGTCCTGCGGCAGGTCGTGTACGACTACCCGGCGCACCCGACGCCCGAGGCGCTCGCCGGGAAGGTGGAGACCGTCGTCACCGGCCACGTGACGGGCTGGGTCGCCGGGCCCGTGGTCGAGGAGGGCATCCCGGGGGACCGCACCCGGTACGTCCTCATGCGCTCCCAGGTCGGCGAGCGGCTCAAGGGCGCCGCCTCGGACGTCGCGGACCTCGCCTTCTACCAAGGGGCGGCGGTGGACGACGAGGGCACGCCGGTCCACAGCGTGGCCGACTTCGCCCGCGCGGTGCCCCCGGGCACCCGGGTGCTGCTGTTCATGAACCGCGCCAGGCCGACCGGCAAGGTCGTCGAGGGACGTCCGGTCACCTACTCGACGCCCCCGCAGGGCGTGATCCTGCACGAGGTGACCGACGACCCCGGTGGCCGGGCCGTCGGCGGCAGGGACGAGATCTTCTCCTCGACCGGCTGGAACCAGCCGTGCGGCATCGACGGCCTGATCGCCCGCCTGCGCGCCCACGGATTCACCGGCTGAACACTTTGCCCTTTTCTGGTGTCCGCCGGGTGCCGTGCCGGGGAGAACCGCATTCATGGGGATCGTCTCTCGCGGCTTCGCCGGAAAACACTTCCGGCGTCCGCGGCCGGAGCTGGCCGGGCGGGTGCCGCCGGGGCAGTACCTGGCCGAGGGATTCCCGGTGCTCACCGCGGGGGCGACGCAGCACGTCCAGACCGAGCGTTGGTCGTTCACCGTCAGGGGCGGCGCGGGCGAGCCCACCTGGACGTGGACGGACCTGCTGTCGCTGCCCGCCGAGCAGATCACCGTGGACATCCACTGCGTCACCCACTGGAGCAAGCTCGACACCACCTGGACGGGTGTGTCCCTCGACCGGCTGCTGACCGGCGCCGACCGGGCGGCCGGTTACGCCCTGGCCGTCAGCTACGGCGGCTACGCCACCAACCTGCCGGTCGAGGAGATCGTGGACGGCAAGGCGTGGCTGGTCTACGCCTACGAGGGCACGCCGATCCCACCCGAGCACGGCGGCCCGGTACGGATGCTGGTGCCCGCCCACTACCTGTGGAAGAGCGCCAAGTGGATTTACGAGCTGTGGCTCATGGACGAGGACCGCCCCGGCTTCTGGGAGCGGTCCGGCTATCACAACTTCGGGGACCCATGGCGGGAACAGCGGTACTACGACGACTGACCTGGCAGCCGGCCACGATCGCCGAGGTCGTCCCGGAGACCGACCAGACGCGTACGCTGCTGCTCGACGTGCCCGGCTGGCCGGGACACCGCGCCGGCCAGCACGTGGACGTGCGGCTGACGGCCGACGACGGCTACCAGGCGACCCGGGCGTACTCGCTGGCCGGCGCGCCCGGCGAGCGGCCCGCGATCACCGTGGCCAGGGTGGCGGGGGGCGAGGTGTCGCCGTACCTGGTGGAGGTGGCCGAGGCCGGCGACCAGGTGGAGGTGCGCGGCCCGATCGGCGGCTACTTCGTGTGGGAGCCCATGCCGGAGCGGCGGCCGCTGCTGCTGGTGGCGGGCGGGTCCGGCGTGGTGCCGCTGCGCTCGATGCTGCGCCACCGCGCCCGGCTGGGCGACGGCACCCCGGTACGGCTCATCTACTCCGTACGCGACCCCGGCCAGGTGATCTACCGCGACGAGCTGGAGTCCGGCGGCGGCGAGGTGACCTTCGTCTACACCCGCTCGGCCCCCACCGACTGGCCCGAGCCCGTGGGCCGGGTGGACCGCTCGCAGCTGGTCCGGCTGGCCTGGCCGCCCGCCCACGAGCCGCTGGCCTACGTCTGCGGCCCGACCGCGTTCGTCGAGCACGTCGCCGCGATCCTCACCGCCCTGGGCTACCCGCCCACCGACATCCGCACCGAGCGGTACGGCTAGGAGAGACACCATGCAACGACCCGTGGACGGCAACGCCGCGGCAGGCCCGCTGGCCCAGTTCTTCGGCCGGGACATGACGGCGGCCCAGGGCGTCTGCGCGCAGTGCGGCATGAACGGCCCGCTCGGGGAGGCCACCGTGTACGGCCCCGCCCCCGGCACCGTGCTGCGCTGCCCGAACTGCGACAACGTGCTCATGACCCTCGTGGAGGCGCCGGGCCGGATGATGGCCGCGATGCCGGGACTCGGCCTGCTGGAGACGCCCGTGCAGGGAGGTGGCTGACCGTGGCCGTCGTCTCCAAGGGCTTCAAGGGGCGCGGCGGGCACGACGACCGCCTGCCGCCCGGCCAGTACCTCACGCCCGGCTTCCCCGTCCTGTCCGCGGGGCCGACGCCCAGCGTCGACACCGCCGGCTGGACGTTCACCCTGGTCACCGAGGCCGGCCGGGAACGCGTCTGGACCTGGGACGAGCTGCTCGACCTGCCCCAGAGCGCCCCGCACACCGACCTCCACTGCGTCACCGGCTGGTCGAAGTTCGACACCGACTGGCAGGGCGTGTCGATCGACGTCCTGCTCGACGACGTGGACACGGGGGCGGAGTTCGCGCAGGCGTACTGCCACGGCGGTTACACGACCAACCTGCCGCTCGCCGACCTGCGCGACGGCAAGGCGTGGATCGTCCACACCTTGGACGGCGACCCGCTGCCCGCCGAGCACGGCGGCCCGGCCCGGCTGCTGGTCCCGCACCTGTACCTCTGGAAGTCCGCCAAATGGGTCAAGGGCCTGCGCCTGCTCGACCGCGACCGGCCCGGCTTCTGGGAACGCGCCGGTTACCACAACTACGGCGACCCGTGGCGCGAGCAGCGCTACTGGAACAGCTGATCGTCCCCATAGACGGGGGACGCCTGCCGGGGGCGGCCCCGCAGCCGTTAGCGTTGGCGCATGCGCTCACGTCGTTCCGTGCTCTCCGTGCCGGGCAGCAACCCCCGCTTCCTGGAGAAGGCCCAGACCCTGCCCGCCGACGAGGTCTTCCTCGACCTTGAGGACTCCGTCGCGCCGCTGGCCAAGGACGAGGCCCGCAAGAACGTCGTGACCGCGCTGCGCGAGGGCGACTGGACCGGCAGGACCCGCGCGGTCAGGGTCAACGACCTGACCACGATGTGGACGTACCGGGACGTCATCGAGGTCGTGGAGGGCGCGGGGCAGTTCCTCGACTGCCTGATCCTGCCCAAGGTCCAGGACCCGACCGAGGTCGTCTGGCTCGACACCCTGCTGACCCAGATCGAGCGGTCGATGGGCTACGAGGTGGGCCGCATCGGCATCGAGGCCCAGATCGAGAACGCCCGCGGCCTGGTCAACGTCGACGCCATCGCCGGGTCGTCCAGGAGGCTGGAGGCCCTGGTGTTCGGGCCCGCCGACTTCATGGCCTCGATCAACATGCGCACCCTCGTGGTCGGCGAGCAGCCGCCCGGCTACGAGGAGGGCGACGCCTACCACTACATCCTCATGCGCCTGCTGATGGCCGCCAGGATGCACGACCTCCAGGTGATCGACGGCCCCTACCTCCAGATCAAGGACGTCGAGGGCTACCGCCGGATCGCCCGCCGGGCCGCCGCGCTCGGGTTCGACGGCAAGTGGGTGCTGCACCCCCTGCAGGTGGAGGCGGCCAACGAGGTGTTCTCGCCGAGCCAGGAGGACTACGACCACGCCGAGCTGATCCTGGAGGCGTACGAGCACTGCACCACCGTGGAGCGGCGCGGCGCGGTCATGCTGGGCGACGAGATGATCGACGAGGCGTCCCGCAAGATGGCGCTCGTCGTGGCCGCCAAGGGCAGGGCGGCCGGCCTGTCCAGGACGAAGTCGTTCACACCTTGACGCCCACCGCGGTGAAGAACCACAACGACGAGGTCAGCCAGAGCCCGACCAGCGCCGTGAACGCCAGCCCGCCGAACACCGGCAGCGTCCAGCCCGGCGCGTCGCGCTTGGGCAGCGCCAGCATCTTCGCCGTGAACACGCCGTAGAAGAAGCAGCCGAGCAGCGAGTGGGCCAGCACGCGCGGCACGTCGAACTGCAGGCCCAGGGCGTACAGGCAGTGGAAGGCGACGGGGATCGTGAGGAGGAACGCCAGCCGCCCCGACCAGCGGTGGACGCCGTCCGGGAGCTCGATCCCCAGCCTTCCCCACATCGACAGCGCCGAGACCACCTGGACGATCGCCAGCGCGAACGCCCCGGTCGTCAGCCACGCCTTCATCGGCAGCGCGCCGGAGAACCCGGCCGGGCCGACCGCGAACCCCGTGGGCGTGTGCGCCCGGCCGTACACGCCGAGTCCCAGCGCCACCAGGCCGCCGGCCAGCAGCGGGATCAGGAGCACGGCGGCCGTCCGGTGCGACGGCCGGTGAATGGCGGTCATTGCATCTCCTCGATGAAGCCGTCCACGTCCTTCGGAAGGACCGTGGCGCCGGCGACGGTCACGGGGGTGGTGGGCCGCCCGGCGTCCAGGCCGGGGATCTCCACCTGGTCCTGTCCCAGGAACGCGGCGCCGACCTGGTCGTAGCCGCCGCCGGGGCGCGGGACGCGGATCCAGCCCGCCCGCAACTTCGCGCCCCTGACCTGCGCGGTCGCCCGGTACAGCCCGGACGGGCGGACCACGGCGGGCGCGGTGAAGCTCCACCGCCCGCCGCCGACGGACAGGCTGCCCCTGGCGCGCCCGCCGCCGAGCGTGGCGGTCAGCCGGGCCGTGCCCGGGCCCTTCAGCACGGCCTTCCCGCCGGCCTCGCCGCCCTTGAACCAGGCTTCCGACCTGCCATCGCAGAAGTAGCCGACGGCCTTGCCGTCGCGGACGGAGATCGCTATGAGACCGCCGTTGCCCTTGACGTACCCGCCGTAGTCGGCCTTGGGGATCTTCGCGGCCTCCGTGGGGGCGGGTGACGCGGACGGCGACACGGACGGCGACACGGACGGCGCGGCGGCGGCCTCGGTCGGCGACCCCGCCGCCGCCGTGTCGGTGGGGGGCGCGGTGTCGGCCGCCGGTGTCGCGATGACGCTGGCGACGCCCAGCCCCGCGGCCAGGACCGCGCCCGCCGCCAGGGTGATGAAAGGTCCCAGCCTTGACATGGACTGCTCCCAAAGTCGGAAGGGTCGAAATGCCGTACGACTCCGAGCATCCGCCCAAAGGGGTGGGCCGTCTGTGAACTAATGCTCACCCGGCAGACAGAATGTATGGATGCAGGAGAACCCTGGACCGAATCCGCCATATGGCAGTCAGCCGCCTGGGCCGCCCGTCTATCCTTATGGGCCGCCGCCCGTGCCGCAGCAGCGGTCCTGGTTCCTGCCGACCCCGCAAGGGGTGCGTTACGACCATCTCGCCCGCACTCCGGCGAACGAGCCGTGGCGGGCCGTCGTCGGCACGATCGTCGTCGGCGTCGGGTTCTTCGTCATCGGCACCGGCGTGCTGCTCGTGGGCAAGGCCGCCGAGCTGATCCTCGGCCTGCCCGCGCCGACCGACCCCGGGCAGATCTTCGGCGATCCGGTGTTCGGGCTGGTGATGGTGCTGCTGTCGATCGCGGCCGTGCTGCCGCTCGTCTTCGGCACCGCCGCGCTCGTCCAGCGCCGCAGGCCCGGCACGCTGTCGTCGGTCGCCGGACGGCTGCGCTGGTCGTGGTTGCTGCGCTGCCTCGGCCTGGCCGTGCTGGCGCTGGTGCTGGGCCAGATCGCGCAGGTCACGGCCCTGTCGTTGTCCGGGGAAGGGTACTCCGACCTGTTCGGCTGGGTCGGCTGGGGACGGTTCCTGCCCGCCCTCGTGGTGATCGTGCTGCTGGTGCCGTTCCAGGCGGCGACCGAGGAGTACATCTTCCGCGGCTGGTTCGTCCAGGCGGTCGGCGTGCACGTGCGCAATCCGGTGTGGGCGATCCTCATCGGGTCCCTGCTGTTCGCGTCGCTGCACGGCTACTCGTGGGTGGGGCTGCTCGACGTGTTCGCCTTCGGCGCGGTGATGGGCTGGCTGGCCGTACGCACTGGGGGGCTGGAGGCGCCGATCGCGTTGCACGTGATGAACAACATGCTGGCCTTCGGGCTCAGCGCGGCCTCGGGCAGCCTGGAGGACGCGCTGGACCAGGGCAAGACACCCATCCCGTGGCAGGCGCTGTCGGGAACGGTGGTGCAGCTCGGGGTGTACGCGATTGGTGTGTTCTATATATCCAAAAAGCGGGCAGTTAGTGCCATTTCTGGATAAATCAGGCGAGAGGTGCGGGAAATCTCGCTAGAGAGGTCTCGCCAATCCGGCTCAGGCATGCTGGTCTGGTTCCTGTGGGACAGGCGAGGGTGTCACGGAGGTGATCGTTTTGGTGGGACGGGGTAGAAAATAGGCGCATAAGGTGGGAAGGGATTTGTGGAACGGTCCGTAAGAAACGGCCCGTTCGCTCACCGTTTCCCCGCGCAACCCGGTTGACCAGGTCCGATTCGACGGGTTCCACCTGTACGACGAGTTCGACTAGGAGGTGCGGCGCGTGGCCTCCGGCCCCAGCGATCCGCCACGGCGACCGCCGGACGACGACGACCCGCGTCCTGAGGACGCCGCGGACCCCCCCTCTCCCGAGGAGCCCGGCACCTCGTCAGGGCAGCCCAGGACCTCCTCCGAGCAGGCCGGGGCCGTTTCCGGGGAGCCCAGGATCCGCCACTCCCCGCCCGGGCCCACCGACGACCGGGCCCGGGGCTTACCCTTGACCTCCCCTTGGGGCATGCCGCCGTTCGCGTCCCCCATCCCGGAGGAATCGCCGCAGGAGCTGCCCAAGGGGCGCAGACCGTACAGCTCGCCGACGGCCGAGCCCGAGGTCGAGCCGCGCCGCCGTCCCCGGCGCATCGTCAACCGCCCGGACAAACTCGTCGCCGGCGGCCCGCCCCGCCAGGAGCCGCCCGCAGCACCCCCGCCCGCAGCACCCCCGCCCGCCGGGCCCCCGGCCGCAGCGCCTCCGTCCGCCGGGCCCCCGGCCCGGCCCGCCGACGGACCCCAGGAGGGCACGGCACCCGCAGGGCCCTACCGCGAGCCCCCCTACCACCTGCCGCTCCCCGCCGACCAGGCCCCCGGCCCAGCCACGCAGCCCCCGCCCCCACAGCCCGAACCCCCCGGCCCCCAGGCCCCCGGACCGCACGACCCCGAGTCCCGCGATCCCGAGCCCGGCGACCCGGAGTCCGGCGATCCCGGGTTCCGGGCCGCCGAGCCGGAGGTGGCCGGTGAGGAGGACACCGAGGTCAGGCGGGTCGGCCGCCCGCCCGGTGGGCGTCCCACCAGACCGGACCTGCTGGTCGCCACCGGCCCGCCGCGCCCCGGCGGGGCCGGCGGCAGGCACCACAGAGGCCCGGCCCCGGCCGCCGTACGCAGGTCCAGCCCCGTGCACCGGGGCAGCAGGGCCGCTCCCATCGCCCTCACCATGGCCCTGGCGCTCCTGGTGGCCACGGGGGTGCTCGTATGGCGCTGGAGCGACACCGACGCCACCGGACTGCGCCTGGAGGCCGGCACCGGCCGTTCTGGGGACGACCTCTTCACCGTCCCGGCCGCCGGCGTCGGCACCAACCAGAAGCTCAACGACATCGTCGCCGTCGGCCGCGCGGTGGTCGCGGTGGGCAGCGACACCACCAGCCCGACCCCGCGCCCGCTCTTCCTGTTCTCGCCCGACGCCGGCAAGCACTGGCAGCTCGGCCAGGTGAGCGGCGCCTCCACGCCCATCGTCCAGCGCGTGGTCGGCGGCGACGGGCGCTGGCTGGCCAGCGGCGGTGACGGCCCGTCCGGCGAGCGCGGCCTGTGGACCAGCGTCGACGGCTTCAGCTGGACGACCGTCGACGCGACCGGCATGGCCGCGTTCCGGCCCGGCGACCAGATCTACGACATCGCCAGGACGGCCTCCGGCTTCGTCGCCGTCGGCGCCACGCCGGGGGAGGGCGGCCCCGGCCCGGCGGCCTGGCGCTCGTCCGACGGCCGGGTCTGGGAGCGCGTGGAGACCAGGGGGCTGGACGTCCGGGAGATCAGGGCGGTCGTCGCCCAGGGCGACACGGTCGTGGCCGTCGGCCGCCCGCTCGACGGGAGCGGCTCGCGGGTGCTGCGCTCGTCCGACGGCGGACGCGGCTGGCAGGCGACCGGCTTCCAGCTCCCCGAGGCCGAGCCGCGTACGGGCACGGTGGCCGTGCTGCCCAAACGGTTCGTCCTGGTGCCGACCAGGCAGCGTACGGTCGACGGCGACGTACGCGTCTACTGCTCGCCGACCGGCGCCCAGTGGTCGCAGTGCGGTTCCATCGGCGGTCTGGGCGGCGAGAGCCCCGGGGTGGAGTCGCTGGTCTCCTACCGGTCCGGCGTGGCCGCGATCAGCCAGGCCACCTTGGGCAAGTACGCGGTCCTGACCAGCGCCGACGGGCGCGGCTGGACCAAGCGGGCCGACCTCGGCGACCTGTCGGGCGCCACGCTGCGCGGGTTCACGATCTCCGACGGCGGCACCCTGTTCGCCGGCGGCGACCAGGCCGCCTCCGACGTCGACAACCAGCTCGTGCTGATGACCGCGCCGCCGCGCGGCACCGCCGCCCGCGTCCAGCTCGGCCAGGTCGAGGGCCTGACCAGGGTCTCGCGCGAGACCACCCGCCTCGCGGCCGCCGGCGGCCGGTACGTCGCGGTCGGCTCCGCCTCCGGCGACGCCGGCCTGTGGACGATCAGCAACTGGCAGCGCTGGAAGTCGATGAGCCTCGGCGGCCCCGGCAGGCAGATCCTGGAGGACGTCGCCCACGGCGGGCGCGGCTGGCTGGCCGCCGGCAGCACCCAGACGAACCTGGCCGTCACCGACCCCCTGCTCGTCACCTCCGACGACGGCGAGAACTGGCGGCGCGTGCCGGTCTCCGGCGACCTGGCCCGCGACCGCGACCGGCCCTACCTGGACACCCACGCCGTCGCGGCGGGCAAGAAGGGGTACGTGCTGGCCGGCGAGTCCCACGACCAGGCGGGCTCGGTGGCCGCCGCCATGTGGTTCACGCCCGACCTGCGCAAGTACACCCGGTCCAGGAAGCTGCCCCAGGGCGGCTCGGGCGTACGCGTCCACGACGTGATCGCGACCCAGGGCGGCTACGTCGCGGTCGGCGGGTCGGGGACCTCCGAGCGGGAGAACAGCGTGGTCTGGTTCTCCGACGACGGCGTGAACTGGAGCGCCCGCAAGCGGGTCACCCCGCCGGACGCCACGTCGGCCGGGCTGCGGCAGATCACGACGTACCACGACAAGCTCGTCGCCATCGGTACGGCCGTCACGGACGGCTCACGCCGCGCCTTCTCCGCCGTGTCCGACGACGACGGCGAGAGCTGGACGACGGCCTGGCTGCCCGCGGACCAGGCGGCGGCCGTGCACGACCTGGCCGCGGGCGACCAGGGCCTGGTGGCGGTCGGCTGGCACGGCGTCCCCGGCGAGGGCGACAGCGCGGCCTGGGTCTCCCAGGACGGCCTGTCGTGGAACCGCATGGCCCTGACCAGGGACCGGCTCTCCGGCCTCGGCATGCAGGCCCTGACGGCCGTGGCGATCAGCGGCACGGAGGTGGTGGCGCTCGGCAGGTCCACGACGTACGACACCGACCACCTGATCCTGTGGACCTCCAGCCTCACCGCCAACCGGTGAGCACGCCCCACTCGGTCAGGCAGCCGAGCAGCCCCTCGGTGAGCGGGAGGAGCGCCAGCTCACCGGGGCCGCACCAGCGCACGTCGGCGGCGTCGTCACCGGCCACGGGCACGCCGCCGGCGGAGGTCGCCAGGTAGTCGCGGATCACGTACGTGACGCCGCCCGGCCCGGGACGCTCCACGGTGCCGGCCAGGCGGCCCACCTCGACGCGCAGCCCGGTCTCCTCCATGACCTCGCGGCGCACGCCGGCCGCGTCGGTCTCGCCGGGCTCCAGCCGGCCGCCCGGGAGCGACCACAGGCCCAGCCCCGGCGGGCGGCCGCGCCGGACGAGAAGAAGCTGGTCAGAGGCGTCGAAAATGATCGCGCCGACACAATTTACGCGCACATGGCCAAGATTACGACGGGATAACGGGTTCCGGTCTTGACGCGACCGTGCCGGAGGAAGCACCGTGGGTAGCTGTGAGAGCGGCTCCTACCTGCCCAAGGTGCTTCGGCCCGCTTCACGGGTCGAGCGCCCTGTCCAGTGCGTTCCATTGCGACACGCACGGCGACGTCCTGCCGTACCAGCCTCCGAGGCCGCCCACGGGCGAATCGCTGGAGGCCATGCGGAAACGCTCGGTGGTGCCCGTGTGGCTGCCCTGGCCATTGCCGCCCGGCTGGACGGTGACCGGGTTCGGCGAGGTCGGCGACGACCGTACCGGTTCGCGGGCCAGCGTGGTCGCGCTGAGCGGGCCCTCGCCGATCGAGGGGCCGGCCGACCTGCTGGTCATCGCCGAGGAGCCGGGCGTCGGGCTCGGCGCGACGTTCGCGGGGCTCGACGGGCCCGACCCCGGCGAGGGGTTCGACTCGGGGCCGCCCAACGCGAAGATCGAGGTGCTGGGGCACCCCACGGCGATGTGGTGCCTGGCCGGCATCGACGACCGGGCCGTCTACGCCGGTGAGGCGCTCGGCAACTGGTTGTGGACCATCGCCTGGCCAGCCGAGGCCGGTTGCATGATCGCGCTGGCCGAGCTGTCCCTCCAGGACGCCCGCGACCGCGAGTTCGAGGTGCCGTTCGGCGGGTTCTCGCCGCTGCTGGAAGACTGAGGGCCTGGAGATCCGGCGCCTGGAGGATCGGGCGCGGGGCTGAGCACAGGATCGCCTCCCCCGGGCGGCCGGTTGGGGGAGCGGTGTCCGGGGTCCGGTTCTTCGTCGAGGCGTTCGTGACGATGTTCGTGATCATGGACCCGCCGGGCGTCATCCCGCTCTTCCTCGCCTACACCTTCGGCCGCACCCCGGCCGAGCGCAGGCGCATCGCCTGGCAGGCCGCGGTGACGGCGTTCTGCCTGGTGGTGGTGTTCGCGGTGTTCGGGCGGGCCATCCTGTCGTACCTGCACGTCGAGGTGCCCGCCATGCAGATCGCGGGCGGCCTGCTGCTCCTGCTGGTGGCCCTGGAACTGCTGCGCGGCGCGGCCGAGCCGCGCACCGACACCGTACGCTCGAACGTCAACGTCGCCCTGGTCCCGCTCGGCACGCCGCTGCTGGCCGGGCCCGGCGCGATCGTGGCGACCATCGTCTTCGCCCAGCAGGCCGAGGGACGCGCCGACGGGCTGGCCGCGCTGATGCTGGCCATCGCGGCCGTGCACATCCTGCTGTGGCTGTTCATGCGCTTCTCGGTCAGCATCATCCGCGTCATCAAGGAGAACGGCGTGGAGCTGGTCACCAGGATCGCCGGCCTGCTGCTCTCGGCACTCGCCGTGCAACTCATCATCAACGCGATTCGCGCTCTCATGCAGACGGGCTAAAGTTCGGAAGCGTGACAGCGCGTATCGAGCGAGTGGTGACCGAGGGCGTCGTCGACATCGACGGCACCGAGCACAAGGTCGAGAACAACACCTGGATCATCGGTGACGACGACGAAGTCATCGTCATCGACGCGGCGCGTGACGCCGGGAAGATCCTCGAGCGGGTGGGCGAGCGTGAGGTGCTGGCCGTCATCTGCACCGCGGGCCTGCCCGACCACGTCGGCGCGGCCATCGAGGTGGCCAGCAGAGACGAGGCGGTCGTCGCCCTGCACCCCAAGGACAAGCCGCTGTGGCGGGAGACCTGGCGGGAGACCTGGCCCGACATCGACATGGAGGACGACGGCGTCTTCGGCGTCGCCGACGTCCAGCTCGACGTCATGGAGACGCCCGGCGTCTCGCCCGGCGGGATCTCGCTCTACTGCGAGGCGCTGGGTGCCGTCTTCACCGGCAAGGCCCTGCAGGCCGACGGGCCGGGCAAGCTCGGCGGCGAGTACCCGGCGCTGGCCGACCAGCTCACCTCGATCGGCGGCCGGCTGTTCACGCTCCCGGCCGACACGCGGGTGCTGGCCAACCACGGTGACGAGGTCACCGTCGGCGACCTCGAACCGCACTTCGACGACTGGGTGTCGGGCTCGCTGACCCGCGACCCGGCCGCCGCCCGCGACGACGAGGGCCCGCTGACCGACGGCACCAGGATCTCCGGCATCAAGCTCGGCCCTGGCGACGAGTAGGTGTACGACCAGCCTCCGCTGGACGGGATGCCGCGGCGGCTCTACGCGTGCACGCCGTCGCGGTTGAACACCTGGCTCGACTGCCGCCGCCGCTACCGGTTCACCTACCTGGACCGGCCGCAGCCCTCCAAGGGGCCCGCCTGGGCGCACAACAGCGTCGGCGCCAGCGTGCACAACGCGCTGGCGGCGTGGTGGCGTGAGCCGTACGAGCGGCGCACGCCGCTGACGGCCGCCATCCTGCTCACGAACGGGTGGATCGCCGAGGGGTTCAGGGACGCCGAGCAGTCGGCCGAGTGGCTGGGGCGGGCCCGCGACCTCGTGTCCGGATATGTCACGACGTTAGATCCCGCTGACGATCCGGTCGGCGTCGAGCGCACGGTCGCCACGCGTACCAAGGTGGTCGCGCTGTCCGGGCGCATCGACCGGCTCGACCGGCGCGGCGACGAGCTGGTCGTGGTCGACTACAAGACCGGCCGCCGCCCGCTGACCCAGGACGACGCCCGCTCGTCCCTCGCCCTGGCCACGTACGCCATCGCGGCCTCCACGATGATGCGCACGCCGTGCCGGACGGTCGAGCTGCACCACCTGCCCACCGGCGAGATCGTCGAGTGGCGCCACACCGACGAGTCGCTGGGCCGGCACCTGCGCCGCGCCGAGGAGATCGCCGTCGAGGCCGCCACCGCCGACGACCGCTACCGCGCCGTGATGGGCGCCCCCACCTCGGCCAAGCGCCCCGCGCCGGGCCGGGGGGCGGGCGAGCGTCCCGTCGTGGGCCCGGCCCAGGTCCCCGCCGAGCTCGACACGGTGTTCGCCGCCAGCCCCGGCCCGCTCTGCTCGTGGTGCGACTTCCGCCGCCACTGCCCGGAGGGCCAGGCCGCCGGCTCCGACCGCAACCCCTGGGACGCCCTGGCCGACTGATCCCCGGCGAAGCGGTCAGGCGGCCCGCGCCGCCGGCCAGCGACGGGGGTCGGTCAGGCCCTTGAGCCCCTTGCTCACGTCGTAGCCGGCCGCGCCGAGCCGGGCCCGCGCGCCCGCCAGCATCTTCCGCGTCGACGGCATGAAGGCCCGGTCGTGCACCGGCTCGGGCAGCGCGTTCATGCCCAGCCGGAACGCCCTCAGCGCCGCGGTGACCGTCGCCGGGGGCACCTCGGGCAGCACGCCGTACATGCGGCGGGCCCACTCCGGAAGCGTGTAGTAGCAGAGCGCGCCGAAGGGGAAGTAGGCCGGTTTGCCCGGCGACAACATGCGCAGCTCGCGCGGCAGCCTGGGCCACAGCAGGAAGCGCACGGTCGCCGCCGCCTCCTCGGTCACCCGCAGGGCGGGCCGGGCCTGCTTGAAGTAGGCGTCCATCTCGGCGCACGAGCCCGGCACGTCCTCGGGGTGCAGTCCGACGTAGGAGGCGCTCCTGCGCTGCTCACGCAGGTAGCGGTCGGCCTGCCGCTCGTTCAGCCCGAGCCCGCCGCGCCTGGCCACCTCCAGGTACGACGACACCTCCGCGCAGTGGACCCACAGCAGCAGCTCCGGATCGTCCACCCGGTGCGTGCGCCCGGTCCGCGGATCGGTGATGCGCAGCGCCTTGTGGATGCCGCGCACCCGCCTGCCGATCTCGTCGGCCTCCGCCGGGCTGCCGAACGTCACCCGGCCCACGAAGTCGGCGGTGCGGCGCAGGCGGCCGAAGGGGTCGTCCTGGAAGGTGGAGCTCTGCCAGACGCCGAGCATGGCCAGCGGGTGCAGCGCCTGCAACATCAGGCCGCGTACGCCGCCCACCCACATCGAACGGTCGAGATGCACCTGCCAGGTCGCGCTCCGCGGCGCCTGGACGACGAGTTCGTCCGTCATAGTAAGTGAATGATTACATGGCATTGGACCTTGTGTCCAAATAGTGCTTCTCGGCCGCGTTCCAGAACCTGACCAGCGCGGCGGCCGTCGTCTCCGGCGCCTCGACGGCGGGGGAGTGGACCGCGCCGGGCACGACCACGCAGTCGGCGCCGAGCCGGGCGGCCGTCTCCGACTGGGTCTCGGGTGACCAGCCGTCGTCGTGCTCGCCGTAGAGGACCAGGGTGGGGATCTCGATCTGGCGCAGCTCGTCGGTGCGGTCGTGGGCGTGCAGGACCTGCTCGGCCATGCGGGCCAGGCCGGTGGGGGAGTTGGTCAGCAGCCGCTTGCGCAGGAACGCCATGATCTCGTCGGAGACGTCGGCGGCCAGCGCCTCGGGCTCCATCCGGTGGTGCCAGAGGTGTTCGAGCCCCAGCGCCGGGATCTCCTCCATGATCTCCCGGCCGTTGCGCGCCCGCCGACCCTCGATGGCCGCCGGGCCCGAGCTCATCAGCGTGAACGAGGCGAACCGGGTGCGCCCGTCGATCACGGCCTCACGCCCGACCAGGCCGCCGAAGGAGTGGCCCACCAGGTGGACGGGGTCGCCGCCGCCGATGGCCTGGGCCAGCAGGTCGACGTCGGCCCCGAGGGCGGCGCAGGTGTAGGCGGCGGGGTCGTCGGGGCCCGGCGTCTCGTACTGGCCGCGCAGGTCGACGGCCACCACCCGGCGGCCGGACTGGGCCAGGGTCATCAGGACCGCGATGAAGTCCTCCTTGCTGCCGGTCAGGCCGGGGACCAGGAGGGCGGGCCAGCGCTCGACCACGCCGCTGCCCGGAAGCGCCTCCAGAGCCGCGAACGCGCCGTGGGGCGTTTCGAGCTTCTGCGGCGTCACACCGGGTGGCAGGTCGAGGAATCGCGGCGTACTCACGTGGGGCAACAATACCCAGAGGTCAGCGCCTCGACACCGGCAAAGCTTCGACGCTGAGGCGAGTTGTGGGGAGTTGTGAGCTTTGCGGCTTTCGTGCTCCGGAGGCAGGTGGACGACGTCCGCGTCCTCAGTGGCTCGTGGCGGGCCCTGAGGCGGCCTCTCGGGTCCTGCGGCGCCGGGAGGGCGTATCTGTCGCCGGTGCGTCCGTGAGGCCGCGAGGGGCGCGTACGGCTCCCTCCCGGCGCTGGAGCCGTACGGACGAGAGGCGCTGGAGCCGTACGGACGAAAAAGGCGCGCACCCCGCGAACGGGGTGCGCGCCTTGTTCCGTTGTCGCTAGCCCGCGCGGCGGCGGTTGCCGCCAGCGCCACCGCCACGGGACTGGCGGCGCTGCTGCTTGCGCTCGGTCGCCGCGGACGGCGCGATGTCATCGTCGTCCGTGGCCAGGTCGGGCGACTGGAAGATCACCGCGAACGGGCTCGGCGGGATGATCCGCTCCGGCTCCTGGCGGACCGGCGGCGGAGGCGTGGCCAGGAAGCTCGGCTCCGGCACGGACGCCACGACCGGCTCGGGCGCGACCTCGGCCGCACGGCTCCGGACCGGCTCGGCGGGAGCGGCCTCGGCCGCACGGTTCCGCGCGGGCGCCTCGGCGGCCTCCTCGCGCGGACGCGTGTCCGCGGCCTGGGGCTGGTCGGCCTTGCGGGAGCGGGTCCGCTTCACCGGGGTCTCCGGTGTCTCGGTCAGCGCCTGCTCGATGGCCGACGACGCGGCCCCCCTGCTGCGGACGCGCGTGCGCTTCGGCTCGGCGGCCGCCGTCTGGACCTCGTCGGGCGTGAAGATGGCGGGAGTCTCCTCCGTCTTGGTGGCCACGGTCTCGACCTCCGGCGTCTCGGCGGGTGCGGTTTCGGCCAGTTCCCTGCCGCCGCGGGTGCGGCGACGCTGGCGCTGGGCGCGGGCCGGGCGTTCCTCGCGCTCTTCGCGCTCCTCACGCCGGCGGTTGCCGCCGCGGGTGCGGGCCCGGCCGGTCTCACCGAGGTCCTCGATGCGCTCCGCGGACAGCCCGGCACGCGAACGGCTCGCGTGCGGCAGGACGCCCTTGGTGCCGGCGGGGATGTTCAGCTCGGTGTAGACGTGCGGCGAGGTGGAGTAGGTCTCCTCAGGCTCGGCGAAGTCGAGCCCGAGCATCTGGTTGATCATCTTCCAGCGGGTCAGCTCCTCCCACTCCACGAACGTGACCGAGATGCCCGTGCGCCCGGCCCGGCCGGTACGGCCGATGCGGTGCACGTAGGTCTTGTCGTCGGAGGGGCAGTCGTAGTTGACCACGTGGGTGACGTCGTCGATGTCGATGCCGCGGGCCGCCACGTCGGTGGCCACCAGCACGTCGATCTTGCCCGCCCGGAAGGCCCGCAGTGCCTGCTCGCGCTGGCCCTGACCGAGGTCGCCGTGGACGGCCGCGACCGCGAAACCACGCGTGTCGAGCTGCTCGGCGACCATGTCGCAGGCCCGCTTGGTCTCGCAGAAGACCATGGTGAGCCCGCGGCCCTCGGCCTGGAGCAGCCGGGCGACGATCTCGATCTTGTCCATCCGGTGGGCGCGCCAGACGATCTGACGCACCTGCGGGGTGGTCTCGCCCTCGCCGCTCTCCATCTCCGCGCGTACGTGGGTGGGACGGTTGAGGTATTTGCGGGACAGCGTGACGATCTCGCCCGGCATGGTGGCCGAGAACAACATCGTCTGCCGCTCCGCGGGGATCAGCTTGAAGATCCGCTCGATGTCGGGCAGGAAGCCCAGGTCCATCATCCGGTCGGCCTCGTCGAGCACGAGGGACGTGACCTGGCTGAGGTCGAGGTGCTTCTGCTTGACCAGGTCGAGCAGGCGGCCCGGGGTGCCGACGATGACGTCGACGCCGGCCTTGAGCGCCTCGATCTGCGGCTCGTACGCCCGGCCGCCGTAGACGGTCAGGACCCGGGAGCCGAGCTTGCCGGCCGCGGTGACCAGGTCCTCACTGACCTGGACGGCCAGCTCGCGGGTCGGCACGACGACCAGCCCGCGGGGCTTCTTGCGGTTCTTGCGCGGCTTGCCGATGCTCTGGAGCATCGCGATGCCGAACGCGTAGGTCTTGCCCGTGCCCGTGCGCGCCTGGCCGATGAGGTCCTGGCCGCTCAGGGCGAGCGGGAGCGCCATCTCCTGGATGGGGAACGGTGTGACGATACCCTCGGTCTCGAGGGCATCGGCGATTTCTGGTGTGACTCCGAGGTCTCGGAAAGTCGTCAGCGTGGCCTGCCTCAGTCTCAAATGAAGGCGGGCCTGCCGGGACCAACGGGCGGAAAACAGCCCCCGTTACGTGGGTCCTCGCGGTAGAGCCAGCCCTCTCGCGTCATCAGCGACCGCGCACCCGGGGAATCGGGGGTTATCGGGGGAATCCCCCGAACTAACACAGTGCGGTCGCACTTTCACAGAGCAGTGTACTCGATACCACAACGCTGGCCGAGCTCGCTTATGTTCCCGCATATTTCGGGAAGTACGCTGCCTCCATGAAGGAGTCTCCTGGAGTCGTCGACCTGCTCGGAGTTCTAGCTTACGCCGAGCTCAGCGCCTACGCCCGGATGACCGAGGACGCCGCCACTCTGGCGCCCTCGCTCGCCGACCGCGCCGCGCTCAGCGAGCTGGCCGTGGCCGAGTACGCCCACTTCCGCCTGCTGCGCGACCGCCTGGCCGAGCTGGGGGCCGATCCGGAGGAGGCGATGGCGCCGTTCGTGACGGCCCTGGACGCCTGGCACGCCCAGACCCGGCCGGCCGACTGGCTGCAGGCCCTGGTCAAGACGTACGTGGGGGACGGGATCGCGCTCGACTTCTACCGGGAGGCCGCCCGGCACCTGGAGCCGTCGATCGTCAAGCTGGTGGACGAGGTGCTGGTGGACGAGGCCCGCTCGCAGTTCGCCGTCGAGCGGGTCAGGGCCGGGATCGAGGCCGATCCGACGGCGGGCGGGCGGCTGGCGCTGTGGGCCCGGCGGCTCGTCGGCGAGGCGCTCAGCCAGGGGCAGCAGGTGGCGACGGCCCGGCCGGAGCTGGCGTTGCTGCTGGTGGAGTCGGCCAGGGCGGCAGGGGGCGAGACGCCCGACATCTCACGCCTCTTCGCGACGCTCACGGAGGCCCACAACAAGCGAATGGCCACCCTCGGCATCTGACTCTCGACCGCAGGCCGACGAACGTGGGCGGCCTTGGGGTGACCCGGGCCCGCGATCTCGGCCGCATCTGCCAGGTGTTGAAGCAGACCGGTCTGGTCGTGGGGCGGCGCGAGGGTACGAAACGGTTGTACCGTCCCAGGCATGAGGGCCTCGCGCCGCTACGGCAGTTCCTTGACGAGATGTGGGCCGAATCGCTGGACTTCGCGCGTCGTGTTGCGGAGGGGAAGCGCGGGGTGCCCGACGAACGAGCCGAGACGGGACCACGCCGACCAGCACCGCCACCACGTCCGTGGCTGCCGCCTGGGACAACCAGGCGGTCGTGGGGCATGCGGCCCGTGACAGCTGCGGCCAGGAGGCCGTGTGACGCCTGAGAGCTCGGCGATCTCTGAGGCTGAGGGTCCCTGAGTGAGGCATGTGGCCTGTGAAGCACGCGCGTGGTTCGTACGCGCGGGGCCGGCGAGGGTACGGCTGGTTGCGGCCGTACCCTCGTTGTTCCGCCTGTGGGGTGGTTAGAGGGTGCCGCCGAAGCCGACCGGCCTGGCTTCGTCCTCACCGATCTCGACGAAACCGAGCGAGGCCACCGGCACGACCACGCGCCGGCCCTTGACGTCGGTGATGGCGAAGACGCCGCGATCGACCGACAGCGCGTTCCTGATCTCCTCTTCGACCTGCTCGGCGGAGAGGTCGGTCTCGACAACGAGTTCGCGGTGTACCGAGCGTACGCCGATCTTGACTTCCATCGTGGCTCCCTAGTCGACTGGGTTAGCGCTCGGTTCCATCGTCGCCGCTCGGAGGGCCGGAGGCGGTGAATGATCGCGCCCAGCGAACGGGTTATGCCGTACGCGGAAAACCGCTGATCCCGCGCCAGGCGAGCCGCGCCATGAGCTGCTCGGCCGCGTCCTTGGGGATCGAGCCCTGCGCGGTGACCCAGTAGCGGGCGCTCACCTCGGCCATGCCGACCAGGCCGACGCCGAGCAGGTGGGCCTCGTCGCTGGTGCAGCCGGTGTCCTCCTGGATGACCGCGCTGACCATCTCGGCGCACTCCTGCAGGGACCGCTCCACCCGCTGGCGCACCGGCGCGACGTTGCGCAGGTCGGACTCGAAGACCAGCCGGAACGCCTCCCCCTGCGTGGAGACGAAGTCGAAGAACGCGCTGAACGTGGCCTGCACCCGCAGCTTGTTCTCGTGGGTGGAGGCCAGGGCCTCGCGGCAGCGGTTGACCATGTCGTCGACGTGCAGGTCGAGCAGCGCGAGGTAGAGCTCCAGCTTGCCGGGGAAGTGCTGGTAGAGCACCGGCTTGCTGACCCCGGCCCGATCGGCGATCTCGTCCATGGCGGCCGCGTGGTAGCCGTTCTCCACGAACACTTCCTGCGCGGCGCTCAGCAGTTGCCGGCGTCGGGCCAGTCGGGGCAGCCGGGTGCCCCGGGGCTTCGCGTCCGGGGTTGCGGTCACGCGGGTCTCCATTGGTCTCTCAGCGAACTGTGCCGACATCCTACGTGCGGGTAGCCGACACCTCGGCGGTCATCGTCATACGCGCTCGGTCTGGCGGGCGGCCCGTGCTCAGCGGTAGTCGTCGTCGTCGTAGTCCACGACGCGGTCCTGGTCGGCCGCGTCGGCCGGGTCGGCGTCGAGCGGAAGCTCGCGGCGCGCCGCGGCGGTGTCCTGGCGGAGCTCGCGATGCTGCTCGGCGGCGTCGGCCTCGGGCGTCTCCGGCGACAACTCCTCTTCCTCCTCCTCGTCGTAGACGCTTTCGTCCCCGCGGGTGTCCATTTCCGACATCTTCGGTCCCCCTCTTGGTGTGGACGGGTCCAGACTACGCCCGGCCGAAAAGGTCGCCGTGCTTCTCCACTCTGGCGAGTACGTCAGGGGCGGTGAACACCAGGTCCTCGGGGTGTTCACAGTCCTCGACCTCCTTCCACAGCAGCGGCGTCGAGACCGTCGGCCGCTCCCCGGCCCGCAGCGAGTACGGCGCCACGGTGGTCTTGGCCGGGTTGTTCTGGCTCCAGTCGATGAACACCTTGCCCGGCCTGGCCTTCTTGGCCATGACGCTGACGATCTCCTTCGGGTGCTCCTTCTCCAGGACCTGGGCCAGCCTCTTGGCGTACGCGGAGGGCTCCTCGCGGCAGTCCCAGTCGGCATAGAGCTGCATGCCCTTGTTGCCGCTGGTCTTGGGCCTGGCGTCGAGCCCCTCGCCCTTCAGCACCTCGCGCAGCGTGAGCGCCACCCGGCAGCACTCCACGATGGTCGCCGGCGCGCCCGGGTCCAGGTCGAACACGAGCGTGTCGGGCGGCAGCGCCGCGCCGTCCTCGTCCACGCGCCACTGAGGTACGTGCAGCTCAAGCGCGGCCAGGTTGGCGTAGTAGGCGAGCGTCGGCAGGTCCTCGATGACGGCGAAGTCGATGCTCTCGCGGTTCTTGGTGCTGCCGGGGGCGGGCAGGTTGACCCTCCTGACCCAGTCGGGCGTGTGCTCGGGCGCGTTCTTCTCGAAGAAGAACTGGCCGGTGACGCCGTTGGGATACCGCTTGACGGTCAGGGGCCGGCCGGCGAGGTGCGGCAGCAGGACGGGGGCCACGCGGCTGTAGTAGTCGATGACCTCGGCCTTGGTGAAGCCGATCTCCGGGTAGAGCACCTTGTCCAGGTTGCTCAGCGTCAGCTCGCGCCCGTCGACCCTGACCGGCACCTTCTTCACAGCGTCACCTCCGCGGGGAGCTTGTCGGCGCGCAGCCCGCGCCACACCGGATGTCTCAGCCGCAGCTCGTCGGTCCACATCGTGTAGCCCACCTCCCCGACGAGATCGGGCCTAACCCACCGATTCCTCCACGGGACCGCGTTCGTGAACGGGCTGCGCGGGATCTCAAGAGGCTGGAGCACCTGCTGGAGGTCGTCCAGGATGGCGTCGGTGAACCCGGTTCCCACGTGGCCGACGTACGTCAGCCCTTCACCGGTGAAGACGCCCATGACGAGCGAGCCGATCCCGCCGGCTCTGCGGCCCTTGCCGGGTTTCCAGCCGCCGATCACGACGTCCCTCGTGCTGAGGTGCTTGACCTTGATCCACCACGGCGAGCGCACGCCCGGCCGGTAGGGGGAGTCGAGGCGCTTGGCCACCACGCCCTCCAGACCCTGCTCCCGTGTGGCGGCGAGCAGGTCGGAGTCCCCTGGGAAGTACGGGGGTGCGCCGACGTCCAGCTCGTCGAGGAGCGCGCGGCGGTCGCGGTAGGCCAGGTCGAACAGCGGCCTGCCGTCCAGGCAGAGCAGGTCGAAGGGCATGTACGTGACGGGGTAGAGCTCCAGCACGGCCGGTTCCGGGTCGGTCAGGTGCATACGGTGCTGGAGCCGGACGAAACTGGGCCTGCCGCGCCGGTCCAGCGCCACGACCTCGCCGTCGAGCACGGCGTTCTTGACCCCGAACCCCGAGATTTCGGGGTATCGCCGGGTGTACTCCACGCCATGCCGTCCCGTCACCCTCAGGACGCCGTCGAGGTGCACGAGCGCGCGGATGCCGTCCCACTTGACCTCCAGGCCGTACCGGTCGCGATCGGAGGGTAGTTCCCCAGGTACGGCCAGCATTGGTTCAATCGGGTATGGCATTGGTTGCCCCATGACGGGTATGTGCCCATATGGTGAGCCCGCTACTGCTGAGGAGTGCCCATGCGCAGCATCTGGAAAGGTGCGATCTCCTTCGGGCTGGTCACCATCCCCGTGAAGCTCTACTCGGCGACCGAGCAGAAAGACGTCAGCTTCCACCAGGTCCACCGGGACGACGGCGGCAGGATCCGCTACAAGCGCGTGTGCACGGTCGACGGCGAGGAGGTCCCGTACGCGGACATCGCCAAGGGGTACGAGCTGGCCACGGGCGAGATGGTGGTGCTCACCGACGAGGACTTCGAGGACCTGCCGCTGAGCACGTCGCGCAGGATCGACGTCCTGCAGTTCACCCCGGCTGCGCAGATCGACCCCATCTACTTCGCCAAGTCGTATTACCTGGAGCCCGATGCGCAGGGCGCGAAGCCGTACGTGCTGCTGCGTGACGCCCTGGAGAGCTCGGGACAGGTGGCCGTGGTCAAGGTGGCGTTGCGGCAGCGGGAGTCGCTGGCCACCCTGCGCGTACGGGACGGGGTGTTCGTCCTGGAGACCATGTTGTGGCCGGACGAGATCCGCGCCCCCGACTTCGAGTTCCTGGAGGAGGACATCGAGGTCCGGACGCAGGAGCTCAAGATGGCCGAGTCGCTGATCACCACCATGGAGTCGGACTTCGACCCGAGCGAGTACCACGACACGTACCGCGAGGCGTTGCAGCAGGTGATCGAAGCGAAGGTGGCGGGCAAGGAGGTCGTCGCGGCGCCGGAGGAGGAAGAGGCGGGGCCGGCGGTGGATCTCATGGCCGCCCTGCGCGCCAGCGTCGAGGCCGCGAAGCGGGAGCGGACCGGCGAACCGGCCAAACCGAAGAAGGCGGCGGGCGGCGGCAAGTCCGCCAAGGCGTCGAAGGGGGCCGAGGAGGACAAGGCCGAGGAGGACAAGGAGGAGGAGAAGGCTCCGCCGAAGCGCAAGGCACGCAAGTCCGCTTAGCCGATCCGTTCCCCCGCCGTCCCGGTGCAGGCAGCGGACTGTCCAGCACGGCCGTTTCTCCCTCCTGCCGGACTGTCGAGTACGGCCGTTTCTCCGTCCTGCGGGTCTGTCGAGTACGGCCGCTTCCCCGCCCTGGCCGCAGGCCGGGGGCCTGCCGTCGATGTCGAGGACGGCCGCTCTCCTGGCGGGCCTCGGTACCGCCCTCGTCACCGGCCTGCCCGTCGCCATCGTGTTGACGACCCTCTGGACGCCGGAAGGGCCGTGCGACGGTTTCACGTCGATGGCCCACCGATGCCATGCGCCCCAGGTCGCGGGCGCCCCCTTCCCCTTCCCCGACATCGACGACGGCATTGCGGCGACGTAGGGACACCGCCTGCCCGCATGGCCGAAGCGGTGTGGCTGATCGCCGACGCCGCGATCGAACCGCCGGTGACCAGGACGACTCTGCCGCTCGACGGCAGCCGCTCGGGGTTCATGGACGCCCCTGTCTCCTCGCGCCCGCCTCAGCGGTGGGCGGGCGGCTGGTGAGAGGCGAGGGCGGCCCGGCGAGGTGGATCGAGCAGGATTCGGGTCGGGGACGAGCCACCCGCCTGGCGGGAGGGCCGCCCCGGGGTTGATGTGGAGGCTGCCGCTCGGGTGGGGCGGGGGTGAGAAGCCCTCGCCAGGACGGGACGGTATGAAGGCGCGCGAGCCGTCGCAACCGGAGAGGCGCGCCCAGAGCGTGTGGAACTGGGATGGGGGCGTGCAGAGAAGGCACGCGCAGGGTGGGCGGTGTGTAGGCGCGGGCTGTCGAGACGAGAGGCGCCCTTGGGATGAAGGTGTGGCTTGGAGGCGGCCGGCCGGTGTGCAGGCGCCTGGGGAGTGCGGGAGATGCGGCTCGGGTGGCTGGCGCGGCCGCGTGAGTGCCGGGCGGTATGGGGGCGTTCGGGCGGCCCGGGAAGGGGCGGGGGTTCTTCTGGGGTGGGCGGGTTGGTGTGCGCGGACGGACGTGCTCTCTCAGGGGGGCAATTCGGTTATTAGGCATATAGGGGACATTGTCTTCAAAGCGCAATAAGCGGGACTAATTGCCTGGGCTGAATCGGGTGGATGCGACCACCTCTTGGTGGATCGGAGTGAAGTGCCGAGATGCCGGGCACGGCGGCGACTCGGGCAGATGGCCGGTCCGGGCGATCATGATAGATTCGGACATATCATGGCATATCAGTCAATAAATGTTTAATCCAAGCAATAAGGCTGTTAATGCATAGCAAAAAGGCGGCGGTTCTGTGTTGCCATGCCCGCGTCCAGGAAATGACATTTCACGGATGGCTCATCAGAAGTCGTCCAGGGCAGTTCCCTGGCAACCGGGGAGCGTTGAGAACGGGGCAACCAATCCTTTAGGGGGAAACGCAATGCCCAAGCTCAAGAGTATCTTCGCAGGCCTCGCCGTCAGCACGGCCATGGGCGGCGGTCTTGTCGGACTGGGTGCGGCGACCACCGCGACCAGCGCCGACGCTGCCACCAGCGCCGGTGTCGTCACGTCCACCAGCTTCCAGGCCGGCTGCTTCCGCAGGTCCCGGTGCGGTGGCTGGGGCTGGGGCAACAACTGGGGCGGCTGGGGCGGCGGCTGGGGCTGGCGCCGTCACCACAACAACCGCGTGGGCAAGGTGAAGGTCACCATCCACAACCGCAACTTCAACCGCAACCGGGTGACGGAGCGGGAGGTCACGAAGCCGACGGTCCGCGACCACGACCGCGACCACGACGACGACTGACGTCGAGGGCGGACCGTCATCCTCATGAAGGCGGCGTCGCGCTGAATTCGACCACCGAGTACCGGGCTCGGACAATGGTCTGAATTCCGGCCCAGCGCGTCGGGGGATTCATTCTCTCCGTCCCTGCGGAAATTCTGGTGAGGGCTCCATCGGCATCGGCCGGGGAGCCCTCACTTGCGTTTGTGTACGACTCGCCATGCGAATCTGTGCCTACCGGCAAAAGTGGACAATTGCGGTTTGCTGGCTATTCATGGGGATATATCAAGGTCATGGGTGGCAGGCCAGGCAAGCCATACCATCCACGTCGTTTCCTGGGAATCCGGAAGCGTCGATAAACGGGGCATCCAAACCTTCAGGAGGAAACGCAATGCCCAAGCTCAAGAGTGTTATCGCCGGCCTCGCCATGAGCACGGCGCTGAGCGGCGGGGTGATCGGCCTCGGTGCGGCGACCACGGCCACCAGCGCCGACGCGGCCACCAACGTCACCACCGCGGCGACCACCACCACACTGTCCGGCTGCTTCCGTCGCTCGTGGTGCGGCGGCGGCTGGGGCGGGCGTAACTGGCGCCACCACCGGTTCCCCCGGATCCGCATCATCATCGTCAACCGGAACCGGAACCGGAACGCGGTCGCGGGGAACACCCACTACCAGGTCCGCCCTTACGAGTACGGACGCTGACCAAGGGCTCTGAACCTGGGCGCGATCCACGATCCCACACAACCGGGTGCCTGCATTCCACCGGACCCTCGTTCCCCGTCGAGAACGAGCTCCTCCAGGAATGCGGGCACTCACTCGTTCCACCTGTTTCTCCGGACGGACTTCTCGGGGAGCGACGGACGACGACAACCTGACGACCTGGACAACCCTGACGACGGACCGCCTTGGACGTCCCGAGGGGGGCGGGCCGGCCGAGGCGGGGTGGGGGTGGCGGACACGTTGAGTGCCCGCATCCGGGGGGCGATCCCCACTCTCCATCGGGAGCGGGGTCGGCCGGATGCGGGCACTCCTCCGTGTCGGCGTGGTCTCACCTCTCGGGCGAGCTCTCGCTGAGCGGGCTCACCCTGGGTGGGACTCCTGCCTAGTTGTCGTGGTGCTCGTGCTCGTCGTGCCGCTGGACGTTGTTGTTGTTGTGGTTGAAGTTGCGGTTCGAGTTGTGGATGACGACGCGGACCCGGGGAGCGTTGTTACGACGCCAGCCCCAGCCGCCGCCGCGACCCCAGCCCCAGCCGCCGCCGCGGCCCCAGCCCCAGCCGCCGCCACAGCGGCGGTGGCAGCCGCCGCCCCAGCGGTTGCCCCAGTTGCGGCCCCAGCCGCCCCAGCCGCACCGGGTCTCGCGGAAGCAGCCGGCCAGGGTGGCCGCGGTGGCCGCGCCGGTGGCGCTGGCGGCGTTGGCGCCGGAGGCGGTCGTCGCCGCGCCCACGCCGACCACACCGCCGGTCAGCGCGGTGCTCATGGCGAGCCCTGCGATAACACTTTTGAGCTTGGGCATTGTGTTTCCCCCTAAAAGGATTGATTGCCCCGTACTCGACACTCCGCGAAATCTGAGCCTTTCCAGATATCTGTGGAGTGGCGTGGATGCCCGCTAGCGAACATCCATGCCGGGGATATATCCCACCGAATGCCTCACAAACGGGCATTGTCTTCTCTTGTCCGACACTATGGAGCATCATGGTGCATAATCGGACATTTCGGACTACTTGGGCAGAGAGAAACGCGTGCGGATCCGGTGCCGAGGGAGAACGTAATGAGGGCTCCGCCGGCATTGAAGCCAGCGGAGCCCTCACCGGGAATTGCCGCGGAGACAGAAGAGAAAGGAGTCCCGGGCGGGCCCGCAATGTCCGGGTGCGGACCCTCCCGAAAGCCCAGTACTCGCCGGTCGAGTTCACTTCGCCGTGAAGAGCGACCATCCATGGAATACGGGCACCATTCCCGCGCCATCAGCTCACGGTTTGGTCGGTGAGTTGCGCCAGGCATTCCGCCGGGCGCAACCCACCTTTAGTTCTCGGTGTTGGTGTCAGTGTTGTCGTTCGTGTTCTCGTTGAAGATCTTGACGCAGACGCCGCCACCGCGGTGGTGCCGGCGCCAGCCGCCACCCCAGCCGCCGCCGCCCCAGCCCCAGCCGCCGCCGCCCCAGCCGCCGCCCCAGCCGTGGCGGTTCCTGTTGCAGCGGTGGTGGCGACGGTGCCCCCAGCCGTGGCCGTCCCCATCGCCCCAGCTGAGGGTCGTCGGGGTGGTGAGGTTGTTGGTGCTGGCGTTGGCGGTGGTCGTCGCGCCCAGGCTGACCACGCCGCCGGTCAGCGCCGTGCTGACAGCGAGACCTGCGATAACACTCTTGAGCTTGGGCATTGCGTTTTCCCCCTAAAGGATTGGTTGCCCCGTTCTCGACGTTCCCGAGAGCCCGGGAACCAGGTCTTGAACGACTAGCTGATGAGCCATCCGTGAAATGTCATTTCCGAGACAGAGCTACAGCAAACAGGAGTGGCCCTATTTTGCTATGCATTAGCAATCTTATTGCTTGCATTACAGCTCTATCGAATGAAATGCCATGATATGTCCGATTATGTGCATATGACGGAGTGCCCATCACATCGGGTTCCGGCAGTTCCGTCCGAGCTTTTCTCATGGAATGACGACATGGCCATATACGCCGGAGAGGCGGCGGCCGTGCGCGTGACAATGGCTCGCCGAAAATGCTCGCCGTGTCACGCCGGGGCGCCAGACATGAGAAATGCTGGACGATTCTGTCGTCGGGATCGTCCGGGGAATGGCATGACGCTTCCCCCGGTGGATTTCAGTGACGATAACTTTCCGGCCGCTCACGGAGAGTGTTCGGCAAGTCGCGTACTGTATCCGCTTCTGATGCTTACCCGTGCGGACCCCGATAAACGGTGATCGGCAGCTTTTGCCGCACACTTAAGCCGCCATGAGATCCCTTAGTGAGTGTTTGAGATCGGCGATCTTCGTTAGTCGCAGACGATTCTGGCCTGCCGCCGAGCGGGGCCCGTGCGGGTGAGACGGCGGGCCATACCG